>CABUBH010000052.1 GCA_902489775.1 uncultured Collinsella sp.
TCAACGATATGGCACCGTGGGGACACATGTATGTCAATCCTGGTCTAACAGAGCCTTATTTAATCCCCGTCCTATTTTCATCGTGCGCCACCGATTTTTTTGCACGCTGAGAATTGTTGCGCAACACATTTGGATTTTTCAGGCTTAGCTTAGCTTCAGGTATTACTCACCTATCGACCGAAAGGGGCAACCATGCCAAGAACGAGAAAAATGAAATGGGGGGGGCTTCTAATAGCCGGCCTGGCGCTGGCCGCTAGCCTTATTGTCGCACCGCTGGGCGCCTATGCTGCCGACGTCCCCACGCCCGAGCTCAAGGACAGTTTCGTAGTGTCGGGCAGATTGTTTGACAGGTCCTTGTCGGGAAAATACCTGATTCTAAAGCAGGGCTACTCTGGGGACGGTACCCAGTTACTAGTGGTGAATGCGGATGATGGATCGCAAATACAAGCCTCAACCTTTATTGATGACTATGGTTGCCGAGGCGGTGACTACCGAGGAGCTTATTGTTTCTCCAATAAAGAGGACTTCTTTTATTCATATGATCCGGAGCAGTCAGAAATTATTGGCTATCCGTTAGGGGATAAAGGCGAATCGGAGTCTACTCCCGTAGATTCTTCCGCCGTTGAAAGGAATCTTTGGCAGCTCGGCTTGTCTGATGATGGCAACACCTTTTTCTTGACCTCTTCTGATACCGAGTCTGTTAGGTTCAGTAAGATTGATCGCAAGACGGGAAAGGTTCTCTCGGTCTATTCGGCTCCGTTTTTTGAGGACAATAGTTGCGGGGGCTCTTCGGCATGGATGTCTTTAGACGGTAAATATGGTTATGTGAATTATTCAACTGGCTTTAAGCTGACAACAATTAACTTGGATTCTGAAACCATTGTTAATGAGATAAGCACACCGGGCCTCGAATTTTCTTCATTTGGTTCTCCGGTGCGTGTGATGGCGGATGGAACCTTGTTTTCAAGCGGTGTATTTGTTTCGAAAAAAGGCGAAATTGCAGCCACTAATGAGCGAGAAGATATTTCGGGCCGCGCATACAACGCAAATGGATCATTGATGGGCATGCTGTCCAGCCAGCCTAACGGGGGAGGCTCTTCGAGCTCGGAGCGCGTCGACGAGTGTTCTCTTTCGGTTGTCGACTCCGTTACAGGTAAGACAAAATGGAAATCCTCATTTAGCACGAAGAATTACGATCCGGACATTTCGTCTTTGTCAAGTGATGGAGCATTTGCTTTAGCATATACCGATGATATCGATGGATCCGGTTTGCTCTATCTGGTTGATACCAAGACTGGATCGTCCTCTCAAATATCCTTAAAAAGCGGTTATGACAAATCTGGGGTCGGCCCCGCGTATTTTTCGCAAGATAATTCAAAGGTTTACGTTGCGCGAGATCTTGATGACGATAGCGCATCAATTGATGTTTACGAGATCGGTGCCTCGGGAGGCCTGCTGTCTCCTGCGGCCCAGCACGATGGTGGCTCATCCTCGCTCAACCCAATTGTCATTGTCATTGTAGTTGCAATTCTTCTTGCTGCGGGCGTTGGTGGCTTCGTTGTCATTCGCATGCGTAAGCACTCTAAGGGGTATGCGGCAACCGCGAATGGCACTATCCCCGTTGCGCCTCAACAGACGATGCCGCAGAATTTCGTCGGACAGCAGGTTCTGGTTCAACCGCAGCAGGCGCCCATGCCTTCGGAAGCTACGCGATTCTGCGGTTCGTGCGGAAGTCCGCTTACGCCTGATTCTCAGTTCTGTCCGCATTGCGGCGCGCCGGTAAAGCACTAAGCGCATGCCGGTGGAGCGATTAAAACAGAATCGCGACATGCTGATGGTCGCGGGCATCTTTGGGGTGCTCGCGACCATCGCGGATATGTTTCGCGATACTGTGGGATTCTCTTGCAACCCTATCTACGTGGTTCATGTCTTGGGGCACTTCGCCTTTTTCTGCGCAGCGTTGATGCTTAGCGACTATCTGATCGATCGGTTCCTGGTGGGACGCAAAGGTGCTGTTGACGTCCCTCGGCAAGACTATGCTGGATGGTTTGACAACTTGTGCGATATGGCGTTCTCTGGCATCCCGCAGACGTACGCATTCGGCGGCATCATAAAACTGGGCGCAATCATCTACGCCTGCTGGGCCCCGCTGCTGGCCCTGCTGTTCCCGGGCGTGATCTGGTGGGATACCCGCCAACAGCTTTTGCAGCACAACGGCTTGCCCAATGCCTTGTCGGAAGGCGTTATCACCGACCATCATCCGGTGCTCGATACCTATCTGTACGGATGGTTTACCGACTTGGGCCGTGCGCTGGGGAGTGTCGACACCGGGGTGTACGCTATTTGCCTGGTGCAGGCGTTTCTGTCGGCGTGTGCCCTGGCGTGCTGTCTTGTTTTGGTTCGCCGCATGGGCGGCGGACGTGGCGTTTGTCTGGCACTGCTGGCGTTTCTGTGCCTGTATTGGCACTTCCCATTTATGCTTCTGCCATGGCGAAGGATGCCACCTTCCTGCCGTTTTTCCTACTGTTCTCGGTTGCCTCCATTGAGGTCATGCGTTCGAGGGGGCAACTCCTGAGGGTCCCCGGCTTTCTTCTCGTGTACGTTGTTCTCGTGTTGCTTGTGGCGCTGACGCGCAAGACCGGTTTGATTCTCGCGCTGGTCGTCTTGATTGCCGTGTTCTTTAGGGCTACGGGTCGACGAGGAAAGCTAATCGTCGCCGCGGTCGCGGTCGGCAGCTCTCTGTTTATGGTGATTATCATGCCTAGGGCCGCGCTTCCCGCTTTGGGGTGCGAGCCTGGTGGCAAGCAGGAAGTCTACGGTCTCATGTTTCAGCAGTCCGCGTTGCTGATGCGTGACCACGGGGACGAGCTTCCGGAATGGCAGCGTCAAGAGATCGAGCGCGCCATCGGGGAGGATGGTAAGAACAACTACACGTGGTTTTTAACCGACTCCGTTAAAGACTCCACGTTTGGTAAGGCCGACGAGCTCGATTTTGCAGCCTATTTTGGCGCGTGGGCAGCGGGGTTCCTGCAACATCCACTTTGTTATCTCGAGGCGTATCTGGGAGTGCAGATTGGCTGGTATGCCATGCCGGTGGCGGGAAGCGAGGCCCTGTCGCCCTATGTGACTCCTGTCGACGGGCACAACGTGAGCCATGTGTTTCCCCGCTCGCGGGACCTGGGATTGAGCTGGTCCGATGCGACCTTGGGTCGCAGTGTCGAGTCGCTCGTCGCATGGTTTCAGTCGACGCCGGTCGGCATGCTTGTCGGCGCCAAGGCGCTTTGGTCGACCTGGGGTATGGCGTTTCTGCTGCTGGAGATAAAACGTCGTGCGCCCCAGAAACTCTATCTGATGGCGCCGCTCGTTGCGGCAAACCTTGTTCTTTGGATCTCGCCGACATCGTATACGACCGAGTCGATGCGCTACCTGCTGCCGTTGTTGTTCTGGCTGCCCGTGAGTGCAGCGATGACTTTTGCCAGCGTTGCGTCGACCGAATAAAGCGGGCCCGCGTGCAGCTACGCACGCGGGCCCGCTCTCATCATGTGGTTAGTTGCGCTTGAGGTGGACGACGGTTTCGCAGTGGAAGGTTTGCGGGAACAGGTCGACCGGTGTGATCTTGACGGGGGAGAAGGTGCCCTCCTCGACAAAGCGCTTGAGGTCGCGTGCCAGGGTGGCAGGGTCGCAGCTCACGTAGGCGACATCACGGGCGCTCGTGCTGGCGATAAGGTCGATCGCCTCGGGCGCGAGGCCCGCGCGTGGCGGATCGACTACTAGGACATCGGCGTCCTGATCGGGGAACTCGCGCACCGCGTCGCCGCCGATAACGTCGACGTTATCGAGCTTGTTGATCTCCAAGTTACGGCGTAGATCACGCACGGCCGGGCCATAGGCTTCGACGGCAGCGACAAAATCGCAGCGGCGGGCGAGCGGCAGGGTAAAGGTGCCGGCACCGCAGTACAGGTCCACGGCCAGCTCGTCTTCCTGCGGGTCGAGGGCGTCCATAACGAGCTCAATCAAAATCTCGGCGCCCTTGGTATTGACCTGGAAAAACGACGGGGCGGATAAGCGCATCTGGCCTTCGGCGATATTCTCGGTCCACGAGCCCTCGCCGGCGAGCATCTCCACCTTAGAGACACGGCGGGCTTTCTTTTCGCCCTTGCTCATCACACGCACGATACTCGTGGGATGAGCGGCGTCCGCCAGCACGCGGGAGACCTGCGAGCGCGGAAAAGAGCCTGTGGGCGTCCAGAGTGCGACCTCGAGTGCCTTGGTGCGGCGCGATGCGCGAATGCCCACGCGTTCGAGCCCCAAGTCATGGCTGCCGCTCAGATAGTTGAGTGCGCCGACGACCGATTTGAGCGCCTTGGGAAAACGCTTATCGAACAGCGGGCACGCATCGACGGTCACGATTTTGCTGGGGTCGACACCATGCATGCCAAGACGAACACGACCGTTGGCGACGGTGGGCTCCAGCTCGATTTTATTGCGGTAGCCCCAGTCGTCCTTGGTGTGGCGGATGGGCTGTACCAACTCATCGACCTGCTCAGGAGCGAACTTGCCGATGCGCTCGAGCGTGGAGCGCAGGTTTTGCTCCTTGGCGGCGAGCTGTGCCGTGCGTGAGAGATTGCCCCACGAGCAGCCGCCGCAGATGCCCACGAAGGGGCAGGGAGGCTGAATGCGATCGGGGCTTGGCTCCAGAATCTCGGTGGTGCGGGCGCGCATGAACGACTTACCGTCCTGTACGACCTCGGCCTCGACGGTGTCGCCTGCCACGGCGCCCTGCACAAAGACGGCTTTACCGTTGTCGGCGTGCGCCAGACCGTCGGCGCCGTAGGTCATCGATTCTATAGTGAGCTTCATATCCCTGCCTGTCATTCGCGTTGTTGTTCGCACCATGGTAGCAGGGAAAAGCGCCCCGCATCCGAGGCTTTCCTCAAATGCGGGGCGCTTCTACAAACTGCTTCTACAAACGACTATTTCGTCTTGCCGGTAATGAGCGTCTTAAGACCCAGGCCAATCAGGCCCAGGCCCATGCGCACGCGGCCGGGGCGATGGCGCTCGATGGCCTTGGTCTTGCCGGCGGACTTATCGCGACGGGCACTCGTCTCGGGTGCGGGCTTGGTGACCTGCGGCTCGGGCTGAGGTGCAGGCGCAGGCTCGGGCTCAATGACGGTTGCCTGGACCTTCTGAACCTCGGGCGCTTTCTCCACGGCGGGCTCTGCGGCAGCCTCGGGCTCATTCACCGGGGGAGCGGCAACCGCCTCCGGTTTGGCAACTGCCCTATGTTCAACCTCGGCCTGAATAGCTTCTTCGGCCACGCGTTCCTTGTCCTGTGCGCGCTGCTGCGCGGCCGCCTCGGCGTTGCGATAGGCACGCTCCAGCAGAGCTTCCTGTGAGTTGAAGGGCCTCTCGCCTTCGTGGCGCTCGACGGGGACCCAGGTGCCGTCGCTCGTGAGACTGCGGGCCTTCACGTTGTCGCGCAGCTGCATGCCCATGTACTCGTGCACCAGGGCGCGGCAGGTGGGGTCGAGCACGGGGAAGGCGATCTCCACGCGGTGCTCGGTGTTGCGCGTCATCATGTCGGCCGAGCTCAGATAGATCATGTCCGAGTCCACGCCAAAGGCGTAAACGCGCGCATGCTCCAAAAAGCGTCCGACGATAGAACGGACATACACGTTCTCGGTCTTGCCCGGAACGCCCGGCTTGAGGCACGAGATGCCGCGGATGATCATGTCCACGCGGACTCCTGCGCACGATGCCTCGGCGATCTTGTCGATGACCTCGCGGTCGGTGAGCGAGTTGAGTTTAAAGAACACACGGGCGGGCTCGCCAGCGAGGGCGCGCTGGATCTCGCGGTCCAGGCCGCGCATGATGAGCGGCTTCAGGCCGACCGGCGCCACGCCCAGGAAGCGGTAATCTCCGCGCAGGTTGCCCAGCGACAGGTTGCGGAAGAACAGGTTGGCGTCCTCGCCGATGCCGGGATGGGCGGTCATGAGCATAAAGTCGCTGTAGAGTTTGGCCGTCTTCTCGTTAAAGTTGCCGGTGCCCAGCAGCGTCAGGCGCGTTAGCGCCATGCCCTCGCGATAGGTGAGCTGGCAGATCTTGGAGTGGCACTTAAATCCCTCGGAGCCGTAGATGACGGTGCAGCCTGCCTCTTCCAGACGCTCGGCCCACTCGATGTTGTTCTGCTCGTCGAAGCGGGCGCGGAGCTCCATGAGCACCGTGACCTCTTTGCCGTTCTCGGCGGCATCGATCAGCGACTCGCACAGGCGGCTCTGCTTGGCCACGCGGTAGAGCGTGATACGCAGCGAGATGCACTCGGGGTCGTAGGCGGCCTCGTGCACCAGATCCAGGAAGGGGTTCATGGCCTCATAGGGATAAAAGAGCAGCTTGTCGTGCTGAAGCACCTGCTCTCGGATGGAGCGGGTCATATCGATGGTGGGGTTGGGCTGCGGCTTAAACGGCGTAAAGAGCAGCTCGTTGCGCAGGTGCTCGGGAATCTTGCCCTCAATGCCAAAGACATAGCCCAGGTTGAGCGGGATATCGCAGGTAAAGACCGAGCGACGCGAGAGCTCGAGCGCCTTGCGGATAGTCTTGAGCGTTGGCTTTTCGAGCGAGCCCGATACGGCGAGCACCACCGGCTGCAGGCGCAAGCGTTTCTTGAGGATGCGCTTCATGTGCTGGCGGTAATCCTCTTCCTCCTCGACGCCCTCGCCGTCCGGGTCGATATCGGCATTGCGGGTGACGCGGATCAGCGCGCGATCCAGCGGCTTATAGGAGCCAAAGCAGCTGTCCAGGCAGGCGAGGATGACGTCCTCGAGCAGAATGTAGGAGTAGGTGCCGGTGGGCGAGGGGATCTCGACCACGCGGTTCATCGAGGCGGGAATCTCGATCAGGCCCAGCAGACTTTCCTCGTCGGTGACTCCGTCCAGGCCGCAGGCCAGGTAGAGTGCGCCGTTGCGCAGGTTGGGGAAGGGGTGGCGCGGGTCGATCACCAGCGGTGAGATGACCGGCGACACGTAGGCCTGGAAGTAGCGGGTTACAAAGGTGCGCTCCTCGGGCGTAAGCGAATCGGTGCGGGCGCGGTGAACGCCCAGGGTGTCGAGCTTGTCCTCGATGCTCTTAAAGATGGACTCCCAACGGGCAAGGAGCCCGGGCAGCTCCGCCATGACAGCGTCGACCTGTTCGGAGGCGGTCATATTGCTCTTGTTGTCGACAGGCTGCTTTTTGAGCTCGGCAAGGTCAGACAGGCCACCCACACGCACCATGAGGAACTCATCGAGGTTGGACTCGAAGATCGAGACGAACTTAAGGCGCTCGAACAGCGGCACGGACTCATCAAAAGCCTCGTCGAGCACACGGTTGTCAAAGCGTAGCCAGCTGAGCTCTCGGTTCTGCGTGTACGAGAAGTCGCGCGGCGGTTTGCGCAGCTTTGCGGCGGCTTGCTTTTTTTCGATTTTGCTCGGCATATGCATCTGTCCGTTCAGTCCCCGCAGGGGACGGTAGCCTAACACTATTCACTATTGTCTCAATTTAGTCGACTTGCGGCACGAACGTATTGTGCGAACGGTATCTTTACCTACTTCTTACGCTGTCAAGCATGCAACTAACTGTCCAACTCGTTTTGAAAACAATCTATATCCATACTCAACTGGTGAGAATGTATGAATAAGAATGATTGCAAGCTGAATATAATCGAATCCAAATCGAATCGTGGACAAACGACATTTATATGCAGAAAACAGTTTTAGCTATGCAATTCCTAAACATGAAAATATTTGTGCAATCTGGCTTAATTCCTTAGAAAAAAGAACGTTTACCTTTGAAAACCTGCTTTAGAGAACCGAAGTGCATCATGGGGGAATCATATGCGATATACCGTTCATCGCACTTTGCTGACCGTTCGGGGGCGAGGTGGAATTGCGGGTGGTTTTTGGATATAACTAGAGCTGTCAGCAAGCAGCGTCCCATACGGAGGGGCGCTGATACATTCGGCCAGTAAGGCCCGAAAGAAAGGTAGGAGGCCATGACGAAAGGTCTGCACGTGCCTTCCGAGATCGGCAAGCTCAGGAAGGTCTGCCTGCACCGTCCCGGCGACGAGCTCCTCAACCTGCCGCCCGACGAGCTCGAGCGACTCCTGTTCGACGACGTCCCGTTCCTGGAGGTCGCACAGCAGGAGCACGACACCTTCGCCCAGATCCTGAGGGACCAGGGCGTGGAGGTCCTCTACCTCGAGAACCTCGTCGCCGAGGTGTTCGACCAGGTCCCCGGCGCCCGCGCCGAGTTCACCGACCAGTACATCGCCGAGGCCGGCATCCGCGGCCAGCACATGCCGCAGATCGTCCGCGAGAAGCTGGACTCCATCGAGGACAACCTCGAGTTCGTCAAGAAGACCATGGCCGGCATGACCAAGGCCGAGATCGACATGCCCCTCACGGCGTCCACGACCCTCGACTCCCTGGTCAACTCCGAGTCCGAGTCCGACCTGATCATCGACCCGATGCCCAACCTCTACTTCACCCGCGACCCGTTCGCGGTCGTCGGCGAGGGCGTCAACCTCAACCGCATGTACTCGGTCACCCGCAACCGCGAGACCCTGTACGGCAAGTACGTCTTCAAGTACCACCCCGACTACAAGGACGTCTCGCTGTACTTCCGCCGCGACTGCCAGTTCCACACCGAGGGCGGCGACGTGCTGAACATCAACGAGAAGACCCTCGCCGTCGGCATCTCCCAGCGCACCCAGGCCGCGGCCATCGACGTCATGGCCCAGAACATCTTCTGGAACTCCGACTCCAAGGTCGAGCGCATCCTGGCCTTCGACATCCCGGTCTCGCGCGCCTTCATGCACCTCGACACGGTCTTCACCCAGATCGACGTCGATAAGTTCACGATCCACCCCGCCATCATGGGCACCCTGCGCGTCTACGAGCTGACCGCCGGCAAGAACCCGGGCGACGTGAACATCCGCCTGATCGAGGACACCCTCGAGCACGTCCTGGAGGACGCCACCGGCGTCGACCAGGTCAAGCTGATCCCCTGCGGCGGCGGCGACCCGATCGCGGCCTCCCGCGAGCAGTGGAACGACGGCTCCAACACCCTGTGCGTCGAGCCCGGCAAGATCTGCGTCTACGCCCGCAACACCGTCACCAACGACGTGCTGTACAAGGAGGGCCTGGACCTTCTCGTCGTGCCCTCCGCCGAGCTCTCCCGCGGCCGCGGCGGCCCGCGCTGCATGAGCATGCCCTTCTGGCGCGAGGACCTCTAAGGTCTTCAAGGACCCGTACAGGTCTTAATACATACATCTAGCTGCAATTAGATGTCTCCCAATGGGGCGGTGCGGGTTTTCGCACCGCCCCATTCTTGTATGAGGAACGTCAACACGATTGGATGACTGCTTTTGTAAGGAGCTTGGCCATGGATATCAAGACAATCGGCGTTGAAGAGTGGCTCAACGTTTGGGAGAAGAGCGCCACGTGGGATATCGCCCAGTCGACGATCTCCTCGCTTACCATGGGCGAGCTGCGCGCGCTCGACGAGCAGGACGGCGCCACGTTCTATGAACGCCTGGACCGCGAGAAGATGAACTACGGCTGGATCGAGGGTTCGCCGGAGTTTAAGGCCGAGGTTGCCAAGCTGTATCGTCGCGAGGTCAATCCCGATCACATCCTGCAGACCAATGGCTGCACGGGCGCCAATCTCAACGCCATCATGGCTGTAGTCGAGCCCGGCGACCACGTTATCGCCGAGTGGCCTACCTATGCGCCGCTCTATGAGATCCCGCGTACGCTCGGCGCCGAGGTCGAGTATTGGGAGCTTCGCGAGGAGCTCGGATGGAAACCCGATATCGAGGAGCTCAAGCGCTCGGTGCGCCCCAACACGAAGCTCATCTGCATCAACAACGCATCGAACCCCATCGGTACGGTGCTTGATGCCGATACGCTCGGCCAGATTGCCGAGATCGCCCGCTCGGTTGGCGCCTATGTGCTGTGCGACGAGGTGTACCTGCCGCTTGAGAACACTGAGGACTTTTTGTCGATGGCCGATGTGTACGAGAAGGCCATCGTCACCAACTCGGTGTCCAAGACCTATTCGACGCCCGCGGCCCGCGTGGGCTGGGTTGTGGCAGACGAAGAGGTATCTAACCGCATTCGCACGTACCGCGACTACACCATGATTTGCGGCGGCGTGTTCAACGACGCCCTGGCGACCTATGTGCTCAAGCACAAGGACAAGATCCTCGAGCGCAACCGCAAGATCGTGTTTGGTAACCGCGATATCGCACAGGCTTGGATCGATACGCAGCATCGTGTTTCCTGGACGGCCCCGCAGGGCGTGTCCACCTCGTTTATCCAGCTGGATATTCCCGAGGATGACGAGGAGTTCTGCAAGCGCCTGCTGGCCGAGAGGGGAGTGCTGTTGGTTCCCGGTAGCCGTTTTGAGCTTCCCTGCGGAGCGCGCCTGGGCTACTGCGCGAGCGAAGACGTTCTTCGCGAGGGTCTGAGGCTTTTGGGCGAGGCACTGGCGGAGTTCGATCGCTAGGATTCCGACGGCTCTCAAAGCCGCTCAAATCTGTCTACGATTATCGATAACAGTCCCGTTTCCCATGAGGGGAGCGGGACTGTTTTTCTATACCGAGAAGTCAAGTTGTTACAAATGAGGCCGTAAGTCGAGCCGGTATTCGATGGGCCTTATACTGAGCTTCCGGTGAACGGTATCAAGCGTCTGGTAAACGGTAATTTGTTACCAGAAATGAATAGGAAAAACTTTTTTCTGAATAAAAATGAAAATGGTTGAGACGCGGTATGAATCGCTAATTCTATTCATAGCTTTATTGGAAATATGCAATTTGAGGGTGGTTTAATAAAGTTAAGTTCCATTTGTTATTTGGATTAAAAACGCGTTTAAGCACGTAAATAAACTTTATTAAATCAAAGTGTGCCATGCGTGAAGTATATGTGTATGCCGTTCACCCCTCATATAAAACCGTTCGGGGGCGAGGTGGAAGTATGAACTGATTTTGGATATAAATATGTCGTCAGCAATAACGCCTCACACGGAGGGGCGCTAACGAATCGGCCCTGACAGGGGCCCGAAAGAAAGGTAGGAGGCCATGACGAAAGGTCTGCACGTGCCTTCCGAGATCGGCAAGCTCAGGAAGGTCTGCCTGCACCGTCCCGGCGACGAGCTCCTCAACCTGCCGCCCGACGAGCTCGAGCGACTCCTGTTCGACGACGTCCCGTTCCTGGAGGTCGCACAGCAGGAGCACGACACCTTCGCCCAGATCCTGAGGGACCAGGGCGTGGAGGTCCTCTACCTCGAGAACCTCGTCGCCGAGGTGTTCGACCAGGTCCCCGGCGCCCGCGCCGAGTTCACCGACCAGTACATCGCCGAGGCCGGCATCCGCGGCCAGCACATGCCGCAGATCGTCCGCGAGAAGCTGGACTCCATCGAGGACAACCTCGAGTTCGTCAAGAAGACCATGGCCGGCATGACCAAGGCCGAGATCGACATGCCCCTCACGGCGTCCACGACCCTCGACTCCCTGGTCAACTCCGAGTCCGAGTCCGACCTGATCATCGACCCGATGCCCAACCTCTACTTCACCCGCGACCCGTTCGCGGTCGTCGGCGAGGGCGTCAACCTCAACCGCATGTACTCGGTCACCCGCAACCGCGAGACCCTGTACGGCAAGTACGTCTTCAAGTACCACCCCGACTACAAGGACGTCTCGCTGTACTTCCGCCGCGACTGCCAGTTCCACACCGAGGGCGGCGACGTGCTGAACATCAACGAGAAGACCCTCGCCGTCGGCATCTCCCAGCGCACCCAGGCCGCGGCCATCGACGTCATGGCCCAGAACATCTTCTGGAACTCCGACTCCAAGGTCGAGCGCATCCTGGCCTTCGACATCCCGGTCTCGCGCGCCTTCATGCACCTCGACACGGTCTTCACCCAGATCGACGTCGATAAGTTCACGATCCACCCCGCCATCATGGGCACCCTGCGCGTCTACGAGCTGACCGCCGGCAAGAACCCGGGCGACGTGAACATCCGCCTGATCGAGGACACCCTCGAGCACGTCCTGGAGGACGCCACCGGCGTCGACCAGGTCAAGCTGATCCCCTGCGGCGGCGGCGACCCGATCGCGGCCTCCCGCGAGCAGTGGAACGACGGCTCCAACACCCTGTGCGTCGAGCCCGGCAAGATCTGCGTCTACGCCCGCAACACCGTCACCAACGACGTGCTGTACAAGGAGGGCCTGGACCTTCTCGTCGTGCCCTCCGCCGAGCTCTCCCGCGGCCGCGGCGGCCCGCGCTGCATGAGCATGCCCTTCTGGCGCGAGGACCTCTAAG
>CABUBH010000053.1 GCA_902489775.1 uncultured Collinsella sp.
AATCATTCGGTACATAATGATTATTAAATCCCCGTCCCAGAAAAATCATCCTTACAAAAAGAGGCCCTGGCCAGCTGGCCAGGGCCTCACCACTTCTCTTCAGCTTGCGAGAAAAGACCGTGCGCGCAGGAGCTCCCCGAGGGAGGCGGGGGTGTTTGCTCCGCGCGCAGTTTCGCAGCGAAGCGAGAATGTTTGAGCACGGAGGTTACACCCCGGCCCGCCTGGGAGACCTCCGTGGAACAAACCTACCTACTCGAGCTCAAACGCACCCGTGTACAGCTGGTAGTAATACCCGCGTTTGGCGATCAGCTCGTCGTGGTTGCCGCGCTCGATGATGCGGCCGTGGTCCAGGCAGATGATCGCGTCGGAGTTGCGCACGGTGGACAGGCGGTGCGCGATGACAAACGTCGTGCGGCCCTCCATGAGCTTGTCCATGCCTGCCTGCACGATAGCCTCGGTGCGGGTATCGATGCTCGACGTTGCTTCGTCCAGAATCATCGCCGGCGGATCGGCAACGGCGGCACGCGCGATCGAGATCAGCTGGCGCTGGCCCTGCGACAGCTGCGCGCCGTTGCCGGTGAGCATGGTGTCATAGCCGTCGGGCAGGCGGGTGATAAAGTCGTCCGCTCCCGCGAGCTTGGCCGCCGCGATGCACTCCTCGTTGGTGGCGTCTAGGTTGCCGTAGCGGATGTTGTCCATCACGGTGCCGGTGAACAGGTTCACGTCCTGCAGCACCACGCCCAGCGAGCGACGCAGGCCGGACTTGCGAATCTTGTTGACGTTGATGCCGTCGTAGCGGATCTTGCCGTCGGCAATGTCGTAGAAGCGGTTGATGAGGTTGGTGATGGTCGTCTTGCCGGCACCGGTGGCGCCGACAAACGCGACCTTCTGGCCCGGCTTGGCGTACACAGACACGCCGTGCAGCACCTCGTGGTCGGGCGTATAGCCAAAGTCCACGTTGTCCATGACCAGGTCGCCACGCAGCGGCACGTACTCGATCTCGCCGGTCGCGCGGTGCGGGTGCTTCCAAGCCCACATGCCGGTGTGGTGGTCGGCCTCCTCGAGCTGCCAGGTGTCGGGATTCACCTGTGCGTTGACAAGCGTCACGTAGCCCTCGTCGGCCTCGGGCTCCTCGTCGAGTAGCTCAAAGATACGCTCGGCGCCGGCAAGGCCCATGACCACGGCGTTGATCTGCTGCGAGATCTGGCCGATCTGGCCGCAGAACTGCTTGGTCATGTTGAGGAACGGCACCACGACGGCGATGGAGAGCGCCATGCCCGAGAGGCTCAGGTTGGGCACGCCCAGCGCCAGGAAGATGCCGCCGGTCAGCGCGACCAGCACGTAGAGCAAGTCGCCCAGGTTCCCGAGGATCGGCATGAGGATGTTGGCGTACATGTTGGCCTTCTGCGAGACCTCGAAGAGCTTCTCGTTGCGCTCGTCAAAATCGGCCTCGGCAGCGGACTCGTGACAGAACGCCTTGACGACTTTCTGGCCGTTCATGACTTCCTCGATATGGCCCTCGACCACGCCGAGCTCGGTCTGCTGCGCGATAAAGAAGCGCGCGGAGTTGGAGCCGAGCAGCTTGGTCATAAAGGTCATAAAGGCGACGCCGGCAATGATGACCAGGCACATCCACACGCTGTAATACAGCATGATGAAGAACACGGTGACGATGACGATGATCGTCATGAGCAGGTTGGGCAGCGACTGGCTGATCATCTGACGCAGCGTGTCGATGTCGTTGGTGTAGTGGCTCATGATGTCGCCGCGCTGGTGCGTGTCGAAGTAGCGAATCGGCAGGTCCTGCATGCGGTTGAACATCTTTTCGCGCAGCTTCTCGAGCGAGCCCTGCGTGATAACGGCAATGGCGCGGTTCCAGAAGAGCGAGGAGGCGACGCCCACGGCGTAGATGCAGCCGAGGGTGGTCACGAGCTTCAGAATCTTGGGCTGCGCGGCCGTCCAGTCGCCCGACTGCCACGATTCGCTAATGACCTGCAGCGCGCTCTGGAGAAACGTCGCGCCGATGGAGTTGATGATGGCGCAGAGCACAACGCCGGCGACGACGAGGGGCAAAAGCACCGGGTAGAAGCCAAAGAGCATCTTGATCAGGCGCGTCATGGTGCCGCCCTTGCGGTTGCGCGCGCGCTCGGCGGTAGCGGCCTTACTCATGTGCCTCGCCTCCTTCCTGGGTCTGAGCTTGCGGTGCGGATGCCTCGGTGTCGGCTGCGGCGGTCTCGCCCGCGTCCTCGCCTTCGGCACTCATCTTATTTTGCGAGGTAAAGGTCTCGCGGTAGATCTCGCTCGTCTTGAGCAGCTCATCGTGGTTGCCGATGTCCTTGATGCGGCCGCCCTCCATGACGATGATGCGGTCGGCGTCCTGCACGGAGCTGATGCGCTGGGCGATGATGAGCTTGGTCGTGTTGGGCAGGTAGCTCGCCAGGCCCTCGCGGATCTTGGCGTCGGTCTTGGTGTCGACGGCGCTCGTGGAGTCGTCCAGGATCAAGATCTTGGGGCGACGCAGCAGGGCACGCGCGATGCACAGGCGCTGCTTCTGGCCGCCGGAAACGTTGGAGCCGCCCTGCTCGATCCGGGTGTCGTAGCCCTTGGGGAAGCCGTCGACAAACTCGTCGGCGCAGGCCAGATGTGCGGCCTCGCGGACTTCCTCGTCGGTGGCGTTCGGGTCGCCCCAGCGCAGGTTCTCGGCGATGGTGCCGCTAAACAGCACGTTTTTCTGCAGGACCATGGCTACCTGGTGGCGCAGCGCGTCCAGGTCGTAGTCGCGCACGTCCACGCCGCCGACGCGCACGGTGCCCTCCGTGACATCGTACAGACGGGCGATCAGGTTCACGAGCGTCGACTTGGCCGAGCCGGTGCCACCGATAATGCCGATGGTCTCGCCGCTCTTAATATGCAGGTCGATATCGTCGAGCGCCTGGCGGCGGGCATGCTCGGAATACTTAAAGCTCACGTGATCGAAGTCGATGGAGCCGTCGGCAACCTCGTGCACGGGCTCGGTCGGGTTAGCGATCGTGGGCTCGGCGGCCAGCACCTCGGTAATGCGGTGCGCCGACTCATCTGCCATGGTCACCATGACAAAGATCATCGACAGCTGCATTAGGCTCATCAGAATCTGGAAGCCGTAGGTAAAGATGGAGGAGAGCTGGCCCACATCGAACAGGGTGCCCTGGCTCGTGATGATGAGCTTGGAGCCCAGGTAGATGATGACGACGAACGCGCCGTTGACGCAGATGTTCATCATGGGGTTGTTAAAGGCAAGGAGCTTCTCGGCGCGGGTGAAGTCCATCTGGACGTCGCGCGCAGCGGTCGCGAACTTCTCCTTCTCAAAGTCTTCGCGCACATAGCTCTTGACCACGCGCATGCCGGTGACGTTTTCCTCGACGGATTCGTTGAGGGCGTCGTACTTGTGGAACACGCGGGCAAAGATCGGACGCACCTTATAGATGATAAAGAACAGGCCAAAGCCCAGCAGCGGAATGATGACCAGGTAGACCATGGCGACGCTGCCGCCCATGGCGTATGCCATGGTAAAGGCAAAGACCAGCACCAGCGGCGAGCGCACGGCGATGCGGATGAGCATCATAAAGGCCTGCTGCACGTTGTTGATGTCGGTGGTGAGGCGCGTGACGAGCGAGGAACTCGAGAACTCGTCGATGTTGGCGAAGCTGAACGTCTGGATCTTGTAGAACAGGTCGCGACGCAGGTTCTTGGCAAAGCCGCAGCTGGCATGGCTGCAGGTGATGCCCGCGGCGGCGCCAAAGGCGAGTGACGTCAGCGCGATGAGTACGAGAAGGCCGGCGGTGGGCAGCATCTCGGTAACGGCGGTGCCGTCCTTGATGGCGTCGATCATGTCGGCGGTGATAAACGGGATCATCATCTGGCAGATTACCTCGCCAAGCACCAGCAGCGGCGTGGCGATCGTGACCTTCATGTAATCGCGGATGCTGCCCATAAGGGTTTTAATCATCCAGTTCCTCCCAGGTTACGCGGATTTTCTCGAGCATCTCGGCGAGCTGTTCGCGCTCGTCGTGGGTGAGCGCGCTAAAGGCCTGTTCCCTAAAGCGGATGCGCGAGGCTTGGTCGATGCGGGCCTTCTCCCAGCCGATCTCGGTTAGGCGAATGGTGAGCTGCCGGCGATCTTTTGGATTGCGGCTGCGCTCGATGATGCCGGCGCACTCGAGCTTGGACAAGATTTCGGAAAGCGACCCCGGCTTGAGGTCGAAGTGCATGCCGAGTTCCTGCTGCGACATCTCGCCGTTTTCCTGCTTGGCGAGCAGGCAGACGATGGGCGCCTTGCCGGACACGCCGCCGCCGTGAAAGTGCATGTAGTGGCCGCAAAAGCCTAGGCCGCTCAGGATGCGCTTGGCGAGCTTGTCTTCGCCGTTAACTGCTTCGGGCACGTCTGCCGGCTCCGAAGGGTCGCCGCCGGGCTCATGTGGGCGAAGGTTAAGGGGTTCATCGCACATGAATTCGTATCTCTCCTTTCTTTAGTTAGGTAGTGGGATTGTTTTGTGCCTAACTAATCTAGGAGTGCTATACAGGAATGTCAAGGTACCAAAGTAGTTGTTGCGCGGTTTTACCAAACCGCACAATCGGCCTGGTTGGCACTTGGGGACGTTCCTTTTCTGACGGCACCTAGGGACACTCCTTGTCAAGGCTTTGGTGCAAACTTCCGTCTGCAGCGTTCCCTGCGCTACACTTAGTCGCACTGTGGCGACTATGCGCCGCTCCCGACCCAAGGGGGACACTCATGAAGAACACTCAGCTGCTGCTGATCAACGATATGTGCGGCTATGGCAAGGTCGCGCTTTCCGCCATGCTTCCGGTGCTGTCGCACATGGGCTACCGTATCCACAACCTGCCGACGGCACTTGTGTCCGATACGCTCAACTACCCCAAGTTCTACATCCACGACACCACGGAGTACGTGCGTCAGAGTCTCGCCATCTGGGAAGAGCTCGGCTTTGAGTTCGACGCCATCTCCACTGGCTTTATCGTGACCGAAGAAGAGACGCGCATCATCTCAGACTTTTGCCACCGCCGCGCGCAAAAGGGCACCAAGGTATTCGTCGACCCCATCATGGGCGACAACGGCAAACTTTACGCCGGTGTGCCCGAGTCCACGATCGGTCTCATGAGGCATCTGCTCGAGTGCGCCGACTATGCGGTGCCCAACTATACCGAGGCGTGCCTGCTCACCGACACGCCCATTGCCGAGCACATCACGCCCGATGAGGGCCGTGCTCTTGTGGATGCCATGCGCGCGCTGGGCGCCAAGTCGGTGGTCATTACGAGCGCTGTGGTCGACGGCACGAACGCCGTCATCGGTTACGACCACGTGGCGGGGGAGTACTTCACGATTCCCTTTGACCTGATTCCGGTTTACTTCCCGGGTACGGGCGATACGTTCTCGGCGGTGCTCGTCGGTCGCGTGATGGCCGGCTGGAGTCTGCAGCGTGCAACGGCCGATGCCATGCGCGTGGTGGCAGAGCTTATCGAGCGCAACGCCGACCAGGAGGACAAGTCCGCCGGCCTGCCCATCGAGGCCTGCCTGGATGTGATCGACCATGAGTAGCGCCGGCGAAAGCATCCCCGAGCCCGCGAGCGAGAACAAGCCGCTCGGTGCGCCGCGTGGCAAGCGCCCGCGTATTCGCATTAGCTGCGTGGACCAGCTGGGTACGTGTCGCTGCCACCATGGGCACAAGCCCGGCGACGTCTTCGACTTCGACCGCGATCGCGGCAAGATGTGCTCCATGGCCTGCCACGTGGGCTTTCCCTATATCGACATCCTGCGCTACGGCGGCACCGTGCCTGGCAACAAGCCCGGCACGGCAAAGTTCTGCTGCCCCGAGGTCGATACGTTGAACGTCTGGCTCGCCGAGATCGTCGACGAGTAATCGAGCGTGGATTTTCTCCCGTTTAGAGCGCCGTTTCGCGCTCAAAGCGGGAGATTATCCACGCTCAATTTGTAAGCGGGAGAAAATCCACGCTCGTTTTATGCCGATGGTATGGCTCGTGAGCCCGCGCGTCCGTGTGGTTACAGCTGCTCGAGCATAGCGGTGCAGCCGGCGAGCACGTCGCGGTAGGTGGCGTCGAAGTTGCCGGTGTACCACGGGTCGGCGACGTCGCCGGGGCGATCGGTCCAATCGAGCAAGCGCGTAATCTTGCCGTCGGCATCGTCGCCGAAGATGCGACGCAGGCCGCGCGCGTTCTCGGCATCCATATAGACGATGTGGTCCCATTCACCATACTCCGCGCGACGAACCTGGCGCGCGCGGTGCGCAACGACGGGAATCCCGACCTCGCGCAGCTTGGCGACGGTGCCATGATGCGGAGGGTTGCCAATCTCCTCGGTCGAGGTCGCGGCAGAATCAATGACGAACTCCGCCTCGCGCCCAGCACGGCGCACCAGCTCGGCAAACACCGACTCAGCCATCGTCGAGCGACAGATATTCCCGTGGCAAATAAACAGTACGTGCTGCATATGATGGTTCCTTTCTGGGCGGTCGCGCGGGGGTTACAGACTGCCCTTGAGGCAGTTTGCTCCGATAAAGCCCGCTGCGTACAAGGGGAGATGGCGCAGCTCGCGTCCGTCATCGGTTTCGCTGCGGGCAAAATTGTTCTCGGACAATATGTAGGCATACGGCGACCGGGCTTTTTCCATAAACGACCCGAGCGTTCTCGCGCGCACGTTGCGTGCGGATTTTACCTCGACGGGAACGATCTCCATACGGTCGGTCTGAAGTAGAAAATCGAGCTCGCCGTTCGTCTTCCAAGACGACGGTGGCATCCAGTAATACGTCTGCAAACCATTGCCCGAAAATGCCTGCATGACCGAGTTCTCCGCCAAGGCACCTCGAAAGTCGGAAGACAGCGCAATGGCGGAATCCTCTTTGAGGTCGAGCCAGAGTCGCGGGTTGATACCGAGTTTGTAGAACATGAGGCCCGTATCGAGAAGATAGACCTTAAAGAAGCTCCCGTCTTCGTCGTCGAAGGGGACGAGGGGAGGTTCGATGCCTTCGGTCAGGTTGTTGACCGATATGATGCCGGCGCCCTCGAGCCAGTCGAGTGGCTCGATGAGCTTTGAGCGTCGGCCTCCGCGTTCGACCTCGGAGTACTTGAATTTCTTGGTTGAGGATCGTAGCAGCTGGGATGGAATGGAGCGCCAGACCTTGCGCGCTGCTACGCCGCTGATCCCGTTTTCGGGGTCGGTCATATCGGCGGTGTAGGTCTCGTCGATTTCGCGCTGCTCGACGCGCGCGTCTTCGATGGAAAGCGTCTTGCGATATGCGTTGACGGCGGCGGGCATGCCGCCCACGATTTGGTATCGATGAAACAGGTTGAGCGCGGCTTGGTGTGCGGCGTAGGTCTCGAGCGTGTCGGCGTGGGTACGAACGGCATCGGCCATCTGCTCCTCGCCGAGCGCCCAGAGAAACTCCTCGAACGACATGGGATGCATGGTCTCTTGGCGGACGCCGCTGGGAAAAGGCAGCTTGCGCTTGCGCGTGGCGACGCCGAGCTGACTGCCGGTCGCGCATATGCGCCAGCCCGAACCCGAGAAAAAGCGAAGCGAGTTGAGCGCCCGTTCACAGAGCTGAACCTCGTCAAACAGGATGAATGCGGTTTCTTTGCGAATGGGGGTGCGTTTATAGTCTGAGATTCGTGCCACGATGGTGTCAACGTCGTCGGTGGGGCAGTCGAACAGTGGGGCAATCAGCTCAAGATCGGTCTGAAAGTCGAGTTTGACAAACGCATCGCCGGCGATTCGTCTGCCGATTTCCTCGGCAGCGTACGTTTTGCCCACGCGTCGCGCACCACGGATGAGGAGGGGGCGCGACGCGTCCTCTGTCGCCCATGATTCGATGACGGATTCG
The DNA here is from genome assembly GCA_902489775.1 of uncultured Collinsella sp. Classification (GTDB taxonomy): domain Bacteria; phylum Actinomycetota; class Coriobacteriia; order Coriobacteriales; family Coriobacteriaceae; genus Collinsella. Next base: position 7,893 of record CABUBH010000053.1, read on the forward strand.
ATTGATCTACGCATGGGGCTGCCTTTCCAATTTCATGTACTTCAAATACATAGTTTAGTACGATTTCGTGTACTTGAAATACACGAAATCGTGGAAAAACGTGTATTTCAAGTACACGAAATTGAACCGCTGGAACCTGCGGGCGGATAAACACTGCTCGTATGGTGTGGTTTTCATCGGACGCCCGCCGCGCTGAGCTGTACTTGCGCCTGCCTCGATCCCACCCCTATGCCTGCATCGAAGATTGTGCTGCCCGCTTGCGCTCCCAGCGTGCCAGCTTGATCGTCACTAGCGTGAGTATCCAGGCTACGAGCGAGAATGCGGCGCCAACCGCGCCCACGTAGGCAATGCCAATCCCGCTTACCACGGCGCCGCCCACCGCGGTGCCAAACGAGATGCCGACGTTAAACGCCATGGGCTCCACCGAGCTCGCGAGCACCATCGATTTGGGGTGGCGGCTGCGGGCCACGTCCATAAAGTGCGTGATGCACGAGACCGAGAACAGATACATGAGCATCGCCAGACTAAAGACAAAGGCAAGCGCGAGGGGCATGGTGCCGCCAACGGCAAACAGCCCAAACAGAGCCGCGGCCTGGAGCACAAACGTCACGAGCAGCGCCTTCATGCCAAAGCGCGCATCGATCCATCCGCCCAGGATGTTCGAGATCAGGCAGAACACGCCGTAGGCCATAAGGGTGGTGCTCGCCTGAACGGTGCCCATGCCCAGCACCTGCTCCAGATAGGGCGTCACGTAGCCGTAGAACACATAGACCGAGCCCACGCCAAACAAGAAGATGAGCATGCCGGTGATGATGCTTGGCTCGCGCAGAAGCCCCGCCTGCTCGCGGAAGGTGGCAGGCTCGTCGGTTTGTCCGGCGCGCGGCATAAACGCCACGAGCGCGGCGCAGATCAGAACGGCGAAGGTCAGCGTGCCGTACATGGCAACGTGCCAGTCGAGCGTGTCGGCCACAAACTTGCCGATCGAGGTCACAAAGACCATCGCCACGGAGAATGCGCCGTACACCACCGAGATAGCGAGTGAGGTCTGCTGCGGGGACAGCAGCTCGGGGATATACGTCACGCCCACGGCGAGCAGTGCGCCCGAGACGGAGCCCAAGATGATGCGCGAGGCAAACAGCACTTGGAAGTTGGGCGCCAACGCCATGACAAGATTACCGAGTACAAAGACAATGCTGTAGCACACGAGTAACTGGTAACGGCGGAAACGTCCCGTGCTGAGCGCAAGCGCCGGCGTTGCGATGGCGTAGACGAGCGCGAACACGCTGATGAGTTGGCCTGCGGTGGCAAGTGAGATGCCGAGCTCCGTCGCCAGGTCGCTCTCGATGCCGATGACCACGAACTCCGAGCAGCCGAGCGAAAAGCCTAACAACACGAGCAGCGCTAGGCAGAGCTTGGTGCGCGCGGGGGAGAGCGCGGCGGCGGTTGACTTGCTTTTAGGCGTGGTTGCGGCGGTCAAGGTTGTCACTCCAATGTCGCATGAATAAGCGGGATTCAATCCCTGCAACTCTAACAGAATGTGACAAAGGGACAGCCCCTTTGTCACATTGCGCTGCCAGCCAGTCGCCCAAACCATCACAACATTCGGCGAAAATCTCGAAATCGAGGAAAAGCGTCGAATGTTGTGATGGTTTTCCTGTCTGTGCCGGCGAGCTCCAGCGCCGTCTGGGGGTATAAGGCTAGCAAGTGTTTATTTGCGAGGCCTAAGGGGCGCCCCGTATGGATATCGATAACTTTGAATGGTGGTATAGCGAAGGCGAGGCTCCGGACGAGGAATGGGACGAGCCTTTGACGAGTGATGAGTCGAGCGATGGGGCGGATGCCGAGGGCGCGGCTGGTGCTGATGCCGAGGCCGCCGGCGACGCCACGGCCGAATCCGATGATGCCGCTTCCGACCCCGCCGAGCCCCTGACCTTCGAGCAAGCTTGGGCCCAGGCCGAGGCCGACGAGGCGAAGGCCGACGCCACGGCAACGCTCGGCGAGCCGGCCGACATGTCGATTTCGCCGGCAAAGACGCCGCAGCCGCGCCACACCATCGATCCTGACAGCACGGCGTCTTTCAGCATTCTCGACGTACCCGCGCAGGGTGCCCAGGCGCCCGCCCCCACGCATCGTCCCAACTTGGCTCGTGAGGAAGACGCGGGCCGCCGCTCGCCACTCGGCCCCATCCTCATCGCCTTTATGGCCGGCGTCATCGCCTGCTCGGCAATCGGCAGCGTCTGGAACCATGTGGAACGACAGCGCGAAGACGCCGCCAAGGTCGAGATGTCTGTCGAGCAATCGCTCAGCCGCACGCGCTCGGTGCATGTGTCGGTCGAGGTCAAGGACGGTGCGACATGGGATACCGCCCGCGGCGACAGCCAGATGCTCATCCACATCGTGGGCCGCACGCTCAAGGGGCAGGCGGTCGATGAGTATCAATATGTCAACTCTGACGGTGACGGCATCGAGCTCAAGCCCGGAGACTACGAGCTCACGGTCGATGAGGCGCCCGTCGCCACCGACGGCACGCGCTTCCGCGCCTCGAAGCGCATGGTCCCCGTGAGTTTTAACTCGCAGGCGCCCGATACGGTCGACAGCACGCCGCAGGGCGGGTTCGATCTTTACGTGGACGCTCAATAATTGCGTGCCGCCTCTTCCCGCAGCCAAGAGTGGGACAATAGCCCTCGACACTATTGTTTACTTTTGGAGGAAGTAGCATGTCTACCGTCACTACCATCAAGCGCGGCGGCCTCACCGCGGCCATCGATTCCATGGGCGCCCAGCTCACGAGCCTTGCCCTTAACGGCAACGAGTATCTGTGGCAGGGCGACCCCGCCTTTTGGGGCAAGCACGCGCCCATCCTGTTCCCCATTGTGGGCTCGCTGCGCAACAACACGGCAACGTCTGCGGCCGGCACCTGCGAGATGCCGCGCCACGGACTCGCGCGCATTGTCGAGCACAAGCTGGTCGAGGTTTCGGAGGACGGCTCCTCGGTAACGTACGAGATCACCGATACGCCCGAGTCGCTCAAGGCCTTCCCCTTCCACTTTAAGCTCAACATGATCTATGCGCTCACCGGCGACGCTACGCTCACCCAGACCTTTGCCGTCACCAACACCGGCGACGTGGATCTGCCGTTTTCGGTGGGCGGTCACCCTGCCTTTAACGTGCCGGCCCCCGGTGCCGATGACGAGGCGTTCGAGGATTACGAGTTGGCATTTACCGAGGCATGGACCAACGAGGCGCCCATCATTACGCCCGATGGCCTCATGACGTTCGAGGGCAGCTACAAGGCTCCCGACAACTCGGACGTGCTGTCCATCACGCACCGCAGCTTCGATAACGATGCCATCATGTTCACCGACGTTCCCGGCTCCACGCTCACCCTGCGCGGACGCAAGTCGGGTCACGGCGTGAAGATCGACTTTGAGGGCTTTAAGTACATTGGCGTGTGGTCTGCCGCCAACGACGCCCCGTTTGTGGCGCTCGAGCCCTGGACCGGCCACACCACCATGGATACCGAGGACGACGTCTTCGAGCACAAGGTCAACACCATCACCTTGGCGCCGGGCGAGACGGACGAGCGCAGCTTTAGCGTTACGCTGCTCTAGGGGTTCCGCACGGAGCGGTCATAACTTGAGCGTGGATGATCTCCCGTTTTGAGCCCGTGTGCGAGCCAAAAGTGGGAGATTTTCCACGCTCATTCCGATGCATGGGTCGGGGCAGCTAATTTGGGACGGGGCTAT
>CABUBH010000054.1 GCA_902489775.1 uncultured Collinsella sp.
TGTGCAATCGCAAGAAGATGACGGGGCGGAATGTCAATCCTGGTCTAACAGAGCCAAAAATAAAGCCCCAAGCGCTAAAAGTGTTCGCCCGGTGGCAAACCCACACCTCACACAGGGCTGATAAATCGTTTTAGCAAGAACCAAATCGACCTGGTTTTCGGAAGTATGCGGCAAATTCTGGAACCTCCGAGCACACCCTGTTTTTTCGCAACAAAATGCCTGATAAACTAGCCTCAAAAGCCAGGTCCGCTCATAGGGTTCAGATTTTGCCGCATACTTCCGGATTGACGCTGGCATCACTCGCTTCAAAGAGATGATTTCGGCCAGGAGGGCATTATGGACCTGACGCTTTGTGGGCAATCCGCCTTTAACTACTACCGCATCCCGCCGCAGGTATTAGGCCTTTACCCCGCCATTAGCCTTGGCAATATGGATCGCAGATATTGTGGCCTCGGAAGTCATGCAGTTGTAAAAGACCTGCTTCACGCACCACTTCATAGGCTTGTATTCACTCGGGCACAATCCGGGTCGCGAAGCCTGTTTAAATCGCACCTCCTGACCCAAGGACCACCTCCGGGGTCGTTTAGGCAGACTGAACATGGGTTTGATGTCACGTCACCGGAGTTCACGCTGCTCAACCTTGCTACGCAGGTTTCACGCAACCAGTTACTCATGGCTTGCTACGAGATGTGCGGCTCCTTTGCAGTGTTTAAGCCCTGCGAGCGAACGCAACAACAACTCGATGAAGCCATTTCGCTTAAGCTCATTCCACCCAACTGCGGCTGGGAGCGAGTTAACGACACCAAGGGCAATGACACCAACCTGTGGAAGCGCCCACCGCTCCTCAGCGCAGCGGATATCGCCGCGTTCGCCAAGCAGGCCGCAGGCCTGCGCGGCGTTAAACAACTGCGCTGGGCGGCCGAGCACATGACGGGGCAGACCGCCTCGCCCTTCGAAGTACAGACTTCCATGCTTGTCTCGCTCCCCCGCAACGAGGGCGGCATGGGCATCAACATCGCAAACAACGTGCGCATCCCACTCAGCGACGCCGCGCGCTCACTGTATGACAAAACCTGCTGCTACGCCGATATCCTCATCGAAAGTGCCACCAACAGCATGGGCGTCATCTTGGAATGCCAAGGCCGTTCCGCCCACGGTGGCGAAGCCGCAAGTCTCTCTGATGCCGAGCGCACCACCGCCCTCACAAGCATGGGCTATGACGTTATCCAGATAACCTATGAGCAAATCAAAGACACGAAGAGCTTTAACAACATCGCCGAGCTCATCCATAAAAAGGCGGGGCTCCCCTACATCCCAAAGACCGATCAGGAACGCACCGCCGCAGAAACCCTTCGACGGGAGCTATTGGTCGATTGGGATGAGCTGTTCGCCGTCAAGCCGGCCGGCTAGCAGCTAGCGATCAGAGGGACTGCGGGAACGTCAGAAGCAGCAACGCGAGCCGCAAATCCCGCCTCGGTCAGCTCGATGACCTCGGTAAACGTTGCGTCGAAGAACTTCTCGGTTAGCAGGCGATACGGCGGATGATCGGGCTCGCCGGGGTTTTCGCGCACGATCTCGTGCATGACACCGATGGTCTTGAGCACATACTCCTTATGGATGGGATACTGCCCAAAACGCGTCGCAGCGGTATACAGGCGATCGGTCGCACGCGGGATGGAAACAATGCCCAGCGTCTTGCCAAACCAGTCAAAGTCGCCTTGCTTTTTAATGCGGAACTCCTCACACGGCTTGCCGCCATGCGCCTCCAGGTACTGATTCACACGCGTATTCCAAACCGTGTCGGCCACCAGATGCGACCAGACGCCCAGTGTTAAATCGAGCAGCGACTGCGCCACATCTTCGGACGCAAGCGAGAACTCACAGGCGCCGGGACCGGCAACCGGCTCGGCATCCTTGTAGCGCTGGGGATAGTGCACGCGGTTCAGCCGCTCGCGTTCCTCGATAATCGAGGTCGCCGCGGCCGGCGCACCGGTGGGCGAACTTTTAAGCAACGGTGCCACATAGGTATCCCAGAACTCATGCTCACGAGGCTTAGGGATGGGCTCAGGCTTGGCAAAGTGCGTAATGCGGTACGGGATGGGATCGGCGATGCCAGGGACCATATAGCCCACGAAGATATCCGGAACCACGCAGCCAAACAAAAAGGCATTGCGGTCGCGCACGCTCTTGGCAAGCGCACCGGTGCGCTCCAGCAAACGCTCCGTCTGAGCGATATGAATGTTCCAGCTTGGCATAGCCACCCCCATAAAAAACCTGGATAACTATACCATCACGGCAAAGCCGCGCGGGCGGCTACGCACGCTCTACGCAGCAACTAGTCCGTAGCACCGCTTTCGGTTCCATACGACGGCGAAGGCGCCTCGACCACATGGTGATATCGATCGATATAGATTGCACGGGCCCCCAGGCGGCGCACCAAATCGTGGTGATGTGTGCTCATCAAGACCGTCTTACCCGCCGCGACGTAGGCCAGCAAGAAGTTGACCACAATGTCGCATGAATCCTCGTCGAGCCCATTGGTAGGCTCGTCGAGAACCAAGATATCCGGGTTCATCGACACCACCGCAGCCAGCGCAACGCGCTTCTTTTGCCCACCCGAGAGCTGATAGGGAGAGGCGTCGGCAAGGTCGGCAACCTGGAACAGCCCCATGGCATCGCGGACGCGGCGCTCGAGCTCGCCCGTCGGCAGCCCCATCTGCGCGGGACCAAAAGCGACCTCCTCGCCCACCGTGGCGCAAAAGAGCTGCGCGTCGGCATTCTGGAACACAAAGCCAACGCGCTGATGAAAACGCTGAGCGGCCGCGGAATCCTTTAGAAACGCCGCATCGATCACATGCCCGTCAAACAGGTATGCCCCTGCGTCCGCGAGTTCAAGGCCGTTAATAAGGCGCATAATCGTCGTCTTACCGCAGCCGTTGGGACCGAGCAGGGCAACGAGTTCGCCACGATCGACCTGCAGCGACACGCCATCGACAACCGTATGTCCCGCATAGGAGAACACTACTTCGCGCAGCTCGATGAGCGGCGTGACCTCGGCGCCGCCCGCACCGTTCGTGCCCGCCGCATTATTCATATCGATCGTCAAAACGTCGCCCTTCCCTATTTGCATCCCCAGCCGGAACCAGCAGCGCCTACAGCACCGCGCATAACACTGCCAGCAGCGCCACGCCGGCCGCGTAAACCGTATCGCGCCAGCCAAACCCGGCGCGTGCGGGCGCCGGATACGCACCGGCAAAGCCGCGGCAAAGCATAGCCTCGTCCATCGCGCGGCTGCATTCCATCGCCTTGATAAACGTCATGCCCATGATACCCGCCAGCGAGTCGGTGCGCGAAAAACCCGCAGGCGCACGACCCACGCTGCGCAGCATGACCGATTCGCACAGATTGTGCGCCGTGCGACCCAGCACCTCGATGTGCTTGAGCGCCATATCAAACGTAAAGATAACTTCGTCGGGTAGATGCAGCATCTTGAGCGCCGCCGACATGCGGCTCCAGGTAAGGGTCCACGAAACGCCCAGCACCAGCGACACATTAATGAAGGTCTTGAGCGCGATCTTGAGCATGGCGCCCGTGGCAGACGCGCCCAGCAGCAGGGCAGGCAGCGCCAAAACCACGGCAAACCCTGCGGCGCCGAGCGCCGGCACAAAGGTCGCGCGTAGCCCGCGCACCGGGCGCACCGCGACCAGCACCAACACGATCGCCGCCATCAGCATCAGATACAGCGGGCTTTGCGTCAGACACACGCACAGGACGCAAACGAACATCCCCACCAGGCGCACCGGAGCCGAAACGCAAGAAAGGGCGCGGTCGACCATCGACCCGCCCTCGTGCGCGCCCCCACCCAGGCGAACCCGCTCAAGCAGGCTCGCCAGGTGCAGGACATTCTTTTGCATCACACGATGCCGAGCCCCCGCGGGCTCGTAACGCTGCTCGACCGCAAGCCAGCTAGGCAGCTCGGCTATTGCCATGAGCACCGCTTTCCTTGACCGTCAGCGAGACCAGGCGGAATACGATGGTAAGCACCGCCACGCCAATCACGCCCGAAAGGATATACATGGCAGCCTGGCCGGCAAAGCCAAGACCCTGCTCCTCGGAATAGGCCTGAAGATAATCGCCCGTGGGCAGTGTATCGGCAAACGTCGGAGCGTCGAGACCGACCGAAGCCTGCAGGCTGTCGTCGCCAGCCTCCTGAACGGCGGTCGCGGCGCCCTCGGCGTCCCACTCGCCCCAGGCGTCACCGGTGGCCAGCAGGCCAAGCGGCGTTGCAGCCACGAGCACAGCGACCAGGATGAGCGTAGGAACCAGCGAGGCCTTCTTGGCAGCAGCGCCCTCGGCAGCAAGCTGGCCATCGACGGCCTCGGGACCGACGATAACGCCCGGCGCCGTCTTCTTAATGAAACCGTAGATGGCGGCCGTCGCCACGCCCTCAACCACGCCGGCGACCAGCATATGCGGGATCAACATGGCAGGAATAGCCACGGACAGCGGGAAGGGGCAGTACAGCGGAGCGCCCGAAGCATTCATGAAGAGCATCGGCTGAATACCAAACTCGATTGCCGCGCACAGGGCCGCCAGGCACAGGCCGACCCAGCCGCTTACGACGGCCGAAACCGAGGTGCCCCAGCCCTTGCCATGCAAACGGCTGTTGAGCGCACGGAACACGATAGCAGCGGCAAACGGCAGCACGAAGGCCATGTTAAAGCAGTTGGCGCCAAAGGACAGGATGCCGCCGTCGCCAAACAGCAGCGCCTGCAGCGCCAGCGCGACCGAGACGGCAATGGCAGCGGCCTCCGGGCCCAACAGCAGCGCGATGAGTGCGCCGCCGACGGCGTGGCCTGTGGTGCCGCCGGGCAGCGGAACGTTAAACATCATGAGCAAGAAGGAAAAAGCAGCGCAGATGCCCAGGAAAGCCATGTGCTCGCGGTCGAGCGTGGCGCGCACCTTCTTGATGCAATGAACCCACACGGGCACCATCGCCACTGCCATGACGGCATCGGTCTGCGGGGACAGATAATTATCTGGAATGTGCATGTACGCCTCCCGGTTATCGGCGCACGAAATTGCAACGCCGCTTAAATCACCTTGTCAGTGTTACGCATTGTCAGATTCGTAACACGCCGCGGGCTATCATAGCAAAACGGCGCGCTGCCGACAAAGCAGCACGCCGTTATGTAATGCGCGTGTCATATATGCAGGCTCAACGGTGCCTTATTCCGAACACCGCGGTCACGCAGGGCCTCACAGCAACCGCCACTAGGCCCTGCGCTCCCGGCGCAAGCCCTAGCCGCGGACCTCGCCGTTTACGCCCTTGCACACCTTGGTGACGATCTTCTGGTGCGCCTTCTCGACCTCTTCGCTGGTGAGCGTGTGGTCGTCGGAGCGATACGTAAGCGCAAAGGCCATGGACTTCTTGCCCACGCCCACACGGACCGGATCGCGGTAGACGTCGAACAGGCGCACGCCCTCGAGCAGTTTGCCGCCGGCGCTGGTAATGCGGCGCTCAAGATCCTCGCAGGTCACGGTGTTGTCGACCACGATAGCAAGGTCGTGCTCAACAGCCGGGTACTGCGAGAACTCGCGGTAGTTCTCCTGGTTGCGGGCGCCCTTGATCAGCTTGTCCAGATCGAGCTCAAAGGCAACGACGACCTCGTCGATGCCCATAGCCTCGCGCGCCTTGGGGTGAATCTCGCCAACCCAGCCCAGCACGGTACCGCCGGACAGAACCTCGGCGGCACGGCCCGGCTGCAAGAAAGCGTAGCCCTCGCCCTCGACGGGACGGAAGCGAACCTTCTCGATGCGCAGCTGGGCGAGCAGCTCCTCGACAATGCCCTTGCCAAAGAAGAAGCGCAGCTTGCGGTACTTCATGGTCCAGGACTGCTCGCTCCACTGACCCGAGAGCACGCCCGCCACGGACTTGGTCTCCTTGGGCAGGCTGGCGTTCTCACGACCGTGGAACAGGCTACCGACCTCGTACAGGTGCACGTTGGGCGTGCCGTGGGCCTCGTTATAGGCAACGGACTGCAGCAGGCCCGGCAGCAGCGAACGACGCATCTCGGTCTGCTCGGCTACCAGCGGGTTCATGAGCACCACGGGACAGCCGCGGCCTTCGGTGGACATACCGATCTTCTCCAGGTCGCCCGGGGCGGCAAAGCCGAAAGTCGTGGTCTCGTTGAGACCGCAGGCGCGCAGGATCTCGCCGACCTTACGGGTGAGCTTCTGCTCGCGGGTCAGGCCGCCAATGTGGTTCTTGGCAGCCGGGATGGTCGCCGTCACGCGGCCCATGCCCCACAGGCGCAGGACCTCCTCGATCAGGTCGATCTCGCGCGGCAGGTCGGGACGGAAGCTCGGCGGGGTGACCATAAAGTCCTCGCCGTCGCGCTCGACGGTGCAGCCCAGGCGGGTGAGCGAGCGCTCGATAAAGTCAGGCTCGATGTCGGCGCCGCAGATGGCATGCACGCGGGCCAGGCGCAGCTTAATGCTGTCGATGGTCTTGGGCGCGGGGAACACATCCACGTAGCCGGGAGCGACCTCGCCGCCGGCGATCTCCTCGATGAGCGCGCAGGTAACGTTGGCGACGTCCACGCAGCCGGTCTCGTCGACCTGGCGCTCAAAGCGAATGGAGGCGTCGGAGATCAGCGACAGATCGCGGCTGGTGTGCGAGGTGCGACCGGCGTTGAAGCAGGCGCTCTCGACCATCACGTCGACGGTGTCGTCCTCGATCTCGGAATCCATGCCGCCCATAACGCCGGCCAATGCCACGGGACGCTCGCCGTCGGTGATAAGGCCCATGCCGGCGTCGAGCGTGCGCTCCTCGCCGTCGAGCGTCGTGAACTTCTCATCCTGCTGGGCGGCGCGGACCACCACGCGACGGCGGCCATCGCGCTCGGCAAAGGTGTCCAGGTCAAAGGCGTGCAGCGGCTGACCGGTGAGCATCATCACGTAGTTGGTGATATCGACAATGTTGTTGTGCGGGCGCACGCCCAGGGCGTTGAGGCGCTTGACCATCCAGTCGGGCGAGGGGCCGACCTTCACGTTGCGCACGATGCGGGCGACGTAGCGGTCGCACAGGCCCTCGTCGGCAATCTCGACCGAAAGCTCGTCGTCGGTCGCGCGGCCGGTCTCGGCCTTGATGGCGGGCAGCTCAACGTGGAAATCGCGGTCGAAGATGGCGCCGGTCTCGCGGGCCATGCCGATCATGGACAGACAATCGGGACGGTTGGGCGTGATCTCGCAGTCGAGCACGGTATCACTCGAGCCCACGTACTCGGCAAACGGCATGCCGCAGGGCGTGTCCTCGGGCAGGATCATGATGCCGGAGTGGTCGCCGCCCAGGCCGAGCTCGCGCGCAGAGCAGTTCATGCCCATGGACACGACGCCGCGAAGCTTGCTCTTCTTGATCTTGACGTCGCCGGGAAGCACGGCGCCGATCATGGCCGTGACGATGTGGTCGCCGGCCTCGAAGTTCTGCGCGCCACAGACGATCTGCAGCGGGGCGGGGTTGCCGTCGGCGTCGAGGTTCTTGTCACCCACGTCGACCGAGCACACATACATGTGGTCGCTATCGGGGTGCGGGGTCTTGGTGAGCACCTGGGCGGTCACCACGTGGTCGAAGGACTCGCCCACGGTGTCGATCGCCTCGACCTCGGTGCCGGTACGGATATATTCGTCCGAAAGGGTCTTGGGATCCTCCGGAATATCGATCATGGTCTTGAGCCAGTCGTAAGAAACGCGCATGTAGCTCTCCTAGTTCTTAATCTCCGCAAAGGGAGGAATATCAAATGAAAACGTTCACCTTAGGGTTGTCCAGGTGCCCCAGGTTGGCGTGAAAGAGGAGCGACGCGTACTAAAGGTACGCGAGCGACGGTTTGAACGCCAAGATGGGGTGCCTGGGCAAGCCTAAAATTGGTTCAAGAAGCGCATATCGCCCGTCATCAACGTGCGCAGGTCGGGCAGGTCGTAGCGCAGGGCCGCGACGCGCTCGGCGCCAATGCCAAAGGCGAAGCCGGTGTACTTCTCGGGGTCGATGCCGCAGTTGATAAGGACGTTGGGGTCGACCATGCCGCAGCCCAGGATCTCGATCCAGCCGCTGTGCTTGCAGAAGTTGCAGCCCTTGCCGCCGCAGACGTGGCAGCTTACGTCCACCTCGCAGGAAGGCTCGGTGAAGGGGAAGAAGTGCGGGCGGTAACGCGTCTTGCGGTCCTCGCCAAACATGCACTTAACAAAGTAGTCGAGCGTGCCCTTGAGGTCGCCAAAGGTGATGCCCTCGTCGACGACCAGGCCCTCGATCTGGTTGAACTGCGGCAGGTGGCAGGCGTCGGCCGTGTCGGGACGATAGACGGTGCCCGGGCAGATCATGTAGATGGGCGGCTTCTGCGACTCCATGGTGTGGATCTGCACGCCCGAGGTCTGGGTGCGCAGCAGCACGTCGGACTCGCCGTGAGCGTGAGCCTCGGGATGCGCGACGCTGCCGGGGTTGTTGTCGACCACGTAGAAGGTATCGCGGGCCGAACGGCTCGGGTGATCCATGGGGGCGTTGAGCGCGGTGAAGTTGTAGTAGGAGGTATCGACCATGGGGCCGGACTCGACGGTGTAGCCGATGCCGCAGAAGATATCCTCGGCCTCCTCGATGATCTGCTTGATCAGGTGCTGGTGACCGATCTGCGGACGGATGCCCGGCAGCGTGATGTCGACGGCCTCGTGCTCGAGTGCGTGCTTGAGGGCGGCGGCCTTCATCTCGGTGGTGCGCTCGTCGAGCATGCCCTCGATCAGTTGGCGCATCTCGTTGGCGCGCTTGCCCATCATGGGACGATCCTCGGGGGCGAGCTTGCCCATCATGCGCATCAGGCCGGTGATACGGCCCTTGCGACCGAGCAGCTCAACGCGCGCAGCCTCGAGCTTGGCGGCGTCGTCGGCGCCTGCAACGAGCTCCTTGGCCTCTTCCTCGAGTTTGACCAGATCATCAATCAGACTCATGTCTTCCCTTTCGTCTCTCGCGCATTCGCTTGCCGGAGCGACCGATGCCACTTGGCGCTGCGAAAACGCGGCCCGGTTCGGTAACAAAAAAACCGTCCTCGGGCATGTGCATTGCCCAAGGACGGTTGAATTCCGCGGTACCACCTTGTTTGACCCGGCGGATGTCTGGCCCGCCGCGCCCACTCTGTGCCTCTTGTCGCGAGGCTCACGGCTTCCCTACTGAGGCTTTGCTGCCACTGGCCGCGCGCCCGTTGAGGTCGCTGCTCGGGAGTGAACGCTTGGCCCTTGTCACCGCAGGAAGGCTTGCAGCCCATGACCTTCCCTCTCTTGCCGGCGACGCGGCGGGCAAAACCCTCTCCGTCAACGCATTGGGCTATAGGATAACACATTCTACGTGTGCATCGCCGCGTTCCGTTTTGTTCGCGCTGGGTACAAGGCAGGTAGCTGTGCAAACTGGCCGTGCACCCGTCTGCGGCGCTCGGCCTGCGAGATTAAGGATACGGTATGGGAAAGAAACTCGATAAGAAGGCCAAGGCCGCCGTGGCAAAGGCTGCCAAGGGCGTCAAGGTTGCTAAAGTCGACAAGGCCGTCAAAAAATTCCGTAAACTCGAGGGCAAGCTGTGGACTCGCGAGTACCTGCTCAAGATTGCCGAGTTCGATGGAGCGACGATTGCTCCTGCCAACGGTGCTGCCGCCCGTGCCGACGCCATGGGCACGCTTGCCGGCGAGCATCACAAGCTACTGACCAGCGAGAAGTCCGTTGAGCTCGTACGCTCGTTAGCGCGCGAGACGGTTGCAGGCGGACACGTAGACGACCCGCAGCTGCTCGACGAGATCCGCGTACTCGGCCGCGACCAGCGCGAGGCAAGCGTTATTCCTACCGAGGAGGCCGAGGCCTGGACCAGGCTCACCTGCGAGGCCGACGCCGTGTGGCGCAAGGCCAAGACGGCCAACGACTGGGCGAGCTTTGAGCCCTATGTGGACAAGATTGTGGGCCAGCTCAAGCATCAGGCCGAGCTTATGGACCCCAAGCGCGACCCATACGACGTTTGGCTCGACCAGTACGAGCGCGGTCTTTCCGCCAAGAGCTTCGATGCGTTTTGTGACGAGGTCAAGGCAACGGTCGTGCCACTCGTGCACGCCATCGGCGAGCGCGGCCAGCAGCCCGCTGCAGACTTTTTGCACGCCCGCGTGCCCGAGGCCGCCCAGCGCGCCATGAGCTTCGACCTGATGAAGCTCGTCGGCCTGAACCTGGACGACACCACGCTTGCCTTTACCGAGCACCCGTTTAGCGAGGGCTTTGCCGTGGGTGACGCGCGCATCGCGACACACATCTACGAGGACGATTGCATCTCCAACGTCTACAGCATCATCCACGAGGCGGGGCACACCATGTACGAGCTGGGCGTCAATCCCGCCTATGCGCGCACCTGTCTGGAGGGCGGCACCTCCATGGGCATCCACGAAAGCCAGAGCCGTTTCTTTGAGAACACCGTGGGCCGCAGCCGTGCCTTTATGGGACCGCTGCTCGAGGTGCTGCGCCGCCACGCACCCGAGGTCTACGGCGACGTCGACGAGGACACGCTCTACCACGCCGTGAACATCGCGCAGCCTTCGCTGATCCGCACCGAGGCCGACGAGCTCACCTATCCGCTGCACGTTATGGTGCGCTACGAGATCGAGCGCATGCTGTTTGCCGGCGAGGCCACAGCCAAGGATATCCCCGCGCTTTGGAATCGCTTCATGGATGAGTACCTGGGCATTCCGGTTCCCGATGACACGCGTGGTTGCCTGCAGGATACGCACTGGAGCGGCGGCTCGTTTGGCTACTTCCCC
>CABUBH010000055.1 GCA_902489775.1 uncultured Collinsella sp.
ATTAAGTTTGTCGCGAGTTCCGCACGCAAAGGAAAGCACTTAATGTGCTTTCCGTCTTGCGCAGGACTGTAGAGCAGCAAACTTAACCCCCGCCCTCAGCCCCGGAAGCCCTCCCGGATGGCCCCAAAAAATTTTTCAAAAAAGTTGTTGCGCGCCGGACAGACTTCTGTGTATACTAATCCCCGCAGCGCACGCGAGCGGAAACAAACGCGAACGTCTGCCTGGGGAGTTAGCTCAGTTTGGTTAGAGCGCCGGCCTGTCACGTCGGAGGTCGCGGGTTCGAGCCCCGTACTTCCCGCCAACGCAATTAAAGCCACGTCTTCGGACGTGGCTTTTTGCGTTTGATGCACTTTGTTTCGATAGAACGATCGCCCCGGTGCATCTTCGCCCAGAATCCCCGCGCCTTCGGGAACGCAAGTAAAATCTAATAAGTATATCTGTCTGAACAACAGCTTTGTTGCGCAACACCCGTTCAACGAGACAGGGGGTTAGGTTATACTAAACTGCACTGTAGGTCGTATCTGATGCATTTCGCTCCAAGCGCGGCATTCAGTGGATATCCGATTTACCATTTGGATGTCCTAGCGGTCATTGGTGTCTCGACACAAGCTCGGCCCCGGAGCTCGTTCGAGCTGTTCCTATTCCTTGGAAGGGGAAAAATGGACATATCGAGGAAGACTGATTATGCCCTGCGCATGTTGGCGATGCTTGCCGAGGAGCCGGAGCGTTTGCTTTCTGTTCGCACCGCTGCCGAAGAGGTCAATGTGCCGTATTCGTTTGCTCGCTCGATCCAGCACGGCTTGGTCCAGGCCGGTATTGTGGAGAGCCTGCGTGGAGTCCACGGCGGTATGCGCCTCAAGGTCAGCCCGGACGACGTTACCATCCGCCAGGTCGTAGAAGCCGTTCAGGGCCCCATGGTTATGAACGATTGCACCGCGCCCGATGGTGACTGTGCGCGCATGGGCACGTGCTGCTATCATCCCCTGTGGGCCGGAGCCCAGGCGTTGATGCGCGACTACCTCGATTCCGTTTCGCTCGGCGACATCGTCGCTCACCGCCAGTTCCCGGCCGTCGATCCCAAGTTCGCCGACCGCGAAGCGTTTCCCGAGTACGCCACCTGCGCGTGCGCTTACCGGGAGGAATAGCGCCGCATAAGGAGCATAGCCATGATTCAGGACCCCTTTCGTTCGATGATTCGTTCGGAAGGGGTCCTGCGTTATCGCGACCTTCCGTGGCGCCGCACACGCAATCCGTACATCATCTGGCTCTCCGAGGTCATGCTACAGCAGACGCAGGTGCCACGCGTGGAGACGCGTATGCCGGCGTGGCTCGATCGCTTTCCGACCGTGCAGGCGCTTGCCCAGGCTGCGCCTTCGGATGTTTTGGACGCTTGGCAGGGGATGGGCTACAACCGACGTGCTCTGGCGCTTCACGGGGCCGCTCAACGGGTCGTAGAGGATTGGGGCGGGGAGTTTCCGCGCGAGACGCACAATCTGGTCGCGCTGCCCGGTATTGGCCCGGCAACGGCGCAGGGCATTCGTTCGTTTGCGTTTGATCTTCCAGGCGTGTATCTAGAGACCAATGTGCGCACGGTCTTTTTGCATCATTTCTTTCCCGATGTGCCGGCCGTTCCCGATCGCGAGCTGGTGCCGCTGATTCAAGCCGCCTGTCCGGCGGCCCCTGGTGCGGAGGCGGATGAGATTGCGCCCTTTGCCGTGCCTCAAGACGATGCCGACACGCCGCGCGCATGGTATTACGCGTTGCTGGATTACGGCGCGTATCTTAAAAAGACGCTGCCCAATCCGTCCAGGCGGTCGGCGGGCTATAGTCGTCAGTCCAAGTTTGAGGGCTCGCGTCGCCAAAAGCGCGCCCACATTGTGCGCATGCTGCTGGCGGCGCGCGATGGACAACCGGCAGGTATTACGCTCGATGAAGCCGTTGCAGGCGTTAACGAGATGGAGACGGCAGCCGGCCGAGAGCCGGTCGAGCGCGAGCTGGTCGCAAGCATTCTTGCCGATCTGGAGCGCGAGGGCTTTTGCGGCTCCGAGGGCGATCGTTGGCTGAGTGTGTAGCTCACTCGAATCTGAAGAACGGGATTGTAAGGTTTAAATTCTCGGCATGAGGGCATCCTTAAAGCAAGGCCGCTCAAAGTCTGTGGGCGGCATGCGTTGAAGGGAAGTACACCTATGGATTTTGAGAATTCCCAAACCAAGAAGAACCTCGAGACCGCTTTTGCCGGTGAGTCCCAGGCACACACCAAGTATCGCTACTATGCATCCAAGGCCAAAAAGGACGGCTACGTTCAGATCTCGAATATTTTTGCCGAGACGGCGGGCAACGAGTCCGAGCACGCCAAGCTGTGGTTTAAGTATCTGCACGACGGCGCCGTTCCGGGCACTCTGGACAACCTGCGCGACGCCGCTGCGGGCGAGAACTACGAGTGGACCACGATGTACGACGAGTTCGCCAAGACCGCCGAGGAGGAGGGCTTTGTCGAGATCGCCGAGAAGTTCCGTGGCGTCGCCGCCGTCGAGAAGGCCCACGAGGAGCGCTACAACAAACTCGTCGAGCGCATCGAGTCGGGCGAGGTGTTTGAGCGTGAGGGCGTGAAGGTGTGGAAGTGCCTGAACTGCGGGCACCTGCACGTTGGTGCCGAGGCGCCTGAGGTGTGCCCGGTGTGTAACCACCCGAAGGCGTACTTTGAGGAGCAGGTGGTGAACTACTAGCGCTTGGCGCTGGCTGCTGCGGAGCGCAGGGCGGGAAATGCCTTTCCCTCTCGCTCACGGCTGCGCAGGGTCGCGCGAGGCAAAGGCATTTCCCGCCCTGCGCTCCGGCGTTGGGTCGTCGCGTGCTCGTTACAGAAAAGCTGATAAGAAGTTTGTGTGCCGCCCCTTATGGGGCGGCACGTTTTTGTGGGGGCCGGTTGGGGCGGTGACGTTGCTTAGAGGGTACACTGGGTAGCGTTGGCTATTCGTTTCCTCTTGTGAGGTGTTGGTTATGGGTAAGAAGTCTCGGGCTCGGGTTGCTGCGGCGGGAACTCGCAAGGATCCTGGTCGTCGGGTTGCCGAGGGTAAAAAGGCCGATCGTGCTGAGAAGGACAAGAAGGTTGGCGCGCATGCTCATCCTGAGTGGGCGCCTCACCTCAATACGGCTAGCGAGGATCTGACTGCTAAGTTGTTTACTCTGGTCGAGGTTATCTTGGGCGTGGTGCCCGTGGTGGTCATTGGCTTGTTCTTGGCTTCGAAAGATGCCACGAGTGTCGATAAACTCACCGATGTCTTTTCTCAGGACCCCTCGATGGTGGTTACGTTTATCTCTGCGTGCCTGCAGCCGTTTGTGGCGTACATGTTGTACATGATTTATCGCAAATACTGCGAGGGCGACGCTGGTTTTGCCGCCGGCAACCTGATCGGTCTTTTGTGCTCCGAGATCCTACTGCTCAATATCCCAGGCGTCATCGGTATGGGCATCTTGCTGTGGCGTGTTTGGCGCAACGTCGCCCCGCACTTTGAGAGCTGGTTGTTTGAGCGTCGTGCAATGGGCGTGCTGGCAGACATTGCGGGCTCGCTCGTGATTTTAGCCTTGGCGTTTATGTGCGCCACCGCCGCCCGCGGTCTCGCGGGCATGTAGTCTGTCCTCACCGACCACGGAGCGCAGGGCAACTGCTGGTTTCACCGCTCCGGACGTCAGACCCGCGGCGCATCCCTTTCCCTCTCGCTCACGGCTTCGCAGAGTCACGCGAGGCAAAGGCATGCGCCGCGGGTCTGACGACGCGGGCTTGCCAACGAGTTTTGGCTAATAGATTGGTTTGTGTGCCGCCCCTTTGGGGCGGCACATTTTGTGTGGGGTCCCGGTCTCCACAATTTTCGTCAAGCTTTTGGTTAGATTTTGGTCAGTTGGCGTAAGGGTGGAAGGCCAAAAGATTGCTGGCGAAAAAAGCTCAGAGAAAGTGCTGGTAGGGGAGTTGTTGAGCTTTTCGACAGCTTTTGAGCAAAAGAAACTTTGTGGCTATTGCCGGCGATTGCGTTGTCGCGGTCATGGCGGTGCGGGATGCTGGTCGTAAGCGTCGAATGCTCCGATTTTGGAGGCCAGCATGGATCTGTTTCTTGAGACTCCGCAGCAACAGGCTGAGCGCATGCTGCGTCAGCAGCAACGACTCATGGAGATGCAAATGCAGGGGGCGGCAGCCCAGCCCCCTGCGCAAAACGTTACGCCCGCGGTTTCGCCTGCGGGCGAATCGGCACCAGAGGCCTATTCCGTACAGCAAGATTCATATGCGCAGGAGCTCGCGTTCGACAAGCGTCGTGCGCGTCGTCGCCGCGTGGGCCAGCGCCTGCGCACATTGGCGATGATCGTGCTCATTCCGCTAGGACTTGCGGCGATTTTCTTGGTCTCGTATGCGCTCACCTGCATCCTCAACGGTGCTTCGCCCGGCGAAGTGCTCCAACATCTGTCAGCCCTCGGCCAGCGCCTAGGCGATGTCATAACAACAATCCGCGCCGGCTGGGAGAGCTAGCTTCTCTCAAAGGCCGTCTTAGATTTAAAGGATTGCAGTCTCAAACAGGATCTTTTCCTCTGGGCGGTCTAGTCGTGTCACTCTATAGTATTATTGAAGACGAATAATACTAATGGAGGTGCGCGGTTGAATCTGACTTTTGAGGGATTCTTGAAGGGCTATTGTCGTGAGTTGTCTGGGCAACAGTCGTTGAGTTTTAGAAAGCTGGTTGAGCGGGCAACGACGGTTGAACCGCGTGTGGCAGAGCCGCTGTTTTTGCTTGCTTTAGCGCAGGGCAAGGCCGAGTACGTCTTGGGTTTATCCGAGGGCTTGTGGATGGAAGAGGTCTATCGAGGCGTTTTGTCCTTATACAACCAGGCGGGCAGTCTTGTGTCTCTGTGCGCCAAGGACGATCTCCCTAATCGTTATGCCAACGTTTGGCGTGCGTATAGAGCGGTGAAGGAAAAGCCAGTGGCGGACAGAAGAATCAACGCCCTGATGCGAAAAAGAACGTTGGGAGCGCTAGAGGAATCGGGTGTAACGCGCTACGGTCTCTGCCGCGATTTGAATCTGAATAAGGGAAACGTGTACGCATATTTAGCCGGTGATGACTCAAAGGTGAGCAGGGAGACGGCGCGCCGCATTATGGAATATGCGGAGGAGAGGGGCGCCCAAGAAGGGGCCGGGCGCCCGGTGCGTATGGCGGGGTAAGATTGATCGCGGTTTTGATTGGTGCTCGATTGGGTTTGTTGGGCGGAGTTTATGTCTGCTATTGATATTGTGCTTGTTGTGATCGCCTTGGTGGCGGTGGGGGTTGCTGTGGCTTGCGCCCTCCAGCTCAAGAGCCTGCGTGCCGAGTTGCGGGAGCGTGGCGACAGTAGCGCGGAAACGCTGGCAGCACTCGAGCAGGCCAACAACGCGCTCGATGCCCTGAACGTCGCGCTGGCCGAAACTCGCCGCACGGCCAATGCCATCGCGCAGCAGCAGACGACAGATGCGGCCGTGGAGCAGCAACGTTACCTGACCATCGCACGTGAGTTTTCGCAAGCTGGTGACCGGATGGATGACCTGCGCCGCGAGACGGCCCAACAGCTCGGTGCCAACCGCGAGGGTATCGAGCATCGCCTGGACAAGGTGCGCGAAACGGTCGATGCTCAGCTGGGCGCCATCCGCAAAGACAACAACGTGCAGCTCGATCAAATGCGTGCGACGGTGGACGAGAAGCTCTCCCGCACGCTCAACGACCGACTGTCGGCATCGTTTAAGCAGGTGAGCGACCAGCTCGAGGCCGTGTACAAGGGCCTGGGCGACATGCAGTCCATCGCCACCGGCGTGGGCGACCTTAAGCGCGTGCTGGGCAACGTGAAGGCGCGTGGCATTTTGGGCGAGGTGCAGCTGGGTGCAATTCTGGCGGACATCCTTACGCCCGACCAGTATCTGGAAAACGTCGCCACCAAGCCCGGCGCCTCGGAGCGCGTTGAGTTTGCCGTCAAGCTGCCGGTGGACGAGGGCGATCCCGTGCTGCTGCCGATCGACTCCAAATTCCCGGGCGACGCGTACGAGCACTTGCTCGACGCGCAGGAGTCGGGCGATGCGGAGACCGTGGCGGCTGCGCGCAAGACGCTCGACACCATGGTCAAGCGCGAGGCAAAGGACATTTGCGAAAAGTACCTGAGTGTGCCGGCAACGACCAACTTTGGCATCATGTTCGTGCCGTTTGAAGGGCTGTACGCCGAGGTCGTCAGCCGCTCCGGGCTTATCGAGACCCTGGGCCGCGACTATCACGTCAACGTTGCCGGCCCCAGCACCATGGCGGCCATTCTCAACAGCCTGCAGATGAGCTACCAGACGTTTAGGCTGCAAAAACGCACCGATGACGTGCTGCGAGTGCTCTCCGCCGTCAAGGCCGAGCTGCCGCGCTATCAAAAGGCGCTGCGCCGCGCCCAGCAGCAGATCGAGACCGCGGGTAAAACGGTCGAGGGCATTATCACCACGCGCACCAACGTCATGGAGCGCAAACTCAAGGATATCGACGCGCTGGAAGACGCCGACCAAGCCGATGAGATCTTGGGACTCACGCCCGCGGGCCTTTCCACAGACCAAGAAGACGAGGACTAATTGCAACAAGGCAGCGGGGCACCGGCGCAAACGCGGGCACCCCGCTGCCTTTCACATCGCGCTTGCCTGAAGTGCGCTTTAGTGTGCAACAATGGCGTTTCGCCCTATCAGACGCGAAAGGAAGCCCATGTCTCAGAGAAACACCAGTCCGCTGAAACGCTCCACCGTGCGCCGCACGCTGCAGCGGTTTTGGGGTGTCACGCGCACGCAGCCGCTGATTGTCTTTCTCTCGGTGTTCTCGTCGGCGGGCTACATCTTTTTGCTGACGTTTGCCAATACCTATGTGATGGCCCTCATTGTCGACCGCGTTCAAGCCGGTCCCGTGGCGGGTGATCAGGTGTTTGAGGTCTTCGGCCCCTATATCCTGGCGCTCGTACTCGTTAACCTGGTGGGCCAAATCCTCTCCAAGCTGCAGGACTACACCGTCTACAAGCTCGAGATTGCGGGCAACTATCACCTGGCGCGCCTGTGCTTCGACACGCTCTCCAATCAATCCATGACATTTCACACCAGCCGCTTTGGCGGATCGCTCGTGAGCCAGACGAGCCGTTTTATGAGCGGCTATACGGGGCTGGTCGACGTGACGGTGTATTCGCTCATCCCCACCATCACCTCGGTCATCTGCACGGTGGCGGCGCTCGCCCCGGTGGTGCCGACGTTTACCGTGATCCTGGTGTGCATCATGGCCGTCTACATCGCGTTTGTCTGGCTTATGTACAAGCGCATCATGCCGCTTTCGGCCGCGACGTCCGCCGCGCAGAACAAGCTCTCGGGCGTGCTCTCCGACGCGGTCACGAACATCTTGGCCGTCAAGACCTGCGGGCGCGAGGACTTTGAACGTGATCTGTTCGACGCCGCTGATCGTGCCGCGCGCGATGCCGAGACGGTCTCGATGCACGCCATGATGCAGCGCAACTTTACGACCTCGGGTCTTATCGTCATCACCATGGCCGTGGTGAGCGTATTCGTGGCGGGCGGCAACGCGTGGTTTGGCATCTCGGCCGGCTCGCTCGTCATGATCTTTACCTACACCTATAACCTCACCATGCGCCTGAACTACGTAAGCTCCATGATGCAGCGCATCAACCGCGCGCTCGGCGATGCGGCCGAGATGACGCGCGTGCTGGACGAGCCACGTTTGGTGGCAGATGACCCGGACGCCCCCGAGCTCAAAGTGACCGAGGGCGCGATTGATTTTGAGCAGCTGAGCTTTGCGTACCGTGACGCTGCGGCGGGCGAGAGCGTGTTCGATGACCTGACACTTCATGTGGCGGCGGGCCAGCGCGTGGGCCTGGTGGGCAAATCGGGCTCGGGCAAGACGACGCTCACCAAGTTGTTGTTGCGCCTGGACGATGTACAGGGCGGCCGCGTGCTCGTGGACGGCCAGGACGTCTCGCGCTGCACGCAGCAGAGCCTGCGCCGTCAGGTTGCCTACGTGCCGCAGGAGGCGCTGCTGTTCCACCGCTCCATTCGCGAAAACATTGCCTACGGTCGTCCCAACGCCACTGATGAGCAGATTCGCGAGGCGGCTCGCTTGGCTAATGCGACCGAGTTTATCGACCGCTTGCCCCGTGGCTTTGACACCATGGTGGGCGAGCGCGGCGTCAAGCTCTCGGGCGGCCAGCGTCAGCGCGTGGCTATCGCCCGCGCCATCCTAGCCGACGCGCCGATTCTGGTGCTCGACGAGGCGACCTCTGCTCTCGACAGCGAGTCCGAGGCGCTGGTGCAGGAGGCGCTCGAGAACCTGATGCGCGGCCGCACCTCCATTGTGGTGGCACATCGCCTGTCCACCGTGGCGGCGCTCGACCGCATTGTGGTGCTGGCCGATGGCGAGATTGTCGAGGACGGCACGCATGCGCAGCTTGTCGAGGCGGGTGGCGAGTACGCGAGCCTGTGGAGCCGTCAGACCGGCGCATTCTTGGAGGCGTAAGCGTCTCGGACGTGGGACAATTGTGCCCATAAGTTTATTGTGCCGCTGAGCCGAGGAGTCGTTATGCCACGCGAGACCAATGCCGCCAAGCGCGAGCGCGCCGTTGAGGTGTGTGAGCGCCTCAACCGTCGCTATGGCCCGGTCGAGTGCTTTTTGGACCACGAGAATCCCTTCCGCCTGCTGATCGCGGTGTTGCTCTCGGCGCAAACGACCGACGCGCAGGTCAACAAGGTGACGCCGAAGCTGTTTGCCCAGTGGCCCACGCCCGAGGCCATGGCCGGGGCGAGTGTGGCTGACGTGGCAGACACCATCAAGTCACTCGGCTTTTATAAGAGCAAGGCCAAGCACGCCGTGGAGGCCGCGCAGATGATCGTCGCCGACTATGGCGGCGAGGTGCCGGCCGACATGAAGGAACTCGTGAAGCTGCCGGGCGTGGGACGCAAGACGGCGAACATCGTGCTCAACGTGGGGTATGGCATCGTGGAGGGCATTGCGGTGGACACGCACGTCAACCGCGTTGCGCATCGCCTGATGTTGAGTCCCAAGACACATGCCAAGGAGCCGCTCAAGACCGAGCAGGATCTGCTCAAGATTTTGCCGCACGAGTATTGGGAGTCGGTCAACCATCAGTGGATCACCTTCGGTCGCGAGATCTGCGACGCCCGCAAACCCAAGTGTGACGAGTGTCCGCTGGCAGATTTGTGCCCCAGCGTGCGCGTAGCGGGGTAGGGCGGAACGCATCTTCGTCTGGCGTTTTTTGCGGGGCTGGGTTTGCTCTTGAGCCGGAGTCCTCTCCATGCGCTACCATGACAGGCAATGAAATCCGCCGCATACCCGCCGAGCTTGCCCCGGCGGGCTTTTGGCGTTGCAATGCCGGAGGAACAGCATGCTCATTCACCGTATAGCCGCGCAGCTCTACACTGCCGAGGCCTTGCAGGCCGTCGAGGCCGGGCTCGATGCTGGCGAGGACGTGACGCTGGCTGTGTCGCAGTCGGGCCGCACGCTTATGGCGGCCGCCCAGTTTGCGCGCCGTCCGCGCCCGACGGTCTATATCGTGAGCGGCGAGGATGCGGCCGATCGCGCCGCGCGTAGCCTTGCCGCCTACGTGGGCCTGGCGCACGTGTGTCGTTTTCCTGAGCGCAAGGACTATCCGTGGCGCGAGCAGGCGCCGGACGACGCCGTGGTGGCGCAGCGCTGCGAGGCTCTGGGGCGCATCGTGCGCGGGGACAACTGCATCATGGTTGCCTCGGCCCGCGCGCTGCTGCGCTGCGTGCCGCCGGTCGAGAGCCGCTATTGGGAGTCCACGACCTTTGCGGTGGGCGAGGAGATTCCTTTTGATGAGGTGCCGCAGCGCCTAGTGGGCATGGGCTACACCAATGCCGGCGCCGCCGACGCGCCCGGCCTGTTCCGCGTGCACGGCGACACCGTAGAGGTGTTCCCCGCGCAGGAAAAGGCGCCCGTGCGCATCGAGTTTTTTGGCGACGAGATCGATCGCATCCGCCGCATGGTGAGCTCCACGGGGCAGACCATCGGCAACGAGGATAGCATCGAGATCTTCCCCTGTCGCGAGCTGGCGCTTACCGACGAGGCCGTCCACAACATGCATGTGGCGCTCTACCGCGCCAGCCAGGACGACAGCAAGTTGGCGGCGCTGCTCGAGATGGTGGATGCGCGCATCGTCACGCCTGAGCTCGACCGCTTTTTGCCGGTGATGTACGGCCAGACCGTGAGCCCGCTGTCGCATGTGAGCGGAAAGGCACTCGTGGTGCTGTCCGAGCCGCGCTCGCTGTTCGACGACTGCCTGCGTGCCTACGAGGATATCGAGGCCCGTGCCGGCGAGGCGGGGATTGACCGACTGGATGGCCTGTATGTACGTGCCCAGCAGCTCGATTTTGGTGCCCAGCAGCGCCTGAACTATGTGAGCCTGATTCGCGCGGGCGGTGCGGTTACGGCAGAGCTTAAGATTGAGCAGCCGGCCATCGCGGGCTCGGACAACCGTTTTATGACGCGCATTCAGGAAGTCGTGGGCAAGCGCTATGCCTGCGTATTTGCCATCCCCGATCGCGGTGCGCGCGAGTCGATGGAGCTCACCTTTGGCGACGAGGGCATTACCTTTGAGGAGTCGCTGACGGCCGCGCCCGAAAATGCCGGCGTCATTGGCGAGCGCGTACGCGTGGCAGCGGCGGATTCCGCCGACCGTGCCGCACGCCAGGAGGCCCATGCTTCCATTCGCGAGCGTAAGGCCGACGCGCTCAACGCCCGCTCGCTTGAGGCGGG
>CABUBH010000056.1 GCA_902489775.1 uncultured Collinsella sp.
GCTGGCGGGCCGACATCTACCGTTCGCCAGCCCGATGGTCCCCGGGGCGGGGAGAGCGCTATAATGCATTTTGCATCTTGGATTGTTACTCCTGTGTGGAGGCATGCCCAAGAGCAATACAACACGGATTGTTACGTAAGGCATGACCGCAATAGCACTGCTATTGGCTATCATGCCTTTTTCTGTGAGTGTTCTTGAAAGGAGGTTCACCATGCTTGCAATTAAAAAGCTTAACAACAACGCGGTTCTTTGCCGTGACGGACAGGGGCGAGATGTCATCGCCATGGGCAGGGGCGTCGGTTTCGGCGGAGATTTTCCTCGAGAGCTCCCTCTTTCTAAAATCGAGCATACGTTTTACGACATTGATCCTAAAGGACAAGATGTCATGAGGGATCTTCCCTCGGATATCGTGATGTTTGCGGCGAAAGTTATGGACATCGTTGCCAACGAACTGCCCTACGACCTCTCGACCAATGCGACGCTGTTCATGGCTGATCACCTGTCGTTTGCCGTTGCGCGAGCCCAAAAGGGGGTCCGCATCGCGATGCCTCTTGCCTATGAAGTGCGGGAGACGTATCCGAAGGAATACAAGGCTGCCCAGTTTATCGTCATGCGACTCGAGAAGGAGCTCGGAGAGCGGCTTCCCAAGGATGAGATTGCCAGTATTGCGATGAATCTCGTGAACGCACGGGTTGTTGAAGCCGTCAAAGCCACGGCCGAGCCCGCAAAGCAGTTCGACGATATGCTCGAGGACGTTATCGAGATTCTCGAAAGCGATTTCCGCATTATTGTCGACCGCGATTCCTTTGATTTCACCCGCTTCGCCACGCATCTGCGGTACCTGTTCAAGCGCATTCAAGCCGGCGAGTCGCTGAACAGCGCCAACATGCAGATGTACAAGAACTTTCGTGAGGAGTTTCCGCAGTTGGCAGAGTGCGTGAAGCATATCGGTTCCTATTGTCGTGAAACGTGGGACGCCACGCTCTCCGAGGAGGAGGAACTCTATCTGATGATCCATCTCAACCGGATCATCTCCAAAAAAGGATTGTAACCCGTAGCCATTCGGGGCATGACCTTTGCCGATTCGAACAGTAAGCCAAGATTGTGCAAAGGAGCCAATGATGGCAAATTACAAAAAGGTGGCAGAGCAGATTCTCTCCACTGTGGGCGGGGCGGAAAACGTGGCTTCGGTTACGCATTGCATGACGCGCCTGCGCTTCAACCTCAAGGATGAAAGCCTCTCGAATGATGAGAAGCTTGAGGACATCTCGTCTATCATCAGCGTCGTGCACGCCGGAGGGCAGGTGCAGCTGGTGATCGGGCCCACGGTCGACAAGGTCTACGACGAGGTTTGTAAGCAGGGCGGATTCGAGGTCACGGTATCGATTGACGAGGAACTCGATGGCCCTCAGCTTAGCTGGAAGGAGCGCTTGGCGCCCAAGCACCTCTTCAATCAGCTGCTCGATGCCGTGAGCGGCGCTATCACCCCGATCCTTCCGATCTTTTGTGTCGCCGGTATCTTCAAGATGCTCGTTATTCTGTTTGGGCCCGAAGGCGCCGGTTTTATGTCCGAAACGAGCGACCTGTATCGGATCCTTTCCCTGGTGGGCGATGCGGCGTATTACTACTTCCCGGTGTTTGCCGCCTATAGCTCGGCTAAGAAGTTCAAAACGAGTCCTGTGCTGGCACTGCTCATCGCTGTTGTGATGATTTATCCCGACATGCTCGCTATTGTTGAGGACGGAAAGCCTTTCAGCGTCTTCGGCATCCCCATGCAGCTCGTCAACTACACCCAGGCTGTTCTTCCGGTCATCTTGATCACCTGGGCCCAGTCCTATGTTGAGCGCTTCTTTAAGAAGATCTCGCCTGATATGTTGCGCATTCTGATCGTACCCGTGGGTACGGTGCTCGTGATGTTGCCGGTCGCGCTGTGCCTCTGCGGCCCTGCCGTCCAATTTGTCATGGGCCTTGTGGCCGATTTCATCATTTGGCTCGCCTCTGTTGCCGGTCCCGCTGCGACCGCGGTTATCGGCACATTCTGGAATCTGATCATCGCCACCGGCATGCACGTGCCGATCTATACCGCCATATTGCCCGCCGCGCTCCAGAACGGTTACGACGCCATCTTATACCCCGGCACCGCGGTTGTAGCCTACACCACGCTTGCCATCGCGCTCGCCTATGGCCTGCGCGCTAAGGACAAGGAGAGTCGAGCCACGGGCTGGAACTTGTTCATCACCTATGCCTTCGGTCGCGTGAGTGAGCCCATCATCTACGGCATCCTGTTTCGCGACAAGAAGGCTCTTGCCTGGAACATGATTGGTGGTGCTGTCGGTGGTCTGCTGGTAAGCCTTCTTCATGCCAACGTCTATATCTTCGCTGGCGTTGGTTTCCCATGGATGAACGTGCTCATGTTTGCTCAGGATATCATCCCTGGCACCATCGGGTGTCTTGCTGGCGGTGCCGTGACGTTTGCGTTGGCGATGATTTTTGGATTTGAAGGACAGGAGAAGATGCCGTTGAAGTCCAAGAGCGGCGATTCTGAGGCCGTTGAATCCGTCGAGGCATAAGAGGCTACTACACAAATATGCTCCCCAGCCGTTGCGCGGTCCGACCCCTTGGCCGCGCAACGGTACTGTGCTGTTGCGCGGCACTTGCCGAGTCCGTTGCGTTCGACAGTGTGGGCCGGGAATTTGATAGAAAGGACGACACCATAATGTTTAGAGAAGATTTTTTATGGGGCGGGGCTCTGGCTGCAAACCAGTGCGAGGGAGGATGGAACGAAGGCGGTCGCGGTTTAGCCAATTCCGACATGCTGCCGTTTGGCGATCAACGCATGGACGTCATGCGGGGAGACCTTGATCCGCGTGCGTTGGCACCCGACAGCTTCTATCCCGCTCGCAAGGGCATTGATTTTTACCATAGGTACAAGCAGGATATTGAACTGTTTGCCCAGATGGGTTTTAAATGCCTGCGCTTATCAATCGCCTGGAGCCGCATTTTTCCCAAAGGAGACGAAGCCGAGCCCAATGAAGAAGGCCTTGCCTTTTACGAGGATGTTTTTAGGACGTGTCGCGCGCATGACATTGAGCCTTTGGTGACGCTCAACCACTATGATGTCCCCATGCATCTCGTCGATGCGTATGGCGGATGGCGCGATCGCAGGTTGGTCGACCTGTTCGAGCGATATTCGCGTACCGTGTTCGAGCGCTATCGGGGATTGGTCAATTATTGGCTGACCTTTAACGAGATCAACATCATGACGCAGGCGTGCTTTATGGCGGCGGGGATCATCTTCGAGCAAGGGGAGAATCGCTATGCAACGGTTCACACGGCCGTGCACCATGTATTGGTTGCGAGCGCCCGTGCGGTCGGGGCGTGTCATGAACTGTGCCCTGGGGCGAAGATCGGTTGCATGCTCAACGCAGGTGTCTTCTATCCGGCTACATGTGATCCGGACGATGTGCTGGCTGCGCAGGCTGAGAATCGCAGCCATTACATGTTTACCGACGTCCAGGTGCGCGGTGCGTACCCGAGCTATGTTCTCAAGGAATACGCCCGCCATGGTTTTGAGGTGCCCTATCGGGATGATGACCGCGAAGTACTGGCTGCAAACCTGGTCGATTTCGTCTCGTTTTCGTATTACTCGACGCGCGTCGCAAAAGCGCATGCGGAAGGTCAGTTCGATTCGAACCTTCTTCGCTCGGCGCCTAATCCGTATCTAAAACAGGAGCCTTGGGGGAGGTTTATCGACCCCAAAGGGCTGCGCGTCACCATGAATGAAATCTGGGATCGCTATCAAAAGCCGCTGTTCATCGTCGAAAACGGTTTGGGTGCTCCTGATGTGCCGGAAGATTCGGGTGAAATAGAAGACGACTATCGAGTTGAATACCTGCGGGCCCACATCGAGGCGATGAGGGAGACCGTCGAGCTCGACGGGGTGGAACTCATGGGATATACCTGTTGGGGCCCGATCGATTTGGTTTCGGTCGCCACAGGACAGATGCGTAAGCGCTACGGGTTTATCTATGTCGATCGAGACGATAGCGGTGCGGGCTCGTTTGAGAGACGTAAAAAGAAAAGCTTCGAATGGTACCGACGCGTAATAGCAAGCAATGGCGAAGACCTTGCGTAATAACGTTAAGATGGACAAATGCGCCCGTTGGGGGAATAGTCGTGCCGCTTCGCTTGACAACAGGCTAAACTAGCTATTAAACATTTACTATTCTGTTTAGATTGAATTTGCGGTCGTTTAGTTGCCGAGCCACGGGGCGGTCAAGCCACGATGCTCGGCCGCGACCGATGCTAGGGGGAACGATGGCTAAAGCAAGCGTCCGCGAGATCAGCCGCATTACCGGCTTTTCGCCCGCAACCGTGTCCAACGCGCTCAACCGCAAGCGCAGCGTGAGCGAGGAGACCGCCAAGGTCATCCTGGAGTGCGCGCAGTCGCTTGGCTATCAGCAGTCGACGCAGCTCGAGAGCATCCAGTTTGTGCTTGCGCGCAAGACGGGCGCCATCCTGGACGAGAGCACCTTCCATCCCGCGGTCATCGAGGGCGTGGAGCGCCAGGCGCGTCGCCACGGCATGAGCACGAGCTTTGTCTCGCTCGACTTTAGCGACCTGGACGCCGTGCGCCCGCAGGTCGAGGGCCTGATCGCCGACCCGTCGGCCGCCATCGTGCTGATGGGTACCGAGCTGGGCGAGGAGGACTACGCCCTGTTCGCCGACGCTGCCGCCCACCTGATTGTGCTCGACGGCTGGAGCGATCGCCAGTACTTCGATGCCGTAGTCATCGCCAACACCGATTCGGTGCTGCGTGCCGTGGATTACCTTATCGAGAAAGGCCACAGGCAAATCGGCTATCTGGCGGGCGACCTTCGGATCCGCAACTTTAAGGACCGCGAGCGCGGCTATCGCCAAGCGCTTGAGGACGCGGATCTTGAGGCCAACCCGGCATGGCACGTCACGCTGGGTACCACGCTCGAGGGCGCTTATCACGACATGGGCGTGTGGCTCGACAACGTCTCGCGCGACGATCTGCCGACGGCTTTCTTTGCCGAGAACGACGTGCTCGCCGTGGGCGCCATGCGCGCGTTCAACGAGCACGGTATTCGCGTGCCCGAGGACGTCTCGATCATCGGCTTTGACGACCTGTCTTTGGGCGCCTTCTCCAACCCGCCGCTCACCACGGTGCATGTTCCCAAGCACGAGGTGGGCGAGATCGCGGTGCGTCGCCTGGTGGGCAACATCCGCAACCCCAAGAGCTATACCTGCAAGACGGCCGTGTCGACCTACTTTGTCGAGCGCCAGAGCGTGTGCGAGATCTAGGCGGAGACGGCATCGCCTGCAGCGTGCCAAAGCTCGCTAGGGCAGTTAACATAGCGCTATTCAAAAGAGGGTCCTTCGGGGCCCTCTTTTTGTTGCCCTTGTATGTTCAGATTGTTTACATACCGTTTAGGCTGATTTCTCTACCGTTTACAGGTATTTCGCGCTAAACTAATAAACAAAAGAGTAAAACATTTAGTAAACAGAACAAAACGAAACATGCGTCTGTTTACTGAACATGTGACTAGGGGAGGACGTACATGGATAAGATCAAGCTCGGTTTTGTGCCTACGCGCCGCAGCATCTTTAGCGCGCCGGACGCGATCAAGTATCGTGGTCTGACGGCTGACCGTCTGCGCGAGATCGGCGTCGACATCGTTGATATCGAAGACATCAACGACGAGGGCCTGCTGTTCGACGACAGCCATATCGAGCCTATCGTCAAGAAGTTCCGCGCCGAGGGCGTCGACGGCATCATGCTGTGCCACGCCAACTTTGGTACCGAGTACGTCTGCGCCCGCCTTGCCCGCGAGCTCGGTCTGCCCGTGCTGCTGTGGGGCCCGCGCGACGAGCGCCCCGAGCCCGATGGCACCCGCCTGCGCGACAGCCAGTGCGGCCTGTTCGCCACCGGCAAGGTCCTGCGCCGCTTCCAGGTCCCCTTCACCTACATGACCAACTGCCGCCTGACTGATCCCGAGTTCGAGCGCGGCGTCTGGGACTTCCTGGCCGTGTGCAACGTCGTTAAGACCTTCAAGCACACCCGCATCCTGCAGATGGCCACCCGCCCGTTCGACTTCTGGTCCACCATGTGCAACGAGGGCGAGCTGCTCGAGAAGTTCAACATCCAGCTTTCGCCCATCCCCATGACCGAGCTTGTTCAGGCCGTGCGCGACGCCCAGGCCGACGAGCAAGCCATGGCCGCCATGCTCGCCCACATCGCCGACAGCTTTGAGATCTGCATCCCCGAGGACAAGGTCCCCGCGGTCGCAGGACTCGCCATCGCCATGAAGCGTCTGGTCGAGAAGTACGGCTGCAACGCCGGCGCCATCCAGTGCTGGAACGCCCTGCAGGACGAGCTGGGCATTATGCCCTGCGCCGCCAACGCCATCCTCAACGAGATGGGTATCCCCGTCGTCTGCGAGACCGACATCCACGGCGCCATCACCGCGCTCATGGTCGAGGCCGCCGATCTTGGCCGTCACCGCGGCATGTTCGCCGACTGGACCGTCCGCCATCCCGACAACGAGAACGGCGAGCTGTTGCAGCACTGCGGCCCCTGGCCCTGCAGCTGCGCGGCCGTCAAGCCCAAGCTCACCTATCCGCTGGCCTTCGATCACCCCGGCGCGCTGACGGCCGAGGCCAAGCACGGCGACCTCACCCTTGCCCGCTTTGACGGCGACAACGGCGAGTACTCGCTGCTGCTGGGCAATGCCCGCGGCATCGACGGCCCGGCCGGTATGGGCACCTACCTGTGGGTCGAGGTCGAGAACCTCAAGCGCCTCGAGGCAAAGATCGTCGAGGGCCCCTACATCCACCACTGCGTGGCCATCCACGCCAACGTGGTGCCGGTGCTCTACGAGGCATGCAAGTACATCGGCATCCAGCCCGACCTGTACGACCCCATCGAAGAAGACGTCAAAGCCTACCTGCGAGGAGAGTAGAAATGGCAACTATCGAAGAGCTTGAGTCCCTGCGCTGGGACCTCCGCCGCGATTGCGTCGACATCATCATGGCCGGCGCCGGCGGCCACATCGGCGGCGACATGTCGGTGATCGACGCCCTCATGACCCTCTACGCCAACCACCTTAACATTTCGCCCGAGACCGTCGACGATCCCAACCGCGACCGCTTTGTGCTCTCCAAGGGCCACGCCATGGAGGCCTACTACGCGGTGCTGTGCCACGAGGGCTATCTGGACCTCGACGACGTCAAGGCCCGCTTCTCCAAGTTCGGCAGCCCCTACATCGGCCACCCCAACAACAAGCTCAAGGGCATCGAGATGAACTCCGGTTCGCTGGGCCATGGCCTGCCCGTGGCCGTCGGCATGGCGCTTGCAGGCAAGATGGACGGCCGCGACTACCGCGTCTACACCATCATGGGCGACGGCGAGCTTGCCGAGGGCTCGGTCTGGGAAGGCGCCATGAGCGGCGGCAACTACCAGCTCGATAACCTGTGCGCGCTCGTGGACCGCAACCGCCTGCAGATCAGCGGCAGCACCGAGGACGTCATGAAGCAGGATTCGCAGGAGGAGCGCTGGGCCGCCTTCGGCTGGAACGTGCTCTCCATTCCGGGCAACGACGTCCAGGCCATCGACGCTGCGCTGACGCTTGCGGCCGAGACCAGCGGAAAGCCCACGGTCATCATCCTCAACACGGTGAAGGGCTATGGCTCGCCCGTCATGGAGGACAAGGCCGCCTGGCATCATCACCTGCCCAACGATGAGGAATATGCCCAGATCATCGCCGATTTCGCTGCCCATAAGGAGGCCATCAATGGCTAACAAGATCGCCAACCGCAAGGTTATCTGCGACACGCTGCTCGAGGCCGCCGAGACCGATAAGGACATCGTCGTCCTGTGCTCCGACTCCCGCGGCTCCGCATCGCTCACGCCGTTCTTCGATCAGTACCCCCAGCAGTCCGTCGAGGTCGGCATCGCCGAGCAGGACCTGGTGAGTATCGCCGCCGGCATGGCTTCGTGCGGCAAGAAGGCCTGGGCCGCCTCGCCGGCGTCCTTTGTGACCACGCGCTCGTATGAGCAGTGCAAGGTCGACGTCTCGTACTCCAACACCAACGTCAAGCTCATCGGCATCTCGGGCGGCGTGTCCTACGGCGCTCTGGGCATGAGCCATCACTCCGCGCAGGATATCGCCGCCATGAGCGCTATCCCGAACATGCGCGTGTATCTGCCGAGCGATCGTTTTCAGACTGCCGAGCTTGTGCGCGCCCTGGTTGCCGACAACAAGCCGGCCTATATCCGCGTGGGCCGCAACCCGGTCGAGGACGTGTATACCGAGGACGAGTGCCCGTTCCAGATGGATCGTGCCACCTGGGTGCGTCGCGGCACCGATGTGACGATTGTCGCCACCGGTGAGATGGTCCGCCATGCCGTGGACGCCGCCGATCTGCTCGCCGAGCAGGGCATCTCCGCCACCGTGCTCGACATGTACTGCGTCAAGCCGCTCGATGCCGAGGCCGTGATCGAGGCCGCTGGTGCCACGCGCGCCGTCGTGGCCGTCGAGGAGCACAGCCCCTTTGGCGGCTTGGGCTCCATGGTCGCGCAGGTCGTGGGCGAGCATTGCCCGCGTCCGGTCAAGTGCCTGAGCCTGCCCGACGCGCCGGTCATCACCGGCACGAGCCCCGAGGTCTTTGCGCACTACGGCCTCACCGGCGAAGGCATTGCCAAGACGGTCGCCGAGTTCCTCGGCAACTAGTAGACACAGACGCTGCGCGGCCGCCAAGCACCGCACCTTGCCGTTCAAACCGTCGCTTGCGTACACAAAGTACGCGGCGCTCCTCTTTCACGGCAATCTGCGGCACTTGGCGGCCGCTCGCTCCTTGTCCGCCAGGCTGTCTTTGCTTTGGCGGAAGGAATGGGAGAGTACATGAGCAAATACATCATCGGAATCGATCAGTCTACGCAGGGCACTAAGGCGCTGCTGGTGGACGAGGGCGGCCATCTGATTCATCGTGCCGACCGCTCGCATCGCCAGATTGTCAATGATGCCGGCTGGGTGAGCCATGATCCGGCCGAGATCGCGGCCAACGTTCTGGCCGTGGCGCGCGCCGTGGTGGAGGAGACCGGGGTCGACCCGGCCGACGTCGCCGGCATTGGCATTTCCAACCAGCGTGAGACCACCGTTGCCTGGAACCGTGCGACGGGCGAGCCGCTGTGCGACGCCGTGGTGTGGCAGTGCGCCCGCGCCCGTGAACTGTGTGACGAGCTGGCCGCCCGCGAGGGCGTGACCGAGCTGGTGCGCGACACGACGGGCCTGGTGCTCTCGCCTTACTATCCGGCGGGCAAGATGGCCTGGATTCTCGCAAACGTGCCGGCGGCTGCTAAGGCCGCTGCGGCGGGCGAGCTTTGCCTTGGCACGATTGACGCCTGGGTGGTCTGGACGCTCACGGGCGGCGCCGAGTTCCGCTGCGACTGGTCCAACGCCAGCCGTACGCAGCTCTTTGACCTGCGCCGCGGCTGCTGGAGCGAGCCGGTGTGCGAGGCCTTTGGCATCGATCCGGCCTGCCTGCCGCAGGTGACCGATTCCGACGGTCTATTTGGCACAACGGACCTGGATGGCTTTTTGCCCGCACCCGTGCCGGTACACGGCGTGCTGGGCGACAGCCATGCGGCCCTGTTTGCGCAGGGTTGCCACAGCCGCGGCATGGCCAAAGCGACCTATGGCACCGGTAGCTCGGTCATGATGAACGTCGGCAACGAGTTTGTCGCCAGCTCGCACGGGCTTTCGAGCTCGCTTGCGTGGCGTATGGATGGCGTGACCGAGTATGTACTCGAGGGCAACGTGAGCTACGCCGGCGCCGTCAAGACCTGGCTGCGCGACGACCTGGAGCTCATCAACAACCCCGAGGAGGTCACCGACCTGTGCTACGCCGCCAACCCGGCGAGCCATGTTTACTTTGTGCCGGCGTTTACCGGCCTGGGTGCGCCGCACTGGGCAAGTGATGCCGAGGGATGCGTTTTTGGTATGACACGCACCACGGGCCGCGCGGAGTTCGTAAAGGCCGCCGACGAGTCGATCGCCTATCAGATCTTCGACGTGATCGATGCGATGGTTGAGGATTCTGGCGCGGCGCTGGCCGAGCTTCGCGTTGACGGCGGTCCCACGCGCGATGCGTACCTGATGCAGTTTGAGAGCGACCTGGTGGGCTCGCCCATCCGCATCGCGAGCAACGACGAGATGAGCGGCCTGGGTGCGGCTTGGGCCTGCGGCATTGCGCTCGGCATGTACACGCGCGACGTCGTCGACGTCTACGGCGCCCGCGGTATCGTGGAACCCTCGATGCCCGCCGACGAGCGAGCCAAAAAGATCGCCGGCTGGCGTCACGCAGTCAAATCAACGATCGCGTACACCGCCTAGCATGATTTTTCTGGGACGGGGATCAAATAATCATCGGGTTGATTTCCGATCTCAGCCGAACACATTGAGCAAATAGGCCATTCCCGCAGTTAGCTGAACGCCCCCGCGGCCCCTCCTGGGGTCCGGGGGCGCCGTTTTCCCAGTTGAAGGAACGGTGGAGATGTGTTTCGATAGGTCCGGTGGCCATGCTCCGCCCGCCGCCCGGCACCTCTTCCCAGACTCAGCCGG
>CABUBH010000057.1 GCA_902489775.1 uncultured Collinsella sp.
GCTGCGGGAACGGCCTGTCCGCCTAATGTGTTCGGCTGAGATCGGAAATCAACCCGGCGTTTCCCACCGGTCAAAAAGGCGGGCTGAGCGGGCGGGGCGACCCGTGCCGTCCCACCCGCACCAGCGAGGGATTACTCCTTGTTGCGGCGATAGAGGATATAACCGCCTGCGGAAATGACGGCAACGCCAGCGATGGCGAATACGGCCACCATGCGGCCATCAAAACAATCGCCAGTGGTGGGCAGGCCGCCCTTGGTGTTCGTCTTGTTGGTGGTTACCGTGGTCGTGGTGTTGTCCGACTTGCCGGGCTTCTCGGGCCTGGTGGTGGGCTGTTCGGGCTTAGCGGGCTGCTCAGGCTGCTCGGGGGTGCCGGGCTGCTCGGGCTTGCCGGGCTGCTCGGGGGTGCCAGGCTGATCCGGGGTGACCGGGTCGGTGGCAAGAGCGTCCTGGGCGTAGGTAATGGACACCTTGAGGCCCTTGGTCTCGGTGTTCAGATCGCTTGGGGTGAAGGGCTGTTCGAAGTTTCCGGCCTTCTGATAGGCGCGCATCTCCTGGAGCAGGGCCTTGCACTTCTTGTAGGTGTTCTCGGTGGCAGCCTTGCCGGCCTTGTTGGCTAGGGCAGTGCGGCCCTCGGTGGTCGTTTCGGCCAGCATGGCGGCGTCAACTTCCTTGTTCTGCTCGATGAGCTCATTCTGGAGGGCGTCGAGGTAGGTGCGGACGCTGGTACCAAGGGTGTCAGGGTTCTCAAAGCAGAGCGAGCTGATGTCCATGAGGACGTAGTTAATGGAGTTCTCGGGCTCCTCGTTGTACACGACGTCTTTCGCATTGCAGTGGTCGAAGGAGACGGTCTGATCGCTG
Source organism: uncultured Collinsella sp. (assembly GCA_902489775.1). Classification (GTDB taxonomy): domain Bacteria; phylum Actinomycetota; class Coriobacteriia; order Coriobacteriales; family Coriobacteriaceae; genus Collinsella. The sequence continues at coordinate 859 of CABUBH010000057.1, forward strand.
AAGTAGGGGCTAACTTCAGTTATCAGAGCGGAGTACAGCGGGATGGCGACAGAGTACGCGGCACGGGAGAGCATTTCCCACTGGATGGTAGCGACTTCGGGATCATACCCGCGACGAATCTGGAAGAGATTGATCTCGGTGTTGCGCTCGCTGCCGATGCAATAAACGCCATCAGTGTTCGCGTTGAGACCAGGGACGTTCTCTCCGCGGTTGCCGAAGGCACGAATCAGCTCAAAGGTGCTCCAACCAGACTTGCCAGGCTTGAAGAACAGAGGCTGGATTTCGCTGACCATAGCTCCCTTTTGGACGGGTTTTCCATCCTTATCGGTGATAGTTTTAATTTCGTAATCCGTGCCTTCGGTCAGCTGACTAGCAAAATAATGGCGGCCTTGCACATAGCGGGACCATTGGTTAACGCCAGAATCGGCGAGGCTTTCGCCATACGTTTGGGCGACATCGAATTTACCGTCAGCGGAGTATTTGGCGAAACCCTTCTCCACGGGCATGGACTCGATGTCCTTGGAGTGCAGGCAGTTCTCAGTATCGTTCAGGTCGACATCGTAGTTGAGGCTGCCGATGTTGGGGTTGAGTGAGGCGACGTCGTCGGCCAGCTTCATGGCAATCCATTGATGGGCAGAAAGCGTGGCGAACAGCCAGGTCTCGTTGTTGTCGGCGATAATGATCTGGTCGTTAGTGCAAGTGCCCTGCTCGTCGATCAGGCTGCCGAGGAGCTCGACGCCCTCGCGGGCATTGGCGCTCTGGCCCAGGATGACGCTGCCGTAGCTGTACTCGCCGATGCCGGTAGCCTCATCGATTGGGTCTGCTGCTTTGGCATCCTCGTTATAGGAGGTGCTCAGCGTAGCGGAGCAAGAGACACCCTTCTCGTTGATACCGGCTTCGGAGTAGGCGTCGGTGTGGCCCTCCCAATTGGAGGGATGGTCACGTACGTAGCTGTAGCGATATGTAGGCTTATTCGAAGTGTATTCGAAAGCAGACTCATTCGAGCTGTACGTAAAGCCGGCTTCGTGGGCGGGTTCGATGCCATAGTGCTTGAGATAGCGCTTGCCAAAGTCCTCGGCACGGCCATAGTACGTGTTGCCGTCGGCCGTTAGATCTTTGCCCATGTACATCTGCGTGCAGGCGAGCGCAGAGGTCGGCATGGACATGATGGTTGCAGCTCCAAAGGCGAGGCCTATGCCCAGCTTTTTGAGCGCGTTGACGGGGTGAGTTTTCCTCATAATCCCTCCCAGCGTGCGAAAGCCCTCTGTCGCCAGAGGGCTTCAGCCAATAAAGACACTCCCTTAGCGTAACGAATCGGAAACAATATTCATCTATGAAAAATACTTACTCGATAAGCGTAATGAAATATACGATGAGCGGTTAATTATACTCAGTCTGTAGCTTTAGCCAAATAAAGACGCCCTGCAATTACTGCATCTGGATAAAGCGTCTGGAAATACCGAAATGAAAAATCCCCCGCTGTTTGGCAAATGCATAAACAGCGGGGGAGATGATAATCGGATGAATATCATACCAATGTGGAATTACTTCTTCCGGCGGTGGATCACGTTAATCGCATAGCCGACGAGCATGGCCAGGACGATGACGATAAAACCGAGCAGGGGATTGTCGTTCATGGGTTCCTCCTATTTTCCGAGCGGGGAGAATTCGTCGACGATGAGGTCGAGACATTGCGGAAGCGCGCGGGCGCCAAAGACGCCGGAGTTGCTGGAGATAATCTCGCCATCGAACTGCATGCCCAGCGACGGTGTACAGGTAATCTTAGCTTCCTTGGTCTGGATGATCTTGAACTGCGGGCGACCGAGCACCTTGCCGGCGGGGTCGAGCGCAGCGGTGATCACGGTGGGCAGCAACTGCACGGTTTTTACGGGCTCGATGACCGCGATGTCGACCATGCCGTCGTTCATGCGGCAGTCTGGGAACAGGTTGATGTCGTTTTGGATGACCGAGGTGTTGCCTGCCATGCAGCAGATGCCGTCTAGCTCCTCGACAATGCCGTCATGCTCAATCGTAAAGTGCGCCACTGTGGGATTGGGCGTAGCAAGCGCCGACAGGAAGTAGGCGATCTCGCCAATGTCGTTTTTGGTGGGGGCTGCCTTCATCATGATCTCGGCGTCGAAGCCTGAGCCGGCGATGATGATAAAACCATGGCGCTTTTCGTTGCCGTCCTCGTCGAGCCAAAAGAGCTCACCCATGTCGACCTTGACCGTGCGGCCGGCGCGGCAGGCCTTGGCGAGTGCCGCCGCCTCGGGGGCATTGCCTATGTTGTTGAAGAACAGACATGCCGTGCCAGAGGGGAAGACGAGTGTGGGGACGCCGCATCCGCGCATCTGGTCGAGCACGTTGGAGACGGTGCCGTCGCCACCCGAGACTACCACGCGATCGAACTCGCGCACGTCCGCCACGGCGTCCTCGGGCTCCATGCCATCGCCGATAAAGCGCATCACGACCTCGTCGCCGCCCTGCGCCAGGGCGTGCGTGAATGCGAAGATTTCATCTGAGCTGGGGCCCGATGCCGGGTTGTGGATGATAAGGCAGCGCATACTTACGTTCCCGTTCTGTGACTAACCGAGTATAGTTGTAAGACAATGCCGATATCCTACCCGTGTTTTTCGGGCCTAACCTTATTCGATGGGTTGATATGTACATTTCCACACATCAGGCTCTACTCGACTTTTGCCAGCGCGCCAGCGAGTTCGACGCGATTGCCGTCGATACCGAGTTTTTGCGCGAGCGCACGTTCCATCCTCGTCTGTGCCTGGTCCAGATTGCCACCCCTGCCGAGAGCGTCGCGGTCGATCCGTTGGTGATCGACGACCTGTCGCCGCTCGCCGAGCTTATGGCCGACGAGGGCGTGGTCAAGGTATTTCATGCCTGCTCGCAGGATATGGAGGTCATGCTCCATACCGTAGGAGTGTTGCCGCGTCCGATTTTTGACACGCAGGTCGCCGCCGCCTTTTTGGGCGAGCGCCAGCAGATTTCGTACGGCGCGCTCGTGCAGACGTTTTGCGGCGTCTCGCTGCCCAAGACCGAGTCGCTGACCGATTGGTCGCGCCGTCCGCTGACCGATAAACAGATTGAGTATGCGATCGATGACGTCAAGTACCTGATTGTCGCCTATACCGAGATGACGAGCCGCCTGCGCGAGCTGGGCCGCGTGGACTGGGTGCTCGACGAGCTACGCCCGCTGGCCGACGAGTCGCACTATCGCGCCGACCGTCACGAGGCATTCCGCAAGGTCAAGCGCATCAACTCCTGCAGCCGCCATCAGCTGGGCATCGCGCGCGAGCTCGCCGCCTGGCGCGAGGACCGCGCCGAGCGCCGCAACATCCCGCGCAAGTGGGTCATGTCCGACGATACGCTGCTGGCGCTCGTCAAGCGCAATCCCGTGCGCGTTGAGGAGTTCCGCAGTATCCGCGGTACCGATCAGCTGGGAGAGCGCGACGTGGACGGCGCGCTCATGGCCATCAAGCGCGGCGCGAGCTGCCCGCACGATCGCTTGCCGCTCATGGTGCGCGGACACCGTCAGATTTCGCCGGAGTTGGAGAGTGTGACGGACCTGATGTATGCGCTCATTCGCCTGGTCGCCGAGCGCTCGGGCGTGGCGACCTCGGTCATCGCCTCGCGCGATGACCTGGCCGACTATATTGAGCATCCCGAGGAAAGCCCCCTGCGCGAAGGCTGGCGCTTTGAGCTCGTGGGCTCGCGCCTGGACGATCTGCTCTCGGGCAACATGGGGTTGACGGTGAAGGACGGCAAAATCGAGCTCCTGTAGGGAAGCCTAGCCGCTTGAGTGGGTAGAATGCCTCCAACGTGTAATTCGATTCGGAGGAATTCGCATGCCTTATTACTATGGATACGGCTTTGGCATTGACCCGCTGTACCTGTTGGTTGTTCTTGTCTGCACGGTGCTTGGCCTTGCCGCGCAGAGTTATATCAACTCGACGTACAAGACGTGGTCTAAGGTGCGCTCGGACGGCGATACGGGTGCCACGGTCGCTCGCCGCATGCTCGACGCCAACGGTTGTAGTGCCGTGGGCATCAAGGGCGTTGCCGGCGAGCTCACCGATCATTACAACCCGCAGGACAACAACCTGTATCTGTCGGATGCCAACCGTTCGGGCGGGTCGGTCGCAAGCGTTGCCGTCGCCTGCCACGAGGCGGGCCATGCCGCCCAGCGTCAAAGTGGTTATGTCATGATGAAGGTACGTACCGCTTTGGTCCCCGTCGTCAACTTTACCCAAAACACCTGGACGATCGTGCTGCTCATGGGCCTGTTCATGAACATCGCGGGGCTCACGACCCTCGCGCTGGTCTTCTTCTCGTTTAGCGTGTTGTTCCAGCTGGTTACGCTGCCGGTCGAGATCGATGCCAGTCGCCGCGCCGTGGCGTATATCGAGCAGTCGGGCATGAGTTCCAAGCAGGTCAACGGCGCCAAGAAGGTGCTGACGGCAGCCGCGCTTACCTATGTGGCCGCAGCGCTCACTTCGATCATTCAACTGCTCTACCTGATGGCTCGCTACAACAGAAACTCCAACCGATAACAAATAGGACAGGCAGGCGCCGCGGGGATTCGTGTCCACGCGGCGCTGTACTATGTGTTGGACTTGAATTTGCGCAGGGCCGGAGCCCATGTGCACGATGACGAAAGGAGGCTGCGTGGCAGGCTGGAATCTGACCGGCAATACCGTTTCCGCCGAGTTCGACGGATCGGACGAGCAGGAGCGCAAAGAGCTCAGCGTGAGCCAAGCGGTGGAGATCGCCGCCGGCGCGCTCGATGCCATTCCGCAGCTGAGCGTTTTGGGCGAGGTCACGGGTTTTCGTGGTCCCAACGCCCGAAGCGGCCACTGTTACTTCCAAATCAAGGACGACTCGGCGGCCGTCGATTGCATCATCTGGAAGGGCGCCTACCTTAAGCGCACCTTCGATCTGCGCGACGGCATGCAGGTGAGCTTTAAGGGCAGCTTCAATCTCTACAAGCCCACGGGCCGCATGAGCTTCGTCGCTCGCTCGTTTTCGCTGGCGGGGGAGGGCCTGCTGCGTCAACAAGTGGCTCAGTTGGCCGAAAAGCTCCGCCGCGAGGGCCTGATGGACGAAGCGCGCAAACGTCGCATTCCGGTTTTTTGCTCGCATGTGGCGGTCGTCACCTCGCTTTCGGGTGCCGTGATCGACGACGTTAAGCGCACATTGCGCCGTCGCAACCCGCTCGTCGAGCTCGTCTGCGTGGGCGCAAAGGTCCAAGGCGAGGGTGCGCCGGAAGAGCTTATTGAAGGCTTGCGCTGCGCCGCTGCCATTACGCCGGCGCCCGATTGCATTTTGCTCGTGCGTGGCGGCGGTTCCTTCGAGGACCTCATGACCTTTAACGACGAGGAGCTTGCCCGTGCGGTGGCAGCCTGTCCCGTGCCCGTGGTGACGGGCATTGGGCATGAGCCCGATACCTCGATCTGCGACATGGTGAGCGACCGTCGCGCCTCCACGCCCACGGCTGCGGCAGAATCGGTGGCGCCGGCTATGACGGAGTTGGTCGATGTGCTCGAGACGCGCCATCAGCGTCTGGGCGCCGCGATGGCTTCGATGATCGGGTCGGATCAGGTCGATCTGGAAATGCTCGACCAGCGCGGTCGTCGTGCCTGGGACACCTATACGGCTCGTCTGGGCGACGCGCTCGATGCGGCCGCGTGCCGCCCGTGCCTCAACGACCCCACGTTTATGGTCGAGCGTCGCGAGTCTGAGCTCGCCCTGACGGCCGATCGTCTGTCCGGCGCCATCGCACGCTCGGTCGGGTCATTCCGCTCCAACTTTGAGCGCCTGCCCGAGCGTCTGGTTGCAAGCACCTCGGGGCTCGATGGCAAGCGCCATGCGCTCACACTTGCGAGTTCCCGTCTGGAGCATCAGGGGCGCACGATGCTCAGCAAACCCGCGTCCGACCTGGGCCGAGCTGCCGCGTCGCTCGATGCCTTGTCGCCGCTCAAGGTGCTTGCCCGCGGTTACTCCATCGCGTACAGCGATGACGGTGTGGCTACGAGCGCCAAGACCTTTAAGCCCGGCGATACCATCCGCGTGCGCATGGCAGACGGCAACGTGGCGGCAACGGTCGATACGGTCGAGTAGGCCGCGTTTCATAGCGATAAACCTTTAGGAAAGGAAACAGATATGGCAGAGAAGACCCCGGTCGAGCAGCTTACGTACAAGCAGGCCTCGCAGGAACTGGAGCTCATCATCCGCAGCCTGGAGTCGGGCGATATGGAGCTCGAGGAGTCGCTCGAGAGCTATACCCGCGGCGTCGAGCTCCTCAAGAGCCTGCGCACCCGCCTGGCCGATGCCGAGCAGAAGGTCTCGGTGCTCCTTAAGGACGTCGACGGCAACGACGTGCTCGCCGACGGCGAAGCCGCCAACACGGACGACAACCTCTCGTTCTAACCATCCCGGCCAAATATAATTACCTTGGTCTGTAAGAAAGGAACCAGCTATGTGTGATTGCATCTTCTGCAAAATTGCCAACCACGAGATCCCCTCGACCGTTGTCTATGAGGACGATCAGGTCATCGCGTTCGACGACCTCAACCCCCAGGCGCCGGTCCACACGCTCGTGATCCCCAAGAAGCACTACAGCGACATCGCCGACAACGTGCCTGCCGAGACCATGGGCGCCATGGCCCACGCCATCCAGGAGGTCGCCAAGGCCAAGGGCCTGGAGGACGGTTTCCGCGTCATCTCCAACAAGGGCGTTAACGCCGGTCAGACCGTCATGCACTTCCACATGCACGTCCTCGGCGGCAAGAACCTGGGCGAGAACCTCATCTGAGGGCGCCTCTTCCGTGCAATGAAACGGAAGCTCAGGCATCGATAACTTATATTTCAACGCAATAAACCCGAGCGCGAGGGCGTTTGGGTTTATTATTGAAGCGTATGTAACCTGGCGGCGCCACACCGCCTGTTAGTAGGGAGACACATGAACGTTCTGGTCGTCAACGCAGGATCTTCGACCCTTAAGTATCAGGTCATCGATACCAAGTCCCACAAGGTGTCCGCAAAGGGCTCCTGCGAGCGCGTTTGCTTTACCGGCGGTACCTTCACCCACGCTGCCAACGGTTCCAAGAAGGTGACCGAGAACATCGAGTTCCCCGACCACAAGGTCGCCATCGAGGTCGTCCTGAAGGACCTCGAGGCCAACGGCGTCAAGATCGAAGGCATTGGCCACCGTATCGTTCAGGGCGGTTGGTACTTCGGCGATTCCTCCCTCGTCGACGAGGACGTCCTCGCCAAGATCCGCGAGGTCGCCCCGCTCGCCCCGCTGCACAACAACCCCGAGGCCAATGTTATCGAGTACTGCCTCGAGCAGTATCCCGACCTGCCCAACGTCACGGTCTATGACACCGCTTTCCACTTCAACATGCCCGAGGTCGCCAAGACCTACGCCCTGCCCAAGGACGTTTGCGACAAGCTGCACATTCGTAAGTACGGCGCTCACGGCACCAGCTATCGCTACATCTCCAAGAAGGTTGCCGAGATGACCAACGGCGAGGCCCGCAAGGTCGTCGTGTGCCACATCGGCTCCGGCGCCTCCCTGTGCGCCATCGAGGACGGCAAGTGCATGGACACCACCATGGGCCTTACCCCGCTCGACGGCGTCATGATGGGCACCCGTTGCGGTTCCATCGACCCGGCTACCGTGTGCTATCTGCAGCGCGAGGGTGGTTACACCTTCGACGAGGTTGACGAGATGATGAACAAGAAGTCTGGCCTTATGGCTGTGACCGGCGGCAAGACCAACGACTGCCGTAACGTCGAGGAGCTCGCCGCTGCCGGCGACCCCGAGGCCCAGCTCGCCTTCGACATGTTCGTCTACAAGATTGCCGCCAAGGCCGCCGAGATGGCAACCTCCATGTGCGGCATGGATACGCTCGTCTTTACCGCCGGCATCGGCGAGCACGCTCCGGCTGTCCGCGCCGGTGTGGCCGACCGTCTGGCCTTTATGGGCGTCAAGATGGATCACGCTCGCAATGCTCTGCGTGGCGATGGCGCCTGGTGCCTGTCCGCTAAGGATTCCAAGGTCAAGATCTTCATCATCCCCACGGACGAGGAGTTCATGATCGCTTCCGACGTCGAGCGCATCGTCAACGGCAAGTAATTGATGCAAGGGGAGGGGACTGGATGGCCTTGTGCCGTTCAGCCCCCTTTTATGCGCTTTGAGCGAAGAGTTTAATAGATATTTATTGAATTCTGATAACTTCTTATTAAGGATACGGCCGCCTTATGGGTTTGCCGACCGTACTGTAATCACGAAGGAGTCTCATGAACGTACTTGTTGTCAACGCCGGCAGCTCGAGCCTTAAATATCAGCTTTTGGACACCGATAGCCGCGAGGTTTTCGCCAAGGGTAACTGCGAGCGTATCGGCTCGGAGATGGGCATCTTTGGCCATTCCGAGAACGGTGGCGCCAAGCAGACCGAGGAGATTCCCTTCCCCGACCATCGCTCGGCTATCGCGCGCGTGCTCGAGGAGCTCGAGAAGACCGACTTTACGATCGATGGCATCGGCCACCGCATCGTTCAGGGCGGCTGGTACTTCGATGATTCCGCGGTCGTCGACGATGAGGTCATGGCTAAGATTCTCGAGGTGGCGCCGCTCGCGCCGCTGCACAACTACGGCGAGGCCGCAGCGATTGAGTATTGCCGCGAGAAGTATCCGGAGCTGCCCAACGTGGCCGTCTTCGATACGTCGTTCCACATGACCATGCCCGAGGTCGCCTACACCTACGCACTGCCCAAGGATGTGTGCGACAAGTATCACGTGCGCAAGTACGGAGCCCACGGCACGAGCCACCGTTACGAGTGGATGATGGCCAAGGAGATTCTGGGTACGCGCTGCCACCGCCTGCTGTCGTGCCACCTGGGCAACGGCGCTTCGCTCGCCGCCATCGAGGACGGCGTGTGCCGCGATACCACCATGGGCCTCACCCCGCTCGATGGCCTGATGATGGGTACCCGTTGCGGTTCCATCGATCCGGCCACCGTGTGCTACCTGCAGCGCGAGGGCGGTTACAGCTACCAGGAAGTCGACGACATGATGAACAAGCAGTCCGGCCTGCTTGCCATCTCGGGCATCTCCAACGACGCCCGCGACATCCGTACGCGCGCCTCCGAGGGCGACGAGCGCTGCCTGCTCGCCTTCGATATGTTCGCATACAAGGCCATGCAGCAGGCCGGTTCCATGATCGCCTCCATGGCGGGCGTGGACACCATCACCTTTACCGCCGGCATCGGCGAGAACGACTGGTCGATTCGCAAGGCCTTCTGCGACTGCTTTGAGTGGCTGGGCGTACGCATCGACAACAACAAGAACCGCGAGGCCGTGGGCAACGGCCCGCAGGTCATCAGCGCTGCCGGTTCCGCCGTCACGGTCATGGTCATCCCCACCGACGAGGAATACATGATCGCCCACGACGTCGAGCGCCTGACCAAGAACAACTAACGCGCGCATTTGCAAGTAAACGACAGGCCTCCAGAGCAACAGCTTCGGAGGCCTTTTTACTAGCAGGCGGAAATTCCAGTCCCAAAGTGATCACCGTCAGCAACGCTTGCGCTTCCAACAACGGCATCCAATCATTTAGATCTTCAGCCCCAGCTTGTAGCCAAGCCGCCGTCCACTCCAGATGCCCTGATTGCAACGTAGCGGCAGGGACCCTACAGGGTAAAGCTCTGAAAACTTTCCGCACTGATATCTTCTGTATTGAAGACGTCGATGATGCACCCGTATACCATT
>CABUBH010000058.1 GCA_902489775.1 uncultured Collinsella sp.
GCAGCGGCTTGCCGTCGCCCAGGTCGAGCGTGGCGGTGGGCTCGGGCATGGCGGCGTTGGCGGCTTCGTCTTCGGCTTCCGCGGACTGTTCCTCGGTGTTTGCGCTGGTCGCAGCTTCGAATGCCGCGGCGGCGTGGTCGAGCGAGGGCCAAACCTCAAGAGCCGCCTCCTCGTTATTGGGCATGACGGCGATGGAGCGCGCAGGCTCGGCATGGAGCGCGCGGGCCATAAGGCCATCGCGGGTGAGCGCGGCGACCGGCGCGGCGGTAAGCTCGGGCGCGCGGCGCAGCTCGCCGACCAGCGTCATGGCGTCGTGCATGAGCGAAAGCGGGGTCTCGGTGGTATCTGCGACCACGGCGGCACCGGCGACGGCGCCCGCGTGGTCCAGTACGGTGGCGGACTTGGCGGCGCAAAAATCAACAAAGCGCTTGTAGCCGGCACATTTGACCATGCGCTCGGCAGTCTTGCGGGCGGCGGGGTCAACATCCACGGCCACGATGCGCGCCTGGCGCTCGCGCGCTGCCGCCTCGCGCTCGCGCGCCTCGGCAAGCAGCTGCTCCCACAGAGCGGCGTCGTGCAGCTGCCAGCCCTCAAAGCCCCAGCGCTCGCGTGCGGCGCCCGGGGCGCGGTCAGTCAGAATGTTCACGGCCTCCAGCAGCAGGCCGCCGCCGGCGCACGAGGCGTCGACCAGCGTGGGCAGGGCTTCGTTCTCGTAATCATCGGCCGTCAGCTCGCGCTCGCACAGTGCAGTCCAGCCGACCTGCGCCAGCACCAGGGCGGCGTAGTCGGGGCGCAGCACGTGCGCGCCCTCGCCGGCGCGGGTCGCGGCGGGCGGCAGGCGCTTGAACAGCGGGTCGCCCGAAAGGTCCAGGCTTATGCTCGCGCGGCGCTGGCGCAGCGAAAGCAGTAGGTGAACATCGGGGTCGGCGGCGTCGACATCGGCGCGACGTCCCGTGGTCTCGGCCAGGCGGTCGCACAGCGCGTCCTTGGCGCGCAGGGCCGAGAAGCGCGTGTTGCGCAGCTGCTCGGTCACGCCGCGGGCGGTGATGGCGATGGTGGCGCCGGGGCGGACGATGCTCTCCCAGGCGATGTCGTAAACGCTATCGTACAGCTCATCGGCATCCTGCGCCTCAAAGCGCCCGACTACCACGAACACGCGGCTCGCCAGGCGCGACCACAGGCACGCGCGATAGCCCTGCTCAAGCTCGCCCTCAAACGTAGCGCGGCCCTTCAGGCGGCGGACATGCGAAAGCCCGAGGCGTTTAAGCTCATCGGCGAGTGCGGACTCAAAGCCCTCGGGGCAGCTTGCGTAAAATTCCATGGGTGACCTCTCTGGTTGCGTCGCTCCATTATATGATGGATGCTTCGTTTGCCCTTGTCCTCGAAAGGAACCCATATGATTGATGCGTGCCCCGAATCCGCCGTACTCTTTTTTGACGTGGACGGCACGCTGACGTCGTTCGATCCCGACAACATGACCGACAAGGACTTTTCGGCGGTTCACCCCTCGCAGGCGGTCGTCGAGGCGTTCCGCGCACTGCGCGATGCGGGGCACAAGGCATTTATCTGCACGGGTCGTCCCCTGTGGCTCATCGCGGACAGCTTGCGTGCGCTCGACCCCGCGGGCATCGTTGCCATGGCAGGCGCCACGCTCGAGGTCGAGGGCCGCGTGGTGCATGAGGACTGCTTTGACGAGGACATTGTTGCGGAGCTCGCTCGTCGTATGGCCGCGGCAGGGATTGAAGCCTTTTTCGAGACCAACGTGGCTACTTTTGCCCTGGAACCCGCGGGTGTTGAGCAGTCGTCTCTGATCGGCACTTCTGTGGTGCACAGCGCCGAGGAAATGCGCGTCGACGGCCGTCTGCGCGTGGGCAAGGTAGGCATCGTCGCGAGCGACCTGGCTCGCGTAGCCAACGATGATGGCTTTATCGATCGCGAGTTTGAGCTGTGCAACACCGGTGGTCAGAATCGCGAGCTGAGCCCCAAGGGCATCGACAAGGGCGTGGGCGTGGCGCGAGCGCTGGAATACCTGGGTCGCACCGGCAACGCGCGCACCTTTGGCTTTGGCGATTCGGGCAACGACTTGGGCATGCTCGCTGCCGTCGAGACGGCTGTCGCCATGGGCAACGCCATGCCCGAGGTCAAGGCGCTCGCCGACTACGTGACCGACGATGTCGCGCACGACGGCACCGTCACAGCGATGCAGCACTTCGGCCTCATCTTATGAATCTCGCGTTCTGACGTTTGCTCAAACTGCGACTCTTTGCTTTTGCATGCTCAATCGATTTATCAATCCAAACACTGGGGTGTTTATACCGTTCGCCGAGAAGATGAAAACCCGCAGCTCACGCCTTGATAAACATAGGTAAAGTGTTTAGCAGTTTATCGGCCGTATGCTAACGAAAGGAATCAGGCAGATGGCAATCAAGGTGTTCGCTGACGGTGCAAACCTCGAGGGCATGCTCGACATGTACGAGAACGGCAACGTTCAGGGTTTCACGACCAACCCGTCCCTTATGAAGAAGGGCGGCGTGACGGATTACCGCGCGTTTGCCAAGGAGGTCTTGACCCACATCACCGATGTGTCCGTCTCGTTTGAGGTCTTTGCCGACGACGTCGAGACCATGGAGGTCGAGGCTCGCGAGATCGCTACCTGGGCCGAGAACGTCTACGTCAAGATTCCGTGCGTGACCACCAAGGGCGAGTCCACCGCCGAGCTGGTCCGCAAGCTTTCGGCCGATGGCATCAAGGTCAACGTCACCACCATCTTTACGCCCGAGCAGGTCGACGAGATGGTCGAGGCCGTTGACGCCGAGACGCCGTCCATCATCTCGCTCTTTGCCGGCCGTATCGCCGACACCGGCGTCGACCCCATTCCGTTTGTGACGGAGTCGGTCAAGAAGGCCGCCGCCAAGCCCAACTGCGAGGTCCTTTGGGCGTCCACGCGTGAGCTTATCAACATTTACCAGGCCGAGGCCTGCGGTTGCCAGATCATCACGGTGCCCAACAGCATCCTGGCCAAGCGCAAGAACATCGGCCGTGATCCGTACGAGGTCTCGCTCGACACCGTCCGTGGCTTTGCCAAGGATATCGCCGCTTTGGGCTTCCATATTCTGCCGTAACGCGAACACTGGCTGCGCCGCGGGTTGTTCGCCCCGGCCTTTCCTTTCCCTATCGCTCACGTGCTTCGCGAGGGTCGCGCTAGGCAAAGGAAAGGCCGGGGCTGCCGACACGAACTTGCCAGTAGGTTGGTGATTGGCTTCCATATTCTGCCGTGGACAAAGGTGCCCCCGCCTGCGCCGTGCAAAATTGAGAGTATTCAGCAAGGTAAAGGCTTTTACCAGCTAGCTGAAGCACGGAATAGTCCCCGTTTTGGCTCTGATGATGCTAAAACGGGGACTGTTTTTGACTATATTGCCTCTGAGGGGCGTTCGGAGCGGCAGAAATTGCAGAATACTCGCGATTTTGCACATCGCTACAGGGGGTACCCTTGCTTTGGCGGTTTACTTCCCCTGCACCATGGTGAGCGATATCTTCTTGCGGTCGCGATCGACCTTTTCCACCCACACCTTTACCGTGTCGCCGACGCGCACGACATCACTCGGGTGCTTGACGAAGCGGTTGGCGAGCTTGGAGATATGCACGAGGCCGTCCTGGTGCACGCCCACGTCGACGAAGGCGCCAAAGTCCACAACGTTGCGCACCGTGCCCTTGAGCTCCATGCCGGGCTCCAGGTCATCGATGGAAAGTGCCGAGCGGCTAAAGACCACCTCGGGCGCGTCGTCGCGCGGGTCGCGGCCGGGCTTCTTGAGCTCGTTGACGATGTCGATGAGCGTGAGGGTGCCGCAGTCCAGGTCGCTTGCCAGCGCCGAGATACTGCCCAGGCGGCGCTCGATGTCGGGCACGCCGCCGCGGCTGAGTTCACTGGCCGCCACACCGGCGCGCTCCAGGACGGATGTGGCCACCTCGTAGCTCTCGGGGTGGACGCTTGTCGCGTCGAGCGGGTTCTTGCCACCGCTGATGCGCAAAAAGCCCGCGGCGTTGAGATATGCCTTGGGCCCCAGCTTGGGGACCTTCTTGAGCTGGCGGCGATCGGTAAAGGCGCCGTTTTCCTCGCGGAAAGCCACGATATTCTTGGCCACGCTCGGCGTGATGCCCGATACGTATCCCAGCAGGCTCGCGCTCGCGGTGTTTACATCGACGCCCACACGGTTGACGACGTCCTCCACCACGTGGCCCAGCGTGCGCGAGAGCTCGGCCTGGTCAAGGTCGTGCTGGTATTGGCCCACGCCGATGGACTGGGGCGGAATCTTGACGAGCTCTGCCAGCGGGTCCTGCAGGCGACGACCCAAGCTCATGGCGCCGCGCACGGTGACATCCAGATCGGGATACTCCTGGCTCGCGAGCTCGGAGGCGGAATACACCGACGCGCCGGCCTCGTTGACGATGGTGTATCGCAGCCCAGGCGCCTGCTCGGCGATGAGCTCCGAGACGACTTCCTCGGTCTCGCGGCTGGCGGTGCCGTTGCCGATGACGATGGTGTTGACGCCGTCCTTCTTGACGAGGCGGGCGAGCTCGCGCTTGGTGCCGGCGACGTCGTGGCGCGGCTTGGTGGGGTAGACCACGCCGTGGTCGAGCAGCTTGCCGGTCTCGTCCATGACGGCGACCTTGCAGCCGGTGCGGTAGCCCGGGTCGAGCGCGAGCACGCGGGCGCCGCGGACGGGGCGGGCCGAGAGCAGGCCCTCGAGATTCTTGGCAAAGACGTTGATGGCCTCGGTCTGGGCGCGAACGGTGAGCTTGGCGCGGGCCTCGCGCTCCAGCGAGGGAGCCATGAGGCGCTTGTAGCCGTCGGCGATGGCGGCGTCGAAGACCGGGGCGAAGACGCCCTGGCGGCGGGGCCAGCGGCTGCCGAGGCGCGCCGTGGCGGCGGCGCCGTCGACGTTCACGCGCACGCGGAGCTTGCCCTCGCGCTCGCCGCGGTCGATGGCCAGCACGCGGTGGTTGGGAATGCGGCGTAGCGGCTCGTCAAAGTTGTAGTAGGGCTCGTAGGGAGTCTTCTCGGCGGGGTCGGTGGCCTCGACGACGATATCGGCGGTATTTTGCGTAAAGGCACGCAGGTCGGCGACGTTCTCGGGGTCCTCGGCCACCGTCTCGGCCACAATGTCGGCGGCACCGGCGAGCGCCTTCTCGGGTGTGTCGAAGCCGGCGTCCTCGTTGACGTAGGCCGCGGCGGCGTCGAGCGTGCTGCCCTTGGCGGAGGCCTGCATGATGATCATGTTGGCGAGCGGCTCCAGGCCGGCCTCGCGAGCCTTCTGAGCGCGGGTCATGCGCTTTTTGCGGTAGGGCTTGTAGAGGTCCTCGACGCGCTGGAGCTGCGTGGCCTCGCGAATCTGCTGCTCGAGCTCGGGCGTGAGTTTGCCCTGGGCATCGATGAGCAGGATGACGTCTTCTTTGCGCTGCTCAAGATTGCGCAGATAGGACAGGCGCTCGTCGAGCGCACGCAGAGCGACGTCGTCCATGCCGCCCGTGGCCTCTTTGCGGTAGCGCGAGATAAAGGGGATGGTGTTGCCCTCGTCGATGAGCTTGACGGCAGCCTCGACATTGGCGGCCTTAAGGTTGAGCTCGCGGGCGAGCTGGGCGATAAGATCCATGGGACTCCTTGCGTTTAAGGTGCGTTTGCAGCATAGGGCTACCAAGGATACCACCCGTCACAAAAGACTGTTTTGGGGCCGCGCCACGAAAACGGCCTATCTACTACGTTTGAATCGCATGGGTCGACCATCCCCGGTTGTTCCGAAAATACGCAACCCGTCTACCTGCGGTTTTGATTTTACGAAATTCGGCATGGTTGAGGGCAATCGGTTAAACGTAGTAGATAGGCCCATTTCGTGGCGAACGAATCGAGCGGAGGTGCAAAATGGCCCCCGCTTTAGAAAATCGTCGGCGAAGTACCAAAAAGCCCCGCGGACAGGAGGCTGCTCGCGGGGCGAAGAAGAGGGGCTTATTTGTGGCGGGTCGAGGGGTTCGGCGTGGGGTTTGCCGCGATCCGCCCTAAATCTTTAAAGCTCGACGAGGTTGCCGGTCTCGGCGGCCTCCTTGACGGCGTTGAGAAGCGTGAGCGTCTTGACGTTGTCGGCGGGGGTCACGACGGGGTCGACCTCGCGGCGGACGACCTTCACAAAGTGCTTGAGCTGCATCTTGTGCGGCAGTGCCGGATCCACGGCCGGGATCTCCATCTGCAGCGGCTTGTGCCAGTTGGAGGCGCCGTCGTAGGAGAACTGGTGCAGGCGGGGCAGCGAAAGGGCGCCCTTAGTTCCGCCGATAAAGTAGGCGTCGGCGTCGAAGGGGCGGTACTGCGGATCCTCGCGAGCGGTTGCCTCCCAGTTCCAGGGGCTGGCGGTGGCGTCGGAGATGGTCATGCTCGAAAGCGCGCCATCGGCAAAACGGACGTTGACCACGGCGGAGTCCTCGGTCTCAAAACCGCGGGCGGCGCTGGACTGCATACCCTGGACGGCAACGGGCTCGCCCAGCAGATAGCGGAGCAGGTCGACGTCGTGAACCAGGTTGACCAGGATCGGGCCGGCACCCTTCTTGCGGCGCCACTCGACATCGAAATACTCGTCATTCTTATAGATCATGTAGTGGAAGCTCGACACGGTGAGCTTGCCCAGCTCGCCGGACTCGATGATCTCCTTGGCCTTGTTGACGAAGGGGTTGTGGCGACGGTGCTGGCCCACGAGCACGGGCACGCCGGCGGTCTCGGCCTCGGCGGCGAAAGCCTGGGCATCCTCAAGATCGTTGGAGATCGGCTTTTCGACCAGCGGCACGATGTTGCGCTTCACAGCCTCGCGAGCAACGCCCAAGTGCAGGTCGTTGGGGGTGGCGATGATGACGGCCTCGGGCTTGACCTCGTCCATCATCTGGGCGGGATCGGTAAAGAACGGCACGCCGGCGGCCTCGGCCGTGGCGCGGGCGCCCTCAAAGGCGTCGGCGATGGCGACGAGCTCGGCCTCGGGCTCCTCGGTGACAAAGCGGATGTGGTTGCGGCCCATGGCGCCGGCGCCGATGACGGCAATGCGGACGGGGTTGAGCTCAGACATTTCGACTCCTTAATGCTGGTGGCGATGGAATGTGACAAAGGGACAGTCCCTTTGTCACATCGGCAATTGCTAAGCGGACTTCTTCTTGCTGTCGGAGACCATCATGTAGACGGTGAGCACGACGGCGATGGCGGCGATCACGATGGCGCCGTAGAAGGACTGCTGGTAGGCGGCGCTGCCGGCCTCGGCGTGATACAGCACGGCGGTGATGGGCTGGCTGATCCAGGTGGAAGCGGCGTAGCCCAGGAACATGATGCCGTAGTTGACGCCGATGTTGCTGGTACCGAAGGCGCCACCGGTGAGCGGCGGATAGATGACGAGCAGGGCGCCAAAGCTAAAGCCGAGCAGGGCGAGCGCCACGAAGAACATGCTCTGCGTAAAGCTCATCGACATGATGACGAGCGCGACGATGGTGACGACGAGGCTGATGAGCAGCGACTTGTAGGCACCGAGCTTGTCGATGATCTGGCCAAAGGACAGGCGGCCGACCAGGTTGGCGCAGGTGTTGACGGAGACGACCACACCGCCGAGGGCGACGGCTGCGGCGCTCGTGGGGTCGGCGAAGAGCTGGACGGCAGCGATGGAGGCAACCTTGCCGACGAGCAGGGTGCCGGCGGTGGCGGCAAAGGCGAAGGTGATAATGAGGACCCAGAAGCGCGGGGTCTTGACCATCTCGCCCGGGGTGAGGTCGCCGAAGGTGCCGGCGTGGGCGCCGCCCTTGGGGGCCTCGAAGCCCTCGGGCAGCCAACCGGCCTCGGGGGCCTTCAGGAACAGGGCGGAGGCGGCGATCATCACAAAGAAGATGACGCCGAGCGCCTTAAGGGCGCCGAAGATGCCAAGGCTCGGGATGAGCAGCGAGGCGAGCACCGGGGACAGCACGGCGGGGCCGGCGGTCGAGGCGGCCAGGGTGATGCCGGAGGCGAGGCCCTTCTTGTCGATGAACCACTTCTGGCCCGTGGTGAGCGCCGGGT
Source organism: uncultured Collinsella sp. (assembly GCA_902489775.1). Classification (GTDB taxonomy): domain Bacteria; phylum Actinomycetota; class Coriobacteriia; order Coriobacteriales; family Coriobacteriaceae; genus Collinsella. Next base: position 8,072 of record CABUBH010000058.1, read on the forward strand.
TGTAGCCCAGGCCGTTGCCGACGGCAGCGACGAGCGAGAACCACAGGTAGAACTGCCACGGCTCGGTGACGGTGCCGGACATGAACCAGCCCACGCCGTAGCACACGGCGGCGGCGATCACGACGTTGCGGGGGCCGATCTTATCGGAGATGCGGCCGGCGAAGATGCCCGTCACGGCCATGATGGTCTGGAAGACCGGGAAGGCCCAGGTAAGGGAGCTGGACCACTCGGGGTAGACGGTGAGCAGGTTCTTGCTCACGACGGAGTACAGCGCGATGGAGCTGATAAAGAACATGGTGACGCACGCGGCGGAAAGCACGACGGCGCGACCCTTGTTGGAGTTGGTGGAAGCCATTGGACTCTTTCTAATCGATGCGGGGAGGGGAGGGACTTGTCCCGCGCCCTCTCTACTGGGTTGGTTTACTGGTCGGTCGGCTTGGCGACGCCGGACTCATCGGACCAGAGCTCGACACCCTTGTTCTTAAGGTAGTTGTCGGCGTATGCGCGACGGCCTCCGGGCTTGGCGGTGAGGTCGCCCATCATGTTGGAGAAGCCGCCGTCGACCTTGATGGCGTCGCCGGTGGTAAAGTCCGAGCGCTTGGACGCCAGGAACATGACGGCGTTGGCGATATCGCTGACCTCGCCGATGCGGCGCGTGGCGATGAGGCGGCTGCGGCTCTTCTCGACCTCGGGGTCGGCGTAGAAGTTGGCCGACATGGGGGTCTTGACAAAGCAGGGCTCGACGCAGTTGGAGCGCACGCCATACGGGCCCCACTCGGCAGCAAGCATCTTGGACATCATGTTGACGCCGGCCTTGGTGGAGCTGTACACGCCCGAGAACGTCTCGGGGGAGTGGCTGGCGACGGTCGAGATGTGCACCAGGCGACCCTGGCCGGCCTTGATCATCTCGCGACCAAAGCGCTGCGAGGTGATGAAGTAGCCGGTGAGGTTGACGTTGAGCACCTGCTCCCAGTCGCTCAGCGGCAGGTCCTCCATGGCGGCGAAGCGCAGGATGCCGGCGGTGTTGACGAGGACGTCGACGCGGCCGAAGTTGGCGATGGCGGCGTCGACGGCAGCCTGAACCTCAGCCTCGTCGGTGGCGTTCATCTTGTAACCCTCGGCGTGGATGCCAAACTCGGCAGCGAGGTCGGCGGCGGCGGCCTTGACCTTCTCCTCGTCCAGGTCGAGCATGACGACGTTGGCGCCGTTGCGGGCGAACTCGCGGCAGATCTCGGCGCCCATACCGCCGAGCGCGCCAGTCACGGCGCAGACATCGCCCTCGAGCTTAAGCCAATTGCTCATAGGAACTTCCCTTCTTGTGCCTCCCGGTGGGTCGCTCCCATTAACCGACCCACGTGGTTTTCGCTGGTTATCGTATGCTTTGCATTTGCGCAGGTGAATTGCATATTTGTTAGAATGGCGTTAACCGTAGGTTTACAATGTGCGATGCAGTTTATTCTCAATTGAGCGCGTGACCTGCGAAAACAACCCCCTGTGGCACCATGCGGTCACGGGCGCGAAAACGGGAGATTGACGTGTACGATCGACGACTTGAGGCCATATCGGCCGCCGCGGAGCTGGGAAGCTTCTCGCGTGCGGCGGCAAAGCTGCGCGTGTCGACGCCGGCGCTCGTCAAGCAGGTATCGGGTTTTGAGGCGGAGTTCGGTATTACGCTGTTCGAGCGCTCGCATTCGGGCGTCAAGGTGACGCCGGCGGGTGCTCTGCTGGTGGACGACGCACGCTCGATCATGCGCCAGTCCGAGGACGCCCTGCGCCGTGCTCGACGTGCGGCGGGCGATGGCGGTGCCGTGCGCCTGGGCGTGTCGATGATGTGTCCGGGGCGCCAAACGCTGTCGATGTGGACGGGCATTCACGATCTGGAGCCGTCGCTGCGATTTGAGATTGTGCCGGTAAGCGACCTCTACGACGAGCGCGAGACCGTCATGCGCAGCTTGGGCCGCGAGGTCGATGTGGTGCAGTCGAGTTTTTCGACTCCGCGCTGGGGCGACACCTGCCAAAAGCTCCGCATCGTCAACGTGCCGTTTTATATCGACCTGCCGCGCACGAGCCCGCTGGCGCGCAAGACGCGCATCACGGTCGCCGACTTGGAGGGCATGCGCCTGCGCGTACTGCGCCACGGCAACGATGCCATGGATAGCCTGCGCATCGACCTGTTGGCCGACGGCGGTGTGGACGTGATCGATGTGGATAGCTTTGATTTTGCGCTCTTTAACGAGGCGGAGGAAAAGGGCGACGCGGTGCTCACTTGCGGCGCATGGTCGGGGGTGCACCCGGCCTTTGTGGGCGTGCTGTTCCTGTGCGGCCGCGAGGTGCCGGTCTTTCTGCACTACCCGCTCGAGCCCACCCTCCAAGTCCAAAAATTCGTCAACGCCATGGCCCAGCTTCTCAAGTAGCTCATTTGGGACGGGGCTTTTTTAGCTACCTTTAGCATCCTCCCGATGATTTTTCTGGGACGGGGATTTAATAATCATTCG
>CABUBH010000059.1 GCA_902489775.1 uncultured Collinsella sp.
GAAAAGCAAAACGAGAGTCCCAGCCGTACCGACGACGAAGCGGACTTGGTCGCCCGGCTCGAATCGGGAACAGCGAGCTCCGAGGGCTCCGGCGACGGCTCTGAATCCGCCACGACCGACACTAACGGCAACGTTGCCGAGGACAGCTCCGCCACCCCCATCGACGAGGTGGAAAACCCCGACCTTAACCGCGCCCGCGGTGTTTATCTCAGCAGCGTTCCCGACTACGCCGGCAACCCCTACGTTGCCCTTCGTGCCGACAGCACGCACCCGTTGGGCACGCCATCATTCACACTCGACGAATACGAGCGAGCTACCGAAGAGGGCTGCTTTAAGAAGTTCTCCAAGCTCGACAGCTTGGGCCGCACTCGCAAAGCGCTCGCCTGCGTGGGCCCCGAGTCGCTCGGCCAAGGCAAGCGCGGGGATATCTCGCGTATCCACCCCGCCGGCTGGCACCAGCAGCGCTACGACTTTATTCCGGGTCAGAGTCTCTACAACCGCTGCCACCTTATCGCTTGGTCGCTCTGCGGCGAAAACGCCAACCGCAAGAATCTGCTCACCGGCACACGCTATCTCAACGAGACGGGCATGTTGCCGTTTGAGGAGCAAATCCTCGACTATATCCGCGACACGGGCAACCACGTGCTCTATCGCGTCACGCCCATGTACAACGAAGAGGAGCTCGTCTGCCGTGGCGTACGCCTCGAGACGCAATCGGTCGAGGACCACGGCAAGACGCTGTGCTTCCACGTATATTGCTACAACCTGCAGCCGCATGTGCAGATCGACTACTCCACCGGCCGCAACCAAGCCTCGGGTGATTAAGCCCCTAACCGCGACAAGAATCGATTTGCAGTCCCCAAGGGATCAAATGAGGCCGCCCCGGTTACCCTGGGCGGCCTTTTCGTCAGCACCTATATTGCAGGCAACGCCACGCGCTACTTGGCGCGACCCTCCTCATAGCGCTCGACCAGCTTGGCCTGAACGTCATAGGGAACCTGCTCGTAGCCGGCGGGCTTCATGGTAAAGTCGCCCGTGCCGCGCGTGATGGAGCGCAGACGCGTCGAGTAATCCGTCAGCTCGGCCAGCGGCGCTTGAGCGATGACCACGGTGTCTCCGCGCTCATCGGTCTCCATGCCCGTCACGCGACCGCGCGAGGCCGAGATGTCGCCCATCACGGCGCCGGCGTAGCTCTCGGGGATCGTCACCGTGATTTCCTCGATAGGCTCCAGCACCACTGGATCGGCATCGGCGCATGCCTTGCGCAGGCCGATGCGAGCCGCCGCGCGGAACGCCATCTCGTTGGAGTCGACGCTGTGATACGAACCGTCGTACACCGCGACGCGAATGCCCGTGATCGGGTAGCCGGCAATAATACCGTCCTTCATGGTCTCCTGGACGCCCTTGTCCACGGCGGGAATCAGCGAGCGCGGGATGCGGCCGCCCACGACCTCGTCAACAAACTCATAGCCGTCGCTCGTACCGTCGGGCCCAATGAGCGGCTCCACGCGCAGCCAGCAGTCGCCGTACTGACCGGCGCCGCCGGTCTGCTTTTTGTGGCGACCCTGGGCGCTCGCCGTGCGGCGGATGGTCTCGCGATACGGAATGCGGATCGGCACGCTCTTGGCGGCGACCTTGGTGCGGTCCTCCAGACGGTTGAGTAGCACCGAAACCTGTGCCTCACCAACGGCGGAGATAATGGTCTGGCCAGTCTCCTCGTCGCGGTCGATGCTCATGGTCGGGTCTGCCTTGCAGGCCTTCTCGATAAACGTGTAGAGCTTCTCTTCGTCGCCGCGATTCTCGGCCTCAATGGCGATGCGGTACTGCGAGTTGGGGAACTTAAACGCCGCCGCCTCGACCTTGCCGGTAATCGAGAGCGTATCGCCCGTCTCGGCAGCCAGCTTGGGCGCCACGATGATGTCGCCGGCATAGGCATGGCCAACCTCGGTCATATCGCGGCCGCACATCACATACAAGTGAGCCAAACGATCGCTCTTGCGGGTACGCGCGTTGACCAACTCAAGACCCGGCTCAAGCGTGCCCGTCAGCACCTTGATAAAGCTGATGCGGCCCTGTTGCGGATCGGCCAGCGTCTTAAACACAAACGCCACCGGACGGTCATCGTCACTCGAGATCTTAAGCGAATCACCGTCGATGAGCGGCATCTCGCCGTAGTCGGTCGGCGCCGGGAAGTACGTGGCGATGTCGTCCATCAGCGAGTTGACGCCCTGCTCCTTAATGCAATCGCCCGCAAAGACCGGCACAAAGATGCGCTCGGCGATCGCCTTAGACAGCAGGCCTTCAAGCTCCTCCTGCGTCAGCGTCTCCTCGCCTTCCAGGTATTTCATCATCAGCTCATCGTCAGCCTCGGCCACCAGCTCGCACAGATGGTCATGGGCTTCCTCGGCCTGGGCACGATACTCCTCGGGAATCTCCGACTCAACGGCTTCGGTGCCGTTGCAGTGGCGCGCCTTCATGCGCACCAGGTCGATAATGCCGTCAAAGTCCTCGCCCTCGCCCCAGGGAAGGGTCACGGCGCCCAGGCGCGTGCCAAAGCGCTCTTGCAGCAGGTCCATCGTGGTCGCAAAGCTGGCCTCGGAGCGCGACAGGCGGTTTACGAACACCGCGCGTGCCAGGCGCAGGTCCTCGGCGGCATACCAGAGCTTAACCGTCGTGGGCTGCGGGCCGGCCTCAGCATCGACCACAAACAGAGCCGTCTCGCAGACGCTCATCGCGGCAAAGGCGTCGCCGATAAAATCGGGGTAGCACGGGGCATCGAGCACGTTGATGCGGGCGCCCTTCCAGTCGATCGGCGCGATGGTCGTCGAGATGGAAAACGCGCGCTTGACCTCTTCGGGGTCGTAGTCGAGCGTGGGCTTGGTGCCGTCGTGGCCGCCCAGACGGGCGGTCTTGCCAGAAAGGTGGAGCATGGCTTCGGCGAGTGAAGTCTTGCCCACCCCGCCTTGGCCTACGAGCACCACGTTCCTTACGTTGCCGGTCTTGGGAGCACCCATGATGACCTCCTTGCAGGGTCGCGCGCGATGCGCGACGCCAACGGGGAGAGTTCGCGGTCGGTGCCGTCCCGGGAGCAGCATGGTCGGCAGCCGAGCCAACTCACCCTCCAAATGTCCTATGCCACCACCCTACCCTTGCAGCCGCCTGTCCATGCATACCTTTCGGCACGCGTATGGATACGGGCGGCGAGAGGACAAGCAGATCGTTTAGCTTTTGAGAAATCGCTCCGGGCCAATAAAAAACCGCCGCAGACCAAACGGCCTGCGGCGGTTTCGCCTCAATGAATAGCCGAGCCTATCCCTCGATACGGCTCAAGAACTCGCGTGTACGCTGCTCGCGCGGATGGTCGATCACCTGCTCGGCAGGGCCTTCCTCGACAATGCGACCGCCATCCATAAAGACCACGCGGTCGGCAACGTCGCGGGCAAACTGCATCGCGTGCGTCACGATCACCATAGTCATATTCTGCGCGGCCAGGTCCTTGATGACACGCAGTACCTCGGCCGTCAGCTCGGGGTCGAGCGCCGAGGTCGGCTCGTCAAAGAACAAGATCTCCGGGTCGAGCGCCAGTGCGCGGGCGATACTCACACGCTGTTGCTGACCGCCCGAAAGCTCACATGGCACCTTGTTCTCGTTTCCCGTCAGCCCCATTTGTGCAATCAGCTCGTGAGCGCGGGCTTCCGCCTGCTCGCGCGGACGCTTAAGCACGCGAATCGGCGCATCGATGATGTTTCTCATCACGGTATAGTGCGGGAACAGATTGTAGTTCTGGAACACCAGACCAAAACGCGAACGCGCCTGTTTAGGTACATCGCCCTTTGCGTACACCGCGCCCGAACCCGCATCCGTCGCAACCGCAAGGTCGCCAAACGAGAGCGAGCCACCGTCGAGCGTCTCGAGCAGCGTGGCACAGCGCAGCAGCGTGGACTTACCGCCGCCCGAGGGTCCGATAATCGCCACGACCTCGCCACGCTTTACCTCGAGTGAGATATCCTTGAGCACCTCATTGCCGCCAAACGCCTTGCGCGCGCTTTCGATTTTCATCACTGAGTTAGTCATGATAATAGTCCAGCTTCTTTTCGGCAGCACCCAGCAGCATCTCGACCACAAAGTTAAAGACCCAGTAGATCAACGCCGCAATCGCAAACGGCACCATGCTCACCTGCGAGGCGACCAGCGCCTTGGCGGTCGAGAACATCTCACCCACGCCAATGGCAAACGCCAGCGACGTGTCCTTGACCAGCGTGATGATCTCGTTGCCCATCGCCGGCAGAATACGCTTGGCGACCTGCGGCATCACGATATACAGAAACGTCTGCAGACGCGAGTAGCCCAGCACCTCGGCGGCCTCATATTGACCGCGCGGAATCGACTGCAGGCCCGAGCGATAGATCTCGGCAAAGTAGCCGGCGTAGTTGATGATGAATGCCACGACGCACGCCGTCCATTTGGAATCGGGCGTGAGCGAGATGCCAAACACGTAGTACGGGGCAAAGTAGATCGCAAACATCTGCAGCATAAGCGGCGTGCCGCGCATCACCGAAATATAGATGCGCGCAATCCAACGCAGCGGCGCAATTTTGCTCATGCGCATGAACGCCACGGGGATTCCCAGCGGAATCGACCCCAGCAGCGTCAGCACAAACAACTGCAAACTGACCAAGAATCCCTGGCCAAGCATCTGCATCATGACCTGAATAGACAACCTAAGCTCTCTTTCACGACAACAGAACAGCGGGCGTTAATTGAAATAGGCACAGTGCCCAAGATTGCGAGCGACAAGCCCGACGAAGCGTACTTTGGTACGCGAGGAGGGTTGGAGCCGCAAGGTTGGGTGCTGTGGCTATTTCAAAACCCAGTTGTCGAAGGATAGGCCATAGCTTGCGTATTTATCGCACAGGTCCTTAACCGTGCCGTCCTCGTAGAGCGCCTTGAGCGACTCGGTTACAGCATCGGCCGACTTGGTGTCGCCCTTCTTAAAGCCGACGGCGTAGTGCTCGCTGGACAGCGGCTCATCAAGCTGCGTGTAAGCATCGGGCTTGGCGGCAAGCTGATACTGGGCAATCGAGAGGTCGCAAGCAACGGCATCGACCGCACCGCTCTCGAGCTGCATAAAGGCCGTGTTGTACTCGCCGATGGTATCGAGCGTGGCAAACGTCGCTGCCAGATCCTTCTGGTCACCCTCGAGCACGTCTTGCGCAGCGGAATCAGTCTGGGTAATCACCGTCTTGCCGGCAAGATCGTCCCAGCTCTTGATACCCGCGTCCTTCTTGACCACGAGCACCTGCTCGTTGAGCATGTACGGCTCGGAGAACGTGTAGTCGTCCTCACGGCCCTCCATGGTAAAGCCGTTCCAGATGCAGTTGATGGCGCCTGAGTTAAGCAGCGTATCCTTGGCGTCCCAGTCGATGGCCTCGTATTTGACCTCCCAGCCCTGCTTATTGGCAACAGCCTTGGCCAGATCGAGATCAAAGCCGGTGTACTCGCCATCGTCGCCCACAAAGCCATACGGAGGATAGGACTTGTCAAAGCCCACGACGAGCTTCTTGGACTCCGCAGCGCCCTTCACATCCTTGGCCGCGGCAGAGCCAGCAGCAGAGCCCTTGCCGGCACCACCGCCGCAGCCGACAAGACCAAGGCCAAGCACCGTGGCAAGCGAACCGGCTAGACCAACAAACTGACGACGAGACATATCGGTATTCATGGTATTCCCCCTCGATAGCACTTTAGTTAGGTAAAGTGAGTCATGTAACGTTCAGAATCATACACTTTACCTTGATAGAGTACAAGGGAGAGGTTGCCCGCCGGGCACCGGGGCAGGGGTTAAGTTTGCTGCTCTACAGTCCTGCTCACGACGGAGGCCACATTAAGTGGCCTCCTGTTCGTGCGGAACTCGCGACAAACTTAACCCCTGCCCCGGTGCCCGGCGGGCAAACGTCGTTGGACTTATCGCTGACAGGAAATGACCGCTTGCATATCACCCGCTGGCTTGGCACGGTACAATGCTTGCAGCTTTTAATTCATGAATTAGTGGAGTTATTGATGGCAGAATCTCGTGCGGAGCGTAGGGCTCGTCGTGCTTTGGTGGAAGCGGCTGAGGGGTCGGAGGAGAAAAAATCTTCTAAGAAATCCAAGTCGTCTCAGGATGCGAAGGGTAAGTCGGCCAAGGGCAAGGCTAAGGCCAAGCGCCCCAGTTCTCGTCGGAGCGAGGATAAGGCATCTCAGACTCACTCCAAGCGCTCGCATAAAGATCCGGTTTCGTCTGCGCGTAAGGTTGTGGACCCCAAGTCTCCCTGTTCGATCATGAAAGCTTGTGGTGGGTGTACGGCGCTCAATCGTCCTTATAAAAAGCAGTTGGCAGCTAAGCAGACTGCTATGGAGGAGCTTTTTGCTGCTCTTTGCGAGCGTGAGGGCATAACCGTCGACCCCATTCGCGGTATGGGTGTTACCCTGGGCGACCCGGGCAAGTATCCTGCGCCGCGCGGTTTTCGTCATAAGGCTGCCACTCCGTTTGCTCCCGGCAAAGAGGGCGCTGTCCGCTGCGGCTTTTTTGAACGCGGGACGCACAAAATCGTCGCCGTTCCCAAATGCCCTGTCGAGGCGCCGGGCGCTCGTCAGATTCTCAACGGCATCGCTCGCGAGGCCGAACGTCTGCATATTCCTGCCTTTAACGAAGACAAGCATCTGGGGCTGCTTCGCTATGCCGTCGTTCGCTGCGGCTGGCGCACCGACCAGATCATGGTCACCCTTGTGACCGCCCAGCGTGACTTACCGCATGCGCAGGAGTTCTTTGAGGCCGTCGCGGCGCTCGATCCGCATATCGTCACCGTCGCCCAAAATATCAATGGCCGTCCCGGTAACGCCATCTTGGGTGAGGAGACTCGTATCGTCTATGGCGCCGAGTGCATGCGCGACCAGCTGCTCGGTTGCGAATTCGATATCTCCCCTACCGCGTTCTATCAGACCAATCCGCAGCAGACCGAGCTGCTCTATCAGCTCGCGATTGACGGCATGAATTTGCAGCAGGGCGACGTACTCATGGACGCTTACTGCGGCAGCGGCACCATCGGTCTGTGCGCAGCTAAAGATGCCCAGAACAAGGGTATCGGCATTATGCTGCTCGGCGTGGAGCGCAACACGGCAGGCATTGCCGATGCGCGCCGCAATGCCGAGCTCAACGGCCTCACCCGCAGCGCTTGGTTTATGGCCGACGACGCCACCGATTACATCCTGGACGCCGCCGATAACAACGAGCGCGTTGACGTTCTCTCCATCGACCCGCCACGCGCCGGCTCCACCCCCGAGTTCCTCGAAGCTGCCTGCGCACTTAAGCCGCGCCGCATCACCTATATCAGCTGCAACCCCGTAACCCAAGAGCGCGACCTGCACCAGCTCCTCGACAGAGGCTATCGTCTGCTCAAGATCACGCCGGTCGACATGTTCCCTCACACCGACCACACCGAGACCGTCGCGGTCCTCGAGCGCCGCTAAGCCGCCGGCACAAGAAGGGGGCGGCCCGTCTGGACCGCCCCCTTCTTGTTGCACATTGAGCCTCGCTACATACTCTTGCGCAGGTCGCACACGCCTGCCGCCGCCATCTCGCGCAGCAGCGTCTCGCGGTCGCGCGTCACGATCAAATCCAGCGGGAAGTGAATCTCGTCGAGCATCTTGCGCGCGTGATCGAGCTTGCCAATGGCCATGCCAATGTGGGCATCGGTCGACACGCCAATGCCCACGCCCAGCTCGGCGCAGCGCTCGGCGATCTTGCGGCATACGGCCCAATGCTCAGTGTCGACACCGTGTTCAAGACTATGGTTGTTGATCTCGATAATCTTGTGCTTGGCCTTAGCCGCCAACAGCACCTCGTCGATATCGAACGGCACGCCCGAGCGCCCCGTATGCCCCAACATGAACACCTTGGGATGTTCTAAGGCATTGATATACATCTGGGTCGTTTGAGCCAGCGTCGCGCCCTCGGCAAACTGCGGATTATGCACGCTTGCCACCAAATAATCCAAATTGCGCGTCACCAATTCGAACAGTGAGTGTTGACGACTGTACGAATCGCCGGCGATATCAAGGTCGACGGGAATATCCTCGCCAAACAAGCTGCCGTCCAGCGAAACGATATCGGCCTCGGCGCCGCGAAGCACCAGCACGCCGCTCCAAATGCGCGGCCAGATATCCTGGTTAATAAAGAATTGGAAACTGCGCAGGTCATTGGGACAAGGCGTAACCATCGAGCTTAAATGATCGGCGGAACCGAGCACCTGAAGGCCGCGCTCTGCCGCCCAATAGATGTTCTCCTCGATGGTTGAGTACGCATGCGCAGAGAACATCGTATGAGTATGAATATCACAAGAAAGAAGGTAGGGCATCGGGTCTCCTTGTCCAGTATGGCCGTCGCGTATATTCATTGTACGCATAGCTTTCGGCAGTCGTAAAACTGCTTCATCCCAATCACACAACGGCATAGACAACGGGGTCTGGCTTAAAGCCAAACCCCGTTTCACGTAAAACATTGTAAGCAGAGCGCTTTACTTTTGACGATACTCGTCGGCCAGCTGCTTCCAGGCGGGCAGTGAGTTGACGATAGTCTCGTAGCTCACGCAGTAGCCCAAGCGGAACCAGCCCGGCATGCCAAAGCTGTCCGAGGGCACCGCGAGCAGCTCATACTTCTTCGCGCGCTCGCAGAAGGCGTTCGCATCGGGCTCCAGCGCCTTCACCCACAGGTAGAACGCGCCATCCGGCTCAACATACGTGTAGCCGTACTCCGCCAATGCATCGGTAAGCGCCGTGCGGTTGTGTGCATAGGCCTCAACGTCACTCGGCTCATCGATGCAGTCGATAATTACGCGCTGGAAGAGCGCCGGCGCACACACGAAGCCCAGCGTACGGGCGGCGCCGGCAACGGCGGGCATTAGACGAGCTGCCCGAGGATTCGTATTGGGAACCAGGATCCACCCCACGCGCTCGCCCGGCAGCGAAAGCGACTTGGAATACGAGTAGCACACGATGGTGTGCTCGTAGATCGAAGGCACCCAAGGCACCTCGGCACCATAGACAATCTCGCGATACGGCTCATCCGAGATAAGCGCGATCGGGTTCTCGGGCTCGCGTTTGGCGTTGACCTCGTGCAAAACATTAGCCAGTCGCGTCAGGGTATCGCGCGTATACACGGCACCAGTCGGGTTATTCGGCGAGTCGATGATGACAGCTGCCGTCTTGTCGGTAATAGCCTTAAGAACGTTGTCCACGCTCAGCTGGAACGTATCTTCATCGGCGAGCGCCTCGACACACGTACAGCCGGCCTTCTCAATCCACACGCGATACTCCGGGAAGTACGGGGCAATGACAATGACCTCGTCACCCGGGTTCGTAACGGCATTGAGCGTGCAGGTGAGCGAAGCTGCAGCGCCCACCGTCATAAAGACGTCCTTGCCCTCATAGCTCGTACCGAAACGACGGTTGAGCGACTCAGCCACGGCGGCACGGCACTGCGGCAGGCCCGGTGCAGGCGTGTATCCGTGCAGCTGCTCGCTCGGCAGTTCAAGCGCCTTTTTGATGGACTCCGCGACGGCAGCGGGAGCAGGAACGCTCGGGTTGCCCAGCGAGAAATCGAATACGTTTTCCGCGCCGATTTGTGCCTTGCGCTCAAGGCCATAGCTAAAAATCTCGCGGATGATGGAGCTTTCCGCACCGCGAGCATACATAGTTTCGTTGATCATCTGTT
>CABUBH010000060.1 GCA_902489775.1 uncultured Collinsella sp.
TCATGCCTTGCCTTTTGAATGACAAATTGTCGCCCTGGGCGGCGCGCAGCGTCAACTGGTTACGGCGTTTGGCAAAACGCCGTAACCCCCTAGTACATCTTTGCGCCGGCGGGGATGGAGGCGTCGAGCTGGATCAGATTGAGGCGCTCCTCGCCCTCCTCCTCGTGGACAGCGCTGATCAGCATGCCGCAGCTGGGAATACCCATCATCTTGCGCGGAGGCAGGTTGGTGATGGCGAGCAAGGTCTTGCCAACCAGGTCCTCGGGCTCGTAATAAGCGTGAATACCGGAGAGGATGGTGCGGTCGGTGCCGGTGCCGTCGTCGAGCGTAAAGTTCAGCAGCTTCTTGGACTTCTTGACGGCCTCGCATGCCTTGACCTTCACAGCGCGGAAATCGCTCTTGGAGAAGGTATCAAAGTCGACGAACTCTTCAAACAGCGGCTCAACGGCGATCTTGGAGTAATCGAGCGTGGGCTTAAGCGACTTAACGAACGGGCTCGCGGCGTTGCCGGCCTCGGCAGCCTTGGCGGCAGCGGCACCGGACTGGAAACCCTTCTCGGGCTTCATGTGCGGGAACAGCAGCACGTCGCGGATAGAAGCCTGGTTGGTGAGCAGCATGACCACGCGGTCGATACCAATGCCAATGCCGCCCGCGGGAGGCATACCGTACTCGAGGGCGCGCACGTAGTCCTCGTCGTACTCCATGGCCTCGTCGTCACCGCCGGCCTTCTCGGCCATCTGAGCGGCAAAGCGCTCGGCCTGGTCGACCGGGTCGTTGAGCTCGGAGAACGCGTTGGCGTACTCGTGACCGGCAATAACCAGCTCAAAGCGGTGCGTCAGGCGCGGGTCGTCCTCAAAGCGCTTGGCAAGCGGGCTGACCTCGATGGGGTAATCGCACACGAACGTGGGGTTGACGATGGTGTCCTCGCCCAGCTCATCGTAGATCTCGGCGATAATCTTGCCGGCGGTCCACTCGGGCTTAATCTCCAGGCCCTTCTCGCGCGCGGCGGCAGCAAGCTCCTCGACCGGCGTGTCGATGGTGACCTGCTTGCCGAGCACGTCGGAGACGATGTCGGTCATGGGACGGCTGGCCCACTCACCAGAAAGGTCGATGGTCTGGCCCTGGTACTCGATGACCTCGGGGTTGCCGATGGCCTTGTTAGCCGCCTTAATGACGCCCTGGGCGAGCGCCTTCATGCCCTCGAGGTCGGAGAAGGCACGGTAGGCCTCCATCGTGGTGAACTCGGGGTTGTGGGTGAGGTCCATGCCCTCGTTACGGAAGATGCGGCCGATCTCGAACACGCGCTCAAAACCACCGACGATGCAGCGCTTGAGGTGCAGCTCGGTGGCAATACGCAGGTAGCACTCCTGATCGAGCGCGTTGAAGTGGGTAATGAACGGCTTGGCCGTGGCACCGCCCTGGATGGTCTGCAGGATGGGGGTCTCGACCTCCATGTAGCCGTCGGACTCCATAAAGCGACGGAAGGTGGAGAGAATCTGCGAACGTTTACGGAAGGTCTCACGAACGTCGTCGTTGGCGATCAGGTCGACATAGCGCTGGCGATAGCGGGTCTCCTTGTCGGAAAGACCGTGGAACTTCTCGGGCAGCGGACGAACGGCTTTGGCAAGCAGGGTCGCGCTCTTAGGGGCAACGGAAAGCTGGCCGCGCTGGGTGCGCACGACCACGCCGGTCACGCCCAGGATGTCGCCCAGGTCAAGGGCCTTGAGCGTATTCCAGGCAGCCTCGTCCATGTCGTTGATGCGGCAGAACAGCTGAATCTCGGCAGTCGCATCGCGCACGACGATGAACATGATCTTGCCCTGACCGCGCTTGGCGACCACGCGGCCGGCGATCTTCACGACGTCCTCGGTGTCCTCGCCATCGGCAAGCTCGGCGTACTTAGCCTCGATATCGGCGACGTAGTCCTCAAGCTCAGAGTGCTCGGGATAGGGGTTCTGGCCCGCCTCGAACAGGGCGGCGCGCTTGGCCAGGCGGGTGGCGCGCTCGTCGTTGAGCGTCGATGCCTGATCGGCGGCGTTCTGGTTCTCTGCCATAAGTTAGCTCCTCAAACTAAAACGCTCCCCAGGATTCGGTCCCAGGGAGCGAAAACATACCTTTACGCGGGACCGTGGTCTAGCGTGCGATCTTGGCGATGGTGTAGACGCGAGTCTTGCCGGAAGGCGTAACGACCTCGACGGAGTCGCCCTCGCCGTGACCAATGATGGCGTGACCGACCGGAGACTCGTTGGAAATCTTGTGCTCGAGCGAGTTGGTCTCGGTGGTACCGACGAGCGTGACTTCCATGACCTCGCCGTTGGGATCAATCAGCGAAACGGTGGAACCGATGGAGACGGTCAGGTCGCCCGTGGTGGCAGCAACCTGAGCGTTGGCGAGGATGGCCTGGATCTCGGCAATACGAGCGGCGTTCTGGGCCTGCTTGTCCTTAGCGGCGTCGTACTCGGAGTTCTCCGAAAGGTCGCCGAACGCGCGGGCTTCCTTGATGTCCTCGACGATCTCCTTGGCGTAATCGCCCTCACGCCAAGCGAGCTCCTCGACGAGCTTCTGGCGGCCCTCAGCGGTCAGTACGATCTGGCTTGCGTCCATACGGATATCTCCCCAACTCTGATCAACAATCAACTGTCAACAAAACGAAAAAGACCGGCTAGCCTGCGGGCAAGCCGGTCAGGTGCTCACCCCAAAGGGATGGGACTACTCTGCGTCCGCGTCGCTGTCCTCTGCCTGCTTCTTCTTGGCAGCAGCGAGCTTGGCCTCGAGCTCAGCGATCTCCTTGTCCTCCTCGGACTGCTCGACCACGACCTCCTCGGCCTGCTTGGTCTCGGCCTTATCGTCGCCCTCCATACCCTCACGGATATTCTTGACGGTAGAGCCGAGGGACTTGCCGAGCTTCGGCAGGTTCTTGGGCCCGAAGATAATCAGGACAACGACGAGAATAATGATGAGCTCAGGAGCCCTCAGTCCAAACATGTAGACCTCCACAATACAGCGAGACAAGCTCGAATGAGTATACCGCGGGTATCGCGGTATCACAACAATAGCTAAAAAAAGGGACCGCAAGAAGCGGTCCCTCCTCATGCTCTGGTCGGGTTGACTGGATTTGAACCAGCGACCCCTGCGTCCCGAACGCAGTGCTCTACCAAACTGAGCCACAACCCGTTAGCTCGACTATAGTAACAAAGATTTTCGCCGTGTGCTAGAGAAATTTTTATTTCTTTGGCGCGTCGATTTGAACCGTGTTGGGAATGAGCTCCGTCGCGTAGGACCACCAGCCGTTTTGCTGGGCAGCTTCCGCAAGCCTTTCGGCCGTGGCAGCGGTGTCGCAAATGGCAAACGAGCAGGCACCCGATCCGCACACATCTACAGCAACGGTTCCGTCCTGTTTACGCAGCCAGTCGAGGACCGTTTGAATCTGCGACTCCATCTGTGCGGAAATGACACCAAGGTTGTTATGGATGAGTGCATATGCCGTCTCGGCATCACCAGCACGCAAGGCAGAAGCTATCGCGCCGGGCTTGTCCGCAGGCACCGGGGCCTCGTCAAAACGTCGATAGGCTTCAATTGTCGAAACGCTTGCCTCGCGCGGCTTGACCAGCACGACGGGCGTCGCGGGCAGCGCGGGGTACTCAGTTGCCAGCACGTCTCCCCCACCTACGTAGAACGCAGGACTCGCGTGCAAAAAGAACGGGACGTCAGCACCAATGCCCCGCGCAATATCGTCGAGCGCTGGGTCGGTGCGATCAATGCCCCAGAGCTCTGCCAAGGCGACAATGACCGCGGCCGCATCCGTCGAGGGGCCGCCCAAGCCGGCGCACAATGGAATGCGCTTCTCAATCGTCACGCAGATGTTTGCCTCGCGACCATAATGCTCGGCCATAGCAACCGCAGCCCGATACGCCGTATTCTTTTGCATGGGAAAATCTGATGCCGGAACCGTCTGGACAGTCAGCGCCTGCGCCGGCGTGACCGTCACGGTATCGGAAAGACCGACGGCTGCCATCAGGGAATCGACCCTGTGGTAGCCGCGGTCATCGCGCTCGGTATGAACCCCCAGGTAGAAGTTAATCTTTGCCGGCGCGGAAAGAGTCAGGGACCGATCGGTCACCGTTAGTGCTCCTCGAGCTGATTGCCGAGCGGGGTAAAGATATGCTCGCCGCTCTCAGGGTCGAACAGCTCGACCTGACCGGTGAGGACATCGATATACTGGTAGGACTGACGCGACTTGCGGCCGCGGCGCTCGTCAACCTCGACGATAAAGACGGCGGGGTGGACGCTCTTGATGGTGCCCATGCGCTCGACGACGCGGGTGCGGCCCATGTTGGCCTTAACCTTGACGCGATCGCCCACCATATCGGTCAGCTTCTCGTGGATGTCGTCGACGTGATTGACTTCCATCTCTTCCATGAACAGGGCCTCCAGAAGGTGCAATTCAAAAAGGGGATAATACCCCTAAGATAGACAAAACTCTAATACTATAGCACCCTGCTGCCGCCAAACGCAAGTAGCTAAAAAAGCCCGGTCTCGAATACGTACCAGACGACAACCTCGCATGACCAGTTGTTACGCGGTTTGGTAAAACCGCGTAACCTAAAGGTTGTCGGTGTCCAAGACGATGGTGAATGGGCCGTCGTTGACCAAGTCGACTTTCATATCGGCGCCAAAAATGCCGTGCGCCACGTGTTCGACATCTTGACGAACGAGCGTCAGGAAGTACTCGTAGAGCTCGTTGGCAACATCGGGTGCGCCGGCATCCGTAAACGACGGACGGCGACCGTGGCGGCAGTCGGCGAACAGCGTGAACTGCGACACCACGAGCACCTCGCCGTCGACATCGGCAAGCGCCAAGTTGGTCTTGCCGTTCTCGTCCTCGTTGATACGCAGCCCGCGGAGCTTGCCCCACAGCTTGTCGGCCTCGGCACGCGTATCGCCATGGCCCACACCCAGCAGCACCAGGTAGCCGCGTCCAATGCGGCCCACGCACTCGCCGTCGACCGTCACGCCGGCGTTGAGCACGCGCTGCACCACCGCACGCACGGTCTACTCCTCGCCCGTCAGCTTGGCGGACAGATGCTCGAGCGCGTGGAAACGATGGCTGATGGCGTTCTTCTCGTCAGCCGTCAGCTCGGCCATGGTCTTGCCCGGCGTGTCGACCGGCAGGAACAGCGGGTCATAGCCAAAGCCGTGATCGCCGCGGCCCTCGTGCGCGATAACGCCCTCGCAAGCGCCCTCGCCATAGGTGACCAAGCCGTCCGTGTCGATGAGCGCAACGACGCTCATAAAGCGTGCGGTGCGGTCCTCATCTGCCACGCCTTCCAGGTTAACGAGCAGCTTGGCGTTGTTGGCGGCATCGTCGCCGTGCACGCCCGCATAGCGCGCGCTATACACACCGGGATCACCGTCCAGCGCGTCGACGACCAAGCCCGAATCGTCGGCAATGGCCATAAGGCCCGTCTCCTCAACCGCGGCTTGGGCCTTGATGATGGCGTTCTCCAAAAACGTCGTGCCGTTTTCCTCGGGATCCTCAAAATCACCCAGCTGGCCGAGCGCCACAAAGCGCACCTCGGGCATGACCTTGCCCAAAATGGCCTCGATCTCGGTGAGCTTATGGGCGTTGCCCGTTGCCACGACGATGGTCGCCGCCGGGTCGAGGGTGTCGATGTCAATCTTCTCAAGTGCCATGACTGGCCTCCTTGTCTCTATAGCAAGCCGCGTGAGGGGCGTTTGGGCACTTGACCTCTCCCCTCTCAGGCGATCGGACCTTTCAACGCAGCATTTCAGCAGATAAAACCTACCAAAATAAACCTGTCCCTTTTGGCAGGTTAGGCGATGGCTTGGCGCTGAAGCTCGATGAGCTCGGCGATACCCTTGTCGCCCAGGTCGAGCAGGGCGTTGAGGCGTTTGCGGTCAAAGGGCGCCTGCTCGCCGGTGCCCTGGAGCTCGATCATCTCGCCGGTGTCGGTGGCGACGAGGTTCATGTCGACCTCGGCATGGCTGTCCTCGGAATAATCGAGGTCAAGCAGCGTATTGCCGTCGACAACGCCCATGGAGATGGCAGCCACCTGGCCGATAAGCGGGATGCGCTCGATCTTGCCCGCCTCGACCCACATGGCGAGGGCGTCGTGCAGCGCCACCCAGGCGCCGGTGATGCTCGCTGTACGCGTGCCGCCATCGGCCTGAATCACATCGCAGTCGACGGTGACGGTGTACTCGCCGAGCGCCTTCATGTTGACGACGGTACGCAGGCTGCGGCCAATGAGGCGCTCGATCTCCATGGAGCGACCCTTGCGGTTGGCGTGCTCGCGCTTGCAGCGCTTGCCGGTCGACGCCGGCAGCATGGCGTATTCCGCGGTCACCCAGCCGGCCTTAGCTCCCTTTCGCCAGCCCGGCACGCCCTCCTCGATAGTGGCGGCGCACAGCACGCGCGTGTCGCCGAACTCGGCCAAACACGAGCCGTGGGCGTGCTTCATGACACCACGGGTGAGCTTAACGGGGCGCAACTCGTTGGCGGCGCGACCGTTGGCGCGGTTGACCTGCATGTACTCCATAGAAATTTCCTTTCGGCAAAAGATGTGGCGAAGGCTTTGGCGGCTGCCTTACATCTATTTCAGCTCATCGATATCGATATGTTCGATGCTCTTGAGCGGCTGTCCAAAGATAAAGCTGCCCGCCACCGCAAACTCGGCAATGTTATCGGCCGTCGTGGCAAAACGATGCTGCGGCTCGGCGGCGTCGCCCGCCAGCTGCTCGCGGCGCGTGAGGATATCGGTCAGCTCGCGCGTGGTCTCCTCGGCGGAACTCACGACGCGCACCCCAGGCCCCAGCGCATGCCGGATAGGTCCCACCAACAGCGGAAAATGCGTACAGCCGAGCACCACGGTATCGATACCGTGGTCGCGCAGCGGCTCAACCGTGGCACCCACCAGCGCACGCACGGCAGGCGTATCGAAGATGTCCTCGTTCTCAAGCCACTGTTCCTGCAGATGTGCACCCGAGGCGAGCTCGTGTTCGACAACCTCGACAAAGCTCGAGGCAGGACAGCCGTATACATCGACGCCGGCATCCAGATCCTGAATGGCGCGCGTGTAGGCGCCCGAGCGAATGGTGAGGTTGGTGGCGAGCACGCCCACGCGACGCGTACGCGTGCTGTTGATTGCTGCACGGGCACCCGGCGCGATCACACCGATCACGGGAACGTCGAGCACCTGCTGGGCCAGACGCAAGGCCGCAGCGGTCGCCGTGTTGCAGGCGATGACCATAATCTTGACGTCGTGCTTCGAAAGCCAACGACCCGCCTGCAACGCAAACGAGCGCACCTCATCCTCGGTGCGCGTGCCGTAGGGGCAGCGTTTGGTGTCGCCAAAGTAGTAGACGGACTCGTGCGGCAGCGCCGTCGCGATGGCGCGCGCAACCGTCAGACCGCCCAAACCAGAATCGAACACGCCAATCGGGCGCGTGTCGCCTGCCGGATTCTCGATATCGGACATTACCTCACCAGTCTCTCTCGAAAAGACATGTCCAAGTGCGGCGGCGGCGCGCTACGAACGCGCCGCGACCAGCAGCTCTGCCGTCGCCGCCCAACCGTCGACAATTTTGCCACGCGTAACGAAAGCGTTCTCGCAAGCAGCCAGGAACTCGGGCGCGCCGGCGCTCGTCAGGCCATTCTCGACCAGGCAGAACGTGCCCACGTGATCGGCCATGTAGAAGTCGGACTCGGAGTCGCCGAGCGCAAGCGTCTCCTCGCGCTCGATCCCCAGGTGCTCGCAGAAGCGCGCAATGGCAACGCCTTTGTTAAGACCCGCCGGATTGATGTTGAAGGCGCGACCGTCCTCGACGCGATTAAGCTCGAGCGTCGTCGGCTTGGACAGGTGCGTCAGATGGCCGTTGCAAGCCCAGACCAGACCGCAGCCGGCCTCGTCCAGGATGGCCTGGACCTCATCGTCGGGCACATCGCCGCGCATGCCGACGGTGACCTCACGGTACTTGTAGCCGGTCGACATGTCGTTGTGGTACTCGATCTTGTGCGGCCAGCGGGCAAGGATCTTCTCGCACACGCCGGTCTGCTCGATCACCTGGTGCGGAGTAAGGCCGCAGGCGGGGTCGTAAGGCATGTCGCCGGTCAGATACTCCCAATCGTTGGCTTTGAGGTCGTACATGACCAGGCCGCCCATCTCGCCGATGTAGGAGTTGAGGCCGAGCACGCGCGCGTCCTCGTGGACCATGGTACGGTTGCGGCCCGAGGTGGGAACCACCTGGATACCAGCGCGAGCGAGCGCCACGACGGCCTCGACGAGTTTGGTCGAAGGGTTGCCGTCGTTGTCGCGCAGCACGCACGAGCCGGGCGCGAGCATCGTGGCATCCAGGTCGGTAAAGACGTACTTGACCTTGGCCAAGCGCTCGCGCATCTCGCCCGAAAGCTCGGCAACGGTCGGCAGGGTATTGTGGGACATGGTTACTCCGTTTACGTAGAAGGATTTGGACTTGGACGGCATGTTTTGATTGAGGGAACACGCTTATGGCGACAGCGCACTCAGGGCGCCGCCGCCATCATGGTTCATTAGTCAAACTGGGTAACATCGATCAGGCGATTGGCCAACGAAAGGTCGCTCTCGATGGGCACGAACTCGTCGCCCACGTGCATGAGCTCCTCGTCACCCTTTGCCAGCAGCAAGACAATGGTAGGAGCATCGGGGTTGACGTACTCCTCGCGCGCCGCCTTGAACGCCGCATGCACGGCAGCTTCGCGATCGAGGATGATCTTGTTCGGCGTATCGTCGGGAACATGTTCGGCAAGCTCGCGACAGACCTTCATCGGGTCCTCGTGAGCCGGGTCCTCATTGGCAAAGATCATCAGGTCGGAATACGGTGCGGCCTCGCGCGGAAGCTGCTCGCGGCGCTCCTGCGCCTTGCCGCCGGCAGCGCCAAACACCGCGATGACCGGGCTGGCGGGAAACGCGCGCTTGACCGACGAGAAAAGCGAACGGAACGAAAGCTGGTTGTGCGCATAGTCGACGACGCAGATCACGCGGCCGTCCTTCGACTCCACGACCTCCATACGGCCCGGCACACGCAGTTTGGAGAGGCCCTTCTTGATAGCCTCGATACCGATGCCGATCTCGCGCGCGGCGGCGATAGCGACCAGCGCGTTTTCCACGTTAAAGTCGCCCGCGATGCCCAGCAGGACCTTCTCCCCCGCCTCGGACTCGTCGGCACACAGGCCATGCAAGTTGAACTCGATGCTAAAGCCGACCATGCGTACGTCGCTCGCCCACAGGCTCGCCTCGGGATGCTCGACGCCAACGGTCACCAAGCGCTCGGCCGTCGACGCTGCCTCCAGCACACGGTCGACCTCTTCGGTGCCCAGATTCACCACGGCAGTCTTTGCCTGGTCAAAGATCCTGAGTTTGCTCTCAAAATAATCCTCAAACGTGGGGTGTTCGATCGGCGAGATGTGGTCGCGGCCGATGTTGAGGAAGCACGCCACGTCAAACGGCAGATTCTCGACGCGTTGGTACTTGAGCGCCTGGCTCGAGACCTCCATGACCATGGACTGGCGACCGGACGTGCGGCAGTTGGCGATATGGCGCCAAACCTCGGGGGCCTCGGGCGTGGTGTTGGTGCTCTCGTAGCACTCGATACCATCGTCGGTACTCACCGAGCCGATCATGCCGCAGGACTCGCCCGCCGCCTTGATGATGGACTGGAGCATAAAAGCGGCCGTGGTCTT
>CABUBH010000061.1 GCA_902489775.1 uncultured Collinsella sp.
TTCCTTTGCGTGCGGAACTCGCGACAAACTTAAAACCTGGGCCGCCCGGGCCGGGGATCCGACGTGCTCGTCGGGGCAACGTTCCCTGCCAAAAAGGGACAGGTTAATTTTGGTCGGTTTTATCTGGGAAACGTGGCCGATTACGGTAGTCAGTATCTTTTTGCAGCATCTAGATCGACGACGTTTTCGGAAGTGCGGAGAAAATTCGCAAACCTCCAAGCAGACCGGCATATTTAACGACAAAACCGCAGCTCAGCAGTGGGTCAAATTTTAGGTGTGCTTAACGGTTCTGAGTTTTTCACCGCACTTCCGATGACCAGATGAATAGCGCCCGATCCAACCATCCATGTTTCGCAAAATAGGCCGCTTCCCCTAGTAGGAAGCGACCCCAAATCTTACGAATAGACGATGGTAAAGGGCTCTTTCGTTTCGGTCTCCCCTGTTGATGTATACCTCACAATTTCAAGGGTTACCGAGACAACTTGATCGACATCAATCAACTTCGTTGGCACCCAGATGTTCTCTCCGCTATTGCGCCCATAAGAAAAATATAAGTTGAACACCCCTGCGTCGTCATCTTCGATAATCTGCTCCGATCCATCCTTGTAGCTGACGGTCAGCTTATTATCAACTGCTTCATAGCCCAAATCATCGATGTGCGTCTGGATGGAAAACGGGCTAATCTCAAGAGGCGAGTCACCGGAGCGGAGTTCCTTTGTATCGACGTACGCTCCAATATTGAACTCGGGTGTCGACGCCTCAAACCGCCTCGCACTCTCACCTTCACCCTCGGTCCAATGGATATTCCAGGTGACAGCATGTTGCAAATCTCGCTCGCGATCCATAGCGGCAAAGTACATCGTGCCATTAATGACAGTATCGCTTGATGTGTCCTTATCAATTGTGCTGCGTGTGTCAGGCCATTCCTCGCCGAACTTCATATCGGGCGTGCCGATGCCCTGCTCTTCTTCACCATAGAGAACAAGTTCGCCAATCTCTGCTGCTGGCTTGTAGTAGTTAACTCCATTTGGATTGGACAACGTAAACGTCACGGCTCCGCAGCCGTTTTGGTCGATTGCCATCTCATGGATATCAAGCGTATAGCCGTTGCCCTCGACGGACAGATTAACCTCCTGGACTGCGCCTTCCAGGCTTTGGGGCGCGATGCCATCGCCAAACTCTCTGGTGTAGGTATATTTAGTTCCCGATGAGCCGCCGTTGGTCCAGGTAATGGAATCCCCGTTGCCGTGGTTTCCCCAGGCAGAGGCAAAATAGCTGGAATTGACGACGGCGTAGGCGACCCCTCCGGTCGCCAGCACTCCGGCAAGGCATCCGATCACGGCAACATACAGAGGCTTCGCGTGACCCTTTCGGCGAAGCGGCTCACCAGCAGCGGCATAAAGAACACGGTCAGCAAGATCGCTATCGGCTTGGACGGACTCGAAGGCCTGCTTGATTTGATTGGATTTCACGGTCGCCCTCCTCTAGGATGAACTTGAGCTTCGATCTGCCGCGAGCCAAACGCGTTCGAACAGTCGCGGCTGGCACATGCAATAACTCGGCAATCTCTGAGGTCGAAAAGCCCAGATAGTAATAGAGCATGATGGGAACACGGAATCGTTCCGGAAGTCGCATAACGTCTGACAGGACCGCCTTGGTCTCCTCCTGCGCCGTCGAAAGCGAATCGGCCAGGTTCTCAATATCCTCCACACGCCTCCATGGCTTTCGAAAGAGAGATTTGCATTCATTGATCGTGACCCGGATAAGCCATCGACGAAGATGTTCCCAGCTTTCAAATTGCGCATCGCTTTTGAGTAACTTCAGAAAGACGTCTTGAGCGACATCGTCGGCATCGGCACGATCGCGCAGGTACGTCAATGCGATTCGAAACACGACATCCCGGTGATCTTCGACCGCCTGTCTAAAAGCTTGTTCTTCCATAATCACCTCCCGGTGACGTTAATGGTTCTCGATGAGGCCCTCACCATAGATACGCTTTGACCGAACGAAATGTTTCAAATTCAAGCAGGAATAACCTACCAAAATAAACCTGTCCCTTTTTGGTAGGTTTTCTTCAACAAAAAAGACCCGCTTCCCTATTGGGAAACGGGTCTTTGGAAGGGCGGTTAACGTACTAGGAAATTACTCCTCGTCGTTATCCTTGGCCTCTTCGGCATCGTCGGTGTCCACGAGCTGGTTGAGCAGCTCGTCGAGGGAAGCCATGTCCTCGTTGATGGCACCGTTGGCGGGAGCCTTCTTGTCGTCGATCGGGGCACCCAGGAGCTCCTCGTCGGCGTCGGCGTGATGCGTCGGCGCGGCGGAGGTGCCCAGCAGGATGTCGTCCGGACCGTCGGGGCTAAAGACCATCTGCAGCAGCTGCGAGAGGTCTTCCTCGTCGGCAACGTCGTCGTTGTTCTCGAGGATGTAGAGCAGGTCGTGGGCCTCCAGGCCGTCACGGAGCTCCTCGATCGCCTTGGCACCGATACCATCGATGCGCAGCAGATCCTCCTCGGACTTGCCGACCAGGTCGCCGACCGTCTCGATGCCGACCTCGCTGAACTTGTTGGTCCAGCGCTGCGACACGCCCAGGTCGTCGAACAGGTACAGGCGAGCCTTCTCGGCGGAGATGGTATGGCCGTTGCGGGTGAACGAACCGTCAGCACCACCGAACTCGTCGTAGCCGGCCCAGTCGAGCTGCTGCGGGAGCTGCTCGTCCAAGTCCTTGAGCTCAACCGGAGCCCACTCGGGCAGCGACTTGGCGTTGGGCGAAGCCGGGCCGTCGATGTCGACATAGCCGTCGGCCGTACGATACGTCAGCTTGGCGTTGGCGTACGGCTTGAGGCCGGTACCGGCCGGGATCTTCTTACCGACGATGACGTTGGACTTAAGGTCGAGCAGGTGGTCGACCTTGCCCTCGATGGCAGCCTCGGTAAGGACGCCGGCGGTACGGATGAACGAAGCGCTCGACAGCCAGGAGTCGATGTTGGACGCGACCTTGAGCGTACCCAGGATGACGGGCTCGGCCACAGGAGCCTGGCCGCCCAGACGGGCAACGCGCTCGACCTCGTCGGCGAACTCGTAGCGGTCGACGTACTGACCAAGCAGGTACTTGGAGTCACCGGGGTTGGTGATCTGAACGCGACGCAGCATCTGACGTGCGAGCACCTCGATGTGCTTGTCGTTCAGGTCGACGCCCTGGCTGGTGTAGACGTCCTTGACGCTCTCGACGAAGGTGTGCATCGTCGACTCGATGTCGGTCAGCTTGCGCAGGTTGCGGAAGTTGACGAAGCCCTTGGTGATCTGGTCGCCGGCGCGAACCTCGCAGCCGTCCTCGATCTCGGGCATGAAGCGCACCGAAGCGGGGACGCGACGCTCGTCGAGGACACGGGTGTGGTCCTCGGAGTCGGTGAGCGTCAGCACGTACTCGGACTTCTCGGGCTTAATCGAGAGGTGACCGGAGTACGGAGCCAGCTCGGCCTCGCGACCCAGGATCTTCTCGTTGACGTTGCCGACGATATCGAACATACGGCTGACCGTAGGCAGACCCTGCGTAATATCGTCGACGCCAGCGACGCCGCCGGAGTGAATGGTACGCATCGTAAGCTGCGTACCGGGCTCGCCGATGGACTGGGCGGCAATAATGCCGACCGCGGTACCGATGGCGACCGGACGACGGGTGGAAAGATCCCAGCCGTAGCACTTCTGGCACACGCCGTACTTGGAGCGGCAGGTGAGCAGCGCGCGGAGCTTGACCTTCTTGAGGCCCGCATCGACCATCTTCTGAATGTCGGCGACCTTCTCGATGTAACCGTCCTGCTCAAAGAGCACGGTGCCATCGGGAGCCACGACGTCCTCAATGAAGCAACGGCCGACGAGGTCGGTGTTGAGATCGGTGGTGCCGGGGATGATGAGGTTGTAGGTGACGCCCTCGTGCGTACCGCAGTCCTCCTCGCGGACGATGACGTCCTGGGCCACGTCGACCAGACGACGGGTCAGGTAACCAGAGTCCGAGGTGTGGGATGCGGTATCGACCAGGCCCTTACGGGCGCCGTAGGTCGAAATGAAGTACTCGAGCGGCAGCAGGCCCTCGCGGAAGTTCGCCTTAATGGGAAGGTCGATCGTCTCGCCGGACATGTCTGCCATCAGGCCACGCATGCCGCCGAGCTGACGCAGCTGGGTCTTAGAACCACGGGCGCCGGAGTCGGCCATCATGTAGAGCGGGTTCTCCTCGTCGAACATGTCGAGCATGAGCGCTGCGACCTTGTCGGTACAAGCGGTCCACTCGTTAACGACTTCGATGTGGCGCTCCGTCTCGTTGATGAAGCCCTCCTCGAAGTACTCGTTGATCTGGTCGACGTTGGCCTGGGCGCGGTCGAGCAGCTCCTGCTTCTCGGCAGGGATGAGAGCGTCCCACACCGAGATGGTGAGGCCGGCGCGGGTAGCGTAGTGGAAGCCGGAGTACTTGATGGCGTCGAGGATCGGGCCGACCTTGGCCTCGGGGTAACGATCGCAGCAGTCCGCAACCAGCTTGGCCACGTCGCCCTTGACCATCTTGTAGTTCATGAACTCATAGTCTTCGGGCAGGCACTGGCGGTTGAAGATGATGCGGCCGATAGAGGTCTCGAAGCGCGCGGTCTTGTTGCCGGTGACGTCGTAGTCGACAAACTCGTTCTTGCCGTTCTTGACGCGGAAGATACGGGTGCCGTCCTCGTTGATGACGTTGGCATCGGCAGCGGACACGCGGACCTGGATCTTGGCCTGCATGTCGACCTCGGAGCGGCAGTCATAGGCGTGCAGCGCGTCGTCGAAGCTCGAGAACACGTGGTTCTCGCCCGGCAGACCCTCGCGAACCTGGGTGAGGTAGTACACACCGATGATCATGTCCTGCGAAGGGATGTTGACCGGCTTGCCGGATGCCGGCGAGCGCAGGTTGTTCGCAGAGAGCATGAGCACGCGAGCCTCGGCCTGAGCCTGGCTGGACAGCGGCACGTGGACAGACATCTGGTCGCCGTCGAAGTCAGCGTTGAAGGGCGAGCAGACCAGCGGGTGCAGGTGGATAGCCTTGCCCTCGACCAGCACCGGCTCAAAGGCCTGGATGGACAGACGGTGCAGGGTCGGTGCACGGTTGAGCAGCACGACGCGGCCGTCGATGACCTCTTCGAGGATATCCCACACAAAGGTGGCACCGCGGTCGATAGCGCGCTTGGCGCCCTTGATGTTCTCGACCTTGCCAAGCTCGACCAGGCGCTTCATGACGAAGGGCTTGAAGAGCTCCAGCGCCATGGTCTTGGGCAGACCGCACTGGTGCAGCAGCAGTTTGGGGTCGGTAACGATTACCGAACGACCGGAGTAGTCGACACGCTTGCCCAGCAGGTTCTGACGGAAACGACCCTGCTTGCCCTTGAGGGCCTCGGCGAGCGACTTGAGCGGGCGACCGCCACGGCCAGAGACCGGGCGACCACGACGGCCGTTGTCGAACAGGGCGTCCACGGACTCCTGGAGCATGCGCTTCTCGTTGTTCACGATGATCGCAGGGGCGTCCAGGTCGAGCAGGCGCTTGAGTCGGTTGTTACGGTTGATCACGCGACGGTACAGGTCGTTGAGGTCGGATGCGGCGAAGCGGCCACCGTCGAGCTGGACCATCGGGCGCAGATCGGGCGGAATGACAGGAATGACGTCCAGAATCATGTTCGCGGGGCTGTTGCCGCCCTTCAGGAAGGCGTCAACGACCTCGAGGCGCTTGACGGCCTTCTCGCGCTTCTGCTTCTGGGAATCCTCGTCGGCGATGATGGCCTTGAGCTTCTCGGCCTCGGAAGGAAGGTCGATGGCAGCGAGCAGGTCGCGGACGGCCTCGGCACCCATACCACCCTTGAAGTACATGGAGTAGTAACGGGTCATCTCGCGGAACAGCGGCTCATCGGAGATGAGGTCGCGCTCGGTGAGTTTCATGAAGGCGTTGAAGGCGTCCGTGCGGAGCTGCTTCTCGTCCTTGCACTCTTCCTCGATGTCGACGATGCCGGAGGCGATCTCCTCGGGGGTCAGCGGCTCCTCGTCGGAGAACTCGTCAAAGTTCTCGGGGTCGCCCTGCTCCTTGAGGGACTCGATCTGGCGGGCGCACTCGGCATCGATCTCTTCCAGATCGGCGGCGAGCTCCTCGCGCAGGTCGTCGGCGTCGGCCTCGCGAGCCTCGTAGTCAACCTCGGTGATGATGTAGCTGGCAAAGTACAGAACCTTCTCGAGGTCCTTGGACTTGATGTCGAGCATACGGCTCATCGGGAAGCTCGTGGGGCTCTTGAAGTACCAGATGTGGGACACGGGAGCGGCGAGCTCGATGTGGCCCATGCGGTCGCGACGCACCTTGGCCGAGGTGACCTCGACGCCGCAGCGCTCGCAGACGATGCCCTTAAAGCGGATGCCCTTGTACTTGCCGCAGGAGCACTCCCAGTCCTTCGTCGGGCCGAAGATCTTCTCACAGAACAGGCCGTCCTTCTCGGGCTTGAGGGTACGGTAATTGATGGTCTCCGGCTTCTTGACCTCACCGTGCGACCAGGAACGGATCTGGTCGGCGGAGGCAAGGGAGATCTTTACCGAGTCAAAATCAGTAGCTTCGAAATCTGCCACAGTCAACTACTCCTTATCAGTGGTCGTGGCGGCGACAGCCTCGGGCGCCTCGGCGGTCTCGGCATCCTCGGCCTCGACGTCGGCGTCAACGCCGGCGAGCGCAGCCAGGTCGTCGAGAGCAGAGGTCTCCTCGGCGGTCACAGGGGCGGAGGCGTCCTCGTCGGCATCGTGCATGGGCTCGATGTCCAGTGCGAGGGAGCGGATCTCCTTGACGAGAACCTTGAAGGACTCGGGGATACCCGGGACAGGAACGTTCTCGCCCTTGACGATGGACTCGTAGGTCTTGACGCGGCCCACGGTATCGTCGGACTTGACGGTCAGGATCTCCTGCAGGACGTTGGAAGCACCGTAAGCATACAGTGCCCAAACTTCCATCTCGCCGAAGCGCTGGCCGCCGAACTGAGCCTTGCCGCCCAGAGGCTGCTGGGTAACCAGGCTGTAAGGGCCGGTCGAACGGGCGTGGATCTTGTCGTCGACCATGTGGCCGAGCTTGAGGATGTAGGACGTACCCACGGTAATGGGCTCGCGGAACTCCTCGCCGGTGCGGCCGTCAAACAGACGGGTCTTGCCGCGCTCGTCAAGCTGGGTGACGAACTCGGGACGCATGTGATCGCCAAAGGCAGCGGTGGCCTTGTTGAGCATGTTCTTGTTGGCACGACGAATGACCTCGGCGATCTCGTCCTCCTTGGCGCCGTCGAAGACGGGCGTGGCGGTGAAGAACGGACCGGGGACGTACTTGTCGGAGTCGGCCTGCTCGGTATCCCAACCGCACGCAGCAGCCCAGCCAAGGTGGCACTCGAGCAGCTGGCCGACGTTCATACGCGAAGGAACGCCCAGCGGGTTGAGGATAACGTCGATCGGGGTACCGTCAGCCATGTAGGGCATGTCCTCGACCGGCAGAACGTTACAAATAACACCCTTGTTGCCGTGGCGGCCGGCGATCTTATCGCCCTGCTGGATCTTACGACGCTGGGCAACGTAGACGCGCACCTGCTCGTTGACGCCGGGGGCCAAATCGTCGCCGTTCTCGCGGCTAAAGCGGACGACGTCGATGACGCGGCCGTAAGCGCCGTGAGGCATCTTAAGGGAGGTATCGCGAACATCGTGGGCCTTGGCACCGAAGATGGCGCGCAGCAGGCGCTCCTCGGCGGTCAGAGCGCTCTCGCCCTTAGGCGTGACCTTGCCGACCAGGATGTCGCCAGGGCCGACCTCGGCGCCGATGCGGATGATGCCGTCCTCGTCGAGGTTGGCAAGCATGTCCTCGGAGAGGTTCGGGATCTCGCGGGTGATCTCCTCGGGGCCGAGCTTGGTGTCGCGGGCGTCGATCTCGTGACGGGTGATGTTAATGGTCGTCAGCAGGTCCTCGGCCACCAGGCGCTCGGACACGACGATACCGTCCTCGTAGTTGAAGCCTTCCCACGGCATGTAGGCCACGGTGAGGTTCTGGCCCAGTGCGAGCTCGCCGTGATCGGTCGAAGGACCGTCGGCCAGAGGCTCGCCCTGCTCAACGGTGTCACCGACGCGCACAAGCGGACGGTGGTTGATGCAGGTGGACTGGTTGGAGCGCTGGTACTTGGCCAGGTGATACTCGTCCATGCCGCCGGCATGCTTGACGATAATCTTGGAGGCGTCGGCAAAGATGACCTCGCCGGCGTTCTTGGCCAGGGTAACCTCGCCAGAGTCCAGGGCGGCGCGACGCTCCATGCCGGTACCGACATAGGGAGCGGCAGGGTGAACCAGCGGCACGGCCTGACGCTGCATGTTGGCGCCCATGAGCGTACGCTTGGCGTCGTCGTGCTCAAGGAACGGGATCAGCGTGGCTGCGACGGAGAGCATCTGACGCGGCGAGACGTCCATGTAGTCGACGTCCTCGACAGGCACGTCGGCGGGGGCGCCGAAGGAGCCGTCGAAGTCGCGGGTACGGGCGATCACGGTGTGCGGACGGACGATCTTGCCCTCGGCATCGGTCGTGATGAACTCGTTGGTCTTGGGATCGAGCGGCGTGTTGGCCGGCGCGATGACGTGCTTCTCTTCCTCGTCAGCGGTCATCCAGTCGATCTGGTCGGTGGCGACGCCGTTCTCGACGCGACGGAACGGAGCCTCGATGAAGCCATACTCGTTGACGCGGGCGTAGAGGGCG
>CABUBH010000062.1 GCA_902489775.1 uncultured Collinsella sp.
TCGAGTCGTCCTCGCAGACGCTCAAGCAGGAATACCTCGATACATACGAGGGAGGTGAATGACATGATAGGCAAGAGCTATGCAAAGATAGCGATTGTTGGCTTTGTACTTTGTCTTGCAATGGTGCTATGTGCATCATTTGCGAGGTATAGGTCCGAGCAGTCGTTCATCGATGGCGCTGAAAACGGTTTTGGCATAGACGGGATGTATGTCAACGATGGCGCGACCAGGCCGTCTATGGCGATTCTTGCAGGCGAAGATATGGAATGGCAAATCTGTAATGACGATGGCTCTTGTATGAGTGGTCGTTTGGCCGCAACGAGCGATCCGAATTCGTTCGATCTTCTCGACAATGATGGATCGGATTGCGGTTCAGTTCACCTGTCGTATGCATCGCGAGACGGGATGGACGGCATTCTCTACGTCTCCCACGAGACTGGCGATTTCAAGATGCGCAGGACTAACCGAGTGCCGGCTTTTATCGAGGAGTGAGAGTTCCCGGCGGTCTGCCGATCAGGCCGCCGGGGTATCGGACTCCGCATTCATCCGTACACACACGGATGAATGCTGGAAGTGTCCGGATGAAGTTGATAATCAAGGAAACAAAGCCGTTCTGCCTGGGACGGCTTTGGCCTGGACTTTAACTACAACATCGCAATCGGCACTTATCAGCTCGCGCGACGCGCATGGCCAAATCTCGGACGCTGGTGCATGGAGGACCTTCGAGATTTACTGGACATCCAAAACGACGATGCACACCGCGTGCTCGCCGACTGCGAAGACGAGATGGCTGTCTACAATGCGATCAGAGACGGCGTGAAGTCCGGAGAGCTTTCTGTGGAACCGCCGCGCCGTCGCGCGAGCCGACCGGGCAACCCGGGCAATCTGGTCCCGGCTCTCCCGGTCGTATTCCTACGATATCGCCCCTAAATCACCAATGTGTCAGATAAAGAATGAGGCAATGGCTATGATCACGCCTACGGCAGATGCAACGACTGCGCCTTTTTTCCTCTCCTTTAGTCCGACGAATAGGGTTGCCGTAAAGTAAAGGGCGGAAATGCAGGCTATGGCAAGCGAAACGAGTTCCTTGGGCGGTTTCAGCAAAAGGTCGCTAGCAAAGAGTAATGCAAGCAGGGCAAAGCCGATTGTGGTCAAGTATCTCGATTGATTTTGCGACAACATGGCAACTTCCTTTCAGAGCATGCAAGTGAAAAGTCGGTACGATGTCATTGCGGTTGCAAAAAAAGCCGCCGCCAGGACCGGTTGTCACGAGACCGGCGATAACTTCAGCGGTGTCAGCAAGGTAGGGATCGCGCAGGCAAGCCTCCTCCTTCGCGTTCAGCTTGACCTTGTGAGGGACGGTGCGGTTATTTGCAAATCCGTGAGAATCGCACTACGCCTTGGAATATGAATCCGTGCAGCGTCCGCGCTCAAAAAGGGATATATCGTAATTTTCGTCGTAGTTGTCTCCGACGTAGATCTCGCTGCTCTCGGCGGGAGATCCCTCGTCGGCATAGGCTGCCGCAACGGGCACAAATGGTGTCATGACAAGGGAGAGGCAAAGAGCTGCTGAGACGATGGAGGGCAGGCAGTTCTTCATGGCTGGCTCCTTAATCTGGCCTTTGATAGTTACTCGATGTCGCCTCCTTCCGCTTTATATCCGTTGTATTTGGCGTATTTCTTTAATAAGGCAAGAGGTTCTTCCAGTCAAAGGTGAAACCCGTCACAAAGACAACCGATAACGTTGGCGGTAACTGGGGCGGTGCCCCCTCAGCGACGACCGACAAGGTTTTTCTGCTCTTGGCAACCGAAGTATACGGGGATATGCAATCCGACGGCATCCAGTACGAGTGCTACAAATCCAAGGGCGTGACGGGGTCGAACTATTCCGGTGCATCAGGCTATAGCCACTGGACTCGCTCCGTGAGACCGCGCAGCTCCACGTCCTTTCGCTATGTTCAAAGCGGCGGTATTTGCTACAGCTACAGCGCGACGGACTCGTTTTATGTTCTCCCCGCTTTCTGCTTCTGATCTCTTTTAGCGCAAAGCCCTCGCAATCCTGCGAGGGCTTTTCTTTTGGCGATTACTCGAACAATTCGAGGTTCATAGCACAGGTAATCGGGTTGAGGAGAAATGGGGTCATACAGCGGCTCTCAGAGCGCCTGCCGCACTCCCCCGCCATTGCCTCTGCGGCGTCCTCGTATAGAGCCCATCCTGCTTGGCGTTTCGTTGCAACAGTCCACTTGTCCACAGATCAAGTGGACTGCTGGAATAAATACAGCGACACACTAGTTCGTTACAGTCGCCATATCTGCGTAAATCGCCGCGATAAATACAGCCTGTACTCGTCTGTATACCAGCTACGCGTATGTAGATTCATGTCGCGTTAATAAATCGGCTTAAGCGCGTGCAAAACGCGCAAGTAACCGCAAAAAGCGATTATCGCGCAGGTAGATTTTTGGCACCCTGTTGATTAATCAAATTTAAGCAATTACTTAAAACAAAAAAGGTCAGGCACTAGGTGCCTGACCTGCAAACTTCTGGTCGGGACGACTGGATTCGAACCAGCGACCCCTTGACCCCCAGTCAAGTGCGCTACCAAGCTGCGCCACGTCCCGAAGCTTTTGTCTGTTGCTCTGCTCTCGCTCGCAACAGGGAGTATATTAACCCGAAACTTTAGACTTGTGCAAGAACTTTTTTACAAATTTTGAAGCAAGTCCAAAATTGTATCTGCGAGCTGGGGCTTTGTTAGCACGGGAAGTTCTTGCGTGCCCGCTGTGCTCACGATCCAGGCCTTGTTAGTGTCGGTTCCAAAGCCCGAATCGGCGCGCGAGACATCGTTGGCGATAATGGCGTCACAACCCTTGCGGGCGAGCTTACGCTGCGCGTACTCCACGACGTTATCGGTCTCGGCCGCAAAGCCGATCACGCGCCGCTCTCCCTTTTGACGCGAAAGCTCGGCCAAGATGTCAACGGTCTCGACCAGTTCAACTCGATCCAAGGGCTCGTTGGACTTTTTGAGCTTATGGTCCGCTGGGGCCGCTGGAGTGTAGTCGGCGACGGCGGCGGCGCAAATGGCCACGTCGGCCGTCTGGAAGGCGCTCGTCGCCGCCTGCAGCATCTCTGCGGCGGTCTGCACGCGTACGCACGCCACGCCGCGGGGAACATCGAGCGATGCCGGTCCCAGCACGAGCGTGACCGCAGCACCGCGGCGAGCAGCCTCCCCCGCCAGGGCGATGCCCATCTTGCCCGACGACCGGTTACCGATGAAGCGCACGGGGTCTATCGGTTCGTGCGTGGGGCCGGCGGTAATCACGATGTGCTTACCTACCAGGTCCTGAGGCGCGGGGTTGAGCACCTCACAGACAGCCTCGACGATGTCCTCGGGCTCGCTCATGCGTCCCGTGTCCACGTCGCCGCAGGCAAGGTAGCCACTGCCCGGACCCACCACATGCACGCCGCGGTCGCGCAGCGTGGCCATGTTGGCCTGCGTCGCCGGCGCCTTCCACATGCCGTTGTTCATAGCGGGTGCGATCACGATGGGTCGCGGCGTCGCAAGCAGCGTGGTGGAGATGAGGTCGTCGGCGATGCCGGTGGCCATCTTGGCGATGATATTGGCCGTCGCGGGCGCCACGACCACCAGGTCGGGTTCCTGCGCCAGCGAAATGTGGTGGATGGGGTCGGAGGGATCGTCGAATAGGCCCACGGCAACGGGCTCGTTGGTGAGCGCACGGAAGGTGAGCGGGCCCACAAACTCCGTGGCATGCTCGCTCATAACGACCTTGACGCGCGCACCGCGCTTTTGCAGCAGGCGCACGATATTGCACGACTTATAGGCGGCGATCCCGCCGGTAATGCCCAGCAGGATCGTTTTTCCCTCAAGTTGCATTGAATTGTTGGATGCCGCCGTCATCGCTAGGCTTCCTTGCTCGGGAGTACCAGGAGGCGGTGGCAGTACGGGCAGTGCGTAATCTCGCTACCGTCGTGGTTGAGGTCGCTCATGGACGATGCCTGCAGCGCTGTGTGGCAGACCGTGGGGATGTTGCCCTGGATGGTCTCGACGGCCAGGCCGCGGAACTGCTTGAGCAGACGCTCGTAGTCGGTGAGCACGTCGGCCGGCAGCGTAGCGGCAAGCGCGGTGCGCTCCTTGGCGGCGGAATCAATCTGAGCCTGTAGGTCGGCGGCCTTAGCGCGCGCGGCCTTGGTATCGGCCTTCACACCCTCCTCGAACTTGGCGATGATTGCCTGCGCGCGGGCCTCGCGGTCGAGCGCCTCCTTATGGGCGATGACGACATCCTTGCGGGTGTGCTCAATCTTGTCCAGACGCTTGGCCAAGGTGGCGAGTTCATTCTCCAGGTCCTGAACCTCGCGGTAGTCGGAGCCGTCGACGTGGCGCTTCTTGGCAGCCTCAATGGCGTTGTTGGTCTGAATCTCGGTGGTGTTGAGATCGTCGAGCTCAATGTCCAGATCCTTGCGCTGGGCGTAGAGCTTGGTCATCTCGGACTTGAGCTTCACATAGGTCTTGCGCTTGGAAGCGAGCTCCTTGAGCTCCGGCATATTGGCAAGTTCGCTCTTGTTGCGGGCGAGCTCCAAATCGATCTGTTGCAGCTTGAGTAGCGTAGCGCCGGCGCTCATAAGTTCTCTCCTTTTGTCACAGTCCACCATTGGCAAGGGTTCAGTATTTTAATCGCATGACGGGGGTCGACCCCGGCGTCAACTGCAGAGTTCATCAATATATCAACGAACGGCTCCTCAGAGCGGTCGTGACCGAGCAGGATCACCGGTAGTCCGCGCAAGGCAAGGTCTTGCGCCACGTGATAGCCCGCCTCGCCCGTCACGACAACGTCCGCGCCCGCGGCGATGGCGAGCTCTCCAAAGTCGCCCAGGGAGCCGCCCAAAATGGCGACGGTGCGGCATGCGTGCTCGGCTTTGCCCCACACACGCGGGTCGCTGCCGAAGGCTGTGGCAGCACGGGTGGCAAGATCGCGCAGCGTGCACGGGTCGTTGAGCGTTGCAAGCGCGCCCAGGCCGGTGGCTTCGGGGTTGTCCACGTGTTCCAGTGAGCTCACTGGTGCGGCACCCAGCAGCTCGCTCAGGCAGACGCGGGCTTTGTGCGAGCGGTCCAGGTTGGTGTGGAGCGAGATAATGCTCACGCCGCAACGCGCTGCCTCGTAGAGCGCCGCGCTGCATTGGGGGCGTGTGGTATCCGCCGGACAAAAGGCCTCGGGTGCCTTGATGTAGATAGGATGATGCGTCAGCAGCACGTTGACGCCGGCCCCGAGAGCACGGTGCACGTTGGCCTCGGTCGCGTCGAGCGCGCAGGCAACACCGGTGATCTCAGCAGCGGGATCTCCCACTGATAGCCCAACGTGATCCCAGCCCTCGGTGTCCGCCTTGGGGTAGCGCGCCAGCAGTGCACGCTCGAGCTCGGCGACGATCATGCGGCGCCTACGATCGAGAGCAGCGTCTGGGCAAAGTCGTCCAGATCGTCTGGATTCACGCGGTCATCGAAGGAGATACGCAGTGCACCCAGAGCCTGTTCGCGGCCAATACCCATGGCGCTGAGCACATGGCTCGGATCCATGCTGCCGCTCGAGCAGGCAGAACCGGCCGATACCTCAAAGCCGGCGGCGTCGAGCTTAATGATGAGCTCCTCGGAGTCCATGCCATCAATGTAGATCGATACCATGCCGGGCAGACGGTCGACCTGCTCGTAGTCGCCCATGGTGGCGTGAATGCGCGGATGGGCCGTAAGCATGGCGTAGAGCTTATCGGACAGGGCCTGCAGCGTCGCGCGCTCCTGGGCCACATGGGGCGCCAGTGCGCTGGCGGCAGCGGCAAAAGCCAGCTGCGTGCGCAGATCCTGCGTACCGGCGCGACGGCCGGCTTCCTGTCCACCGCCAAAGATGCGCGGACGCAGCGGCGTGCGGCTCTTAAGGTAGAGCGCGCCGGATGCCACAGGGCCGCCGATCTTGTGCGCGGCAACGGTCATGGCATCGACGCCCAGCTCGGTGACATCGAGCGGAATATGTAAGTAGCCCTGGATGGCATCGGTATGAAACAAGGCGCCGGCGGCATGTGTGGCGGCGGCCAGTTCGCGGATGGGCTGCACCACGCCGGTCTCGTTGTTGGCGACCATAATGCTCACGAGCGCCACGTCATCGCCGAGCAGCTCGACAAGCGCGGCAGGCTCAATGTAGCCTGCACGGCAGGGCTGCACCAGGTCGACGGTAAAGCCGGCGGCGCGCAGCAGCGGTAGGTTGTCCAGAATTGAATCGTGCTCGATGGCCGAAACGATGACACGATCGCGCTTTCGATCGCGCTGACGAGCGCCCTCGGCAAGACCGAGCAGCGCCAGCTGGTTGGCCTCGGTGCCGCCGTTGGTAAGGATGATCTCGGACGGGCGAACGCGCGCGCCAAAGCTGCGAGCAATCTCGCGACGTGCCACCTCCAGGCGCGCGGCGGCCTTGCGGCCGAGCGAATGCAGCGAGTTGGGGTTGACGCCGGCAAGCTCGCTGTCGTCA
Source organism: uncultured Collinsella sp. (assembly GCA_902489775.1). Taxonomy (GTDB): domain Bacteria; phylum Actinomycetota; class Coriobacteriia; order Coriobacteriales; family Coriobacteriaceae; genus Collinsella. The sequence goes on from CABUBH010000062.1 coordinate 6,525, forward strand.
TATTCGCGCTGCGCAAGGAGCGCCTCGGCGCGCATGGGCGTCGAGGCGGCATAGTCAAGATTCACGGGTATGCGGTTTTGACCTGTGGTCATAAGGGTTTATGCCTCCTGTGCAGCCTCGTTGCCCAGCTTCTGCAGCAGCGCAACCTCGGCGGCGGGATCTTCGGACTTAAATACGGCGGAGCCGGCAACGAGCACGTTGGCGCCAGCCTTAACGACCTCGGCGATGTTCTTGGAAGAAATGCCGCCGTCGACCTCGATGAGGGGCGAAATGCCGTGACGCTCGCACATGGCCGTAAGCTCGTGCAGCTTTGCAATGGTGCCCGGGATAAAGCTCTGGCCGCCAAAGCCAGGGTTCACGCTCATCAACAGCACCATATCCACGACGTCGATGATGCTCTCGAGTACGCACACGGGGGTGGCGGGGTTGAGCACCACGCCGGCCTTGACGCCGCGTTGCTGCAGATGCGTGAGCGTGCGGTGCAGGTGCGTGGAGGCCTCGTAGTGCACGGTGATCATGTCGGCACCGGCATCGGCGTACCAATCGACCGTCTCGTCGGGGTTCGACACCATCAGGTGCGCGTCGACCGGCACATCGGTGGAGCGTTTGACGGCCTTGAGGATGTCGACGCCAAAGGTGAGGTTGCCGGTAAAGTGACCGTCCATAACGTCGAAGTGCACGTAGTCGGCACCGGCGATCTTGTCGAGCTCGCCCTTGAGGTTGGCCATGTCGGCCGAAAGGACGGACGGAGCGATTTTAATGGAACCCATGGTAGAAGCCTTTCTGCGCTAGTCGGTGAGTCCGTAGAACTCTTGAGAAGGGACGCGGTCGGTGAGAATCTCGAGCGCCCTATCCAAAGTAACACCGTTGTAGAGCGTTTGCTCCACGGCAAAGGTGAGCGGAATGTCTACGCCCAGCGAACGGGCGAGTTCGCTCACGCTGCGGGCGGCGACGGCGCCCTCGACAACCATATGCGTGCGCGTCTGGTACTCGTCGAGCGAAACGCCGTGGGCAAACTCGTAGCCAAAGGTGCGGTTGCGCGAATGCTCGGAGGTGCAGGTGGCAATGAGGTCACCCATGCCGGCAAGTCCCATGCAGGTCATAGCTTGACCGCCGCGGGCATGCACCAGACGGCTAATCTCGGCCAGGCCGCGCGTCATGATAAGGGCGAGCGTGTTGT
>CABUBH010000063.1 GCA_902489775.1 uncultured Collinsella sp.
CGTCGGCGGCGACAGCCAGCGCGAGTTCGGCTTCACGGTCGCGTTGGCCGACGGGGACGGCGAGCCCGTCTCCGGCACCTTCGGCAAGGGCGAGGGCGCCGTGACGTTCGCGGACGGCAAGGCGACCTTCACGCTTAAGGACGGCGGGGAGAAGACCGTCGCCGGCCTGCCCGTGGGCGCGCGCTACACCGTGACCGAGGACGCCGCCGAGGGCTATACGACCACGGTCAACGGGGCTGACGGCTCCAAGGCCGAAGGCGCCGTGACCGAGGACGGCGCGCTCGCGGCGTTCACCAACACGTACGGAACGGCCACCGAGGGCAGAGACGTCTCCACCGCGGGACTCTTCACCAAGGCGCTCAAGGGTCGCGACTGGGCCGAGGGCGATAGCTTCCAGTTCACGCTTACGGGCGAGGGCGGCGCTCCCATGCCCGAGGGCTCTGCCGACGGCTCCAAGACCGTCAGCGTGACGGCCGCCGCCGGAACCAAGGCGGGCGATAGTGTCGCCTTCGACTTCGGCCCCATCCGCTACACGCTCGATGACATCAAGGACGCCGGGTTCGCCGAGGTCGGCGGCAAGCGCGTGCGCGCCAAGACCTTCACCTACGAGGTGCGCGAGGTCAGGCCCGATGACGGTTCTGCCATCGCCGGTGTGGACTACGACGGCCACGCCGCCACGATGACGGTGACCGTGACCGACGACGGCTCCGGCAACCTCACGGCCTCGACGCCCGCGATCGCGCAGGTGAGCGGCGGCGACTTCGTCAACACCTACACGACCGAGCTCGACTACTCGGCCCGCGCGGGCGTGCGCCTGTCCAAGACGCTCTCTGGCCGCGCCGTGGAGGCGGGCCAGTTCGCCTTCACCGTGACCGCCGACGCCGAGACGGCAGCCAAGCTCGGCCTCAAGACCGGCAAGGATGCCTACACCGTGGCCGCGGCAGATGACGGGCAGGCCGATCTCATCGGCCTTATCGGCGGCGCCGCGAAGGGCGACGTGACATTCACCGATGCCGACGCGGGCAAGACCTACAGCTTCACCGTCGCCGAGACCAAACTTGGCGGCGACGGCTACACCAACGACACCGAGCCGCGCACGGTGACCATCGCGCTCGCCTACGACGCCACGACGGGCGAACTCACGGTCACGACCACGGTCGTCAAGGACGGTGTCGAGGTCGCTCGCAGCGAGGTCTCGACGGCCGATGACGCTGCGTCGCTACCAGCGCCCGTGACGGTGGCGTTCCAGAACTCCTACGAGGCCACCGGCACGCTCGGCGGCGAGGGCAGCGTGGCCATCGATGCCACCAAGACGCTGACGGGCCGCGCCGCGGCGGCGGGCGAGTTCTCGTTCTCCGTCCGCGATGCGCACGGTAACGTGGTCGCGACCGCGTCCAACCGGGCCTCCGGCGACGGCGAGGTCGCGGAGCTTGCGTTCTCGCCCATCTCCTACACCACCGACGAGCTCGAGCAGATGGTGGTGGACGGCACCGCCACCAGGGCCGACGACGGCTCCTGGACCATCCCTTATACCGTTTCCGAGGACACGGCGGCGCTGCCCGCCGGCGTGACGGCGACCGCCTCGAGCTTCGACATCACGGTCAAGGCGACCGATAACGGCAAGGGCGGTCTGGATGTGGCCGTGGCCTACCCCGAGGGCTCCGACGGCAAGCTGTCGTTCGTGAACGGCTACGGTACCAACGAGGCGACGGTCGACCTTGCGGGCACCAAGACGCTGGCGCTCGGTCAGGCCGGACTCGGCCTGACGCAGGCCGACATCGAGGGCAAGTACACCTTCAAGATTGAGCCGCTGGACGGCGCGCCCGCACCGGCCGACGCCTCCGGCAAGACGGTGACCGAGGCGACCAACGACGCCGCCGGCAACGTCGAGCTGGGTAGCGTCACGTTCAGGCAGCCGAGCGACCTCGATGACGTCGAGATCGACGGCGACGGTCTGCGCACCAAGACGTTCGCCTACCGGGTGAGCGAGTCCGGCTCGGTCGACGGCGTGGTCAATGACGCGGTGGCGTCCAGGACCTTCACGGTCAAGGTGGTCGAGGACACCAACGCGGGCACGCTCGCCGCGGAGGTCCTGCCCGCCGAGGGCACGCCCGAGGGTAAGGGCGCGTTCGAGTTCACCAATACCTACGGCGTCGGCCCCGCCCCGAGCACCGTCACCGACCAGATCAAGGTGAGCAAGAAGCTCAAGGGCCGCGACCTGGTCGAGGGCGAGTTCGAGTTCCAGTTGATCGAGATCAACGCCGACGGCAGCGAGAGTATTGCGGTGACGGGCAAGAACGCCGCGGACGGCACGGTGACGCTCAACCCCATCACCTATACCGCGCCCGGCACGCATAGCTACGAGCTGCGCGAGGTCGCCGGCGCGGCGGGCGGCGTGACGTACGACAGGGCGGTGCACCGCGTGCGCACGACGGTCACCGATGCCGGCAACGGCAAGCTCACCGTCAAGCACGACCTTGTGGATGCCGAGGGCAATCCCACGGGCGATGGCTCGGTGACGTTCACCAACGGCTACGAGGCTGCGCCCGTCACCCTCAAGCTGGGCGCCGCCAAGGTGCTCAAGGGCGCCGAGCTCAAGGCGGGGCAGTTTAGCTTTGAGCTCAAGAGCCGGGACGGCAAGGTCATGTCGACCGCCAAGAACGCCGCCGACGGCAGCGTCACGTTCGACGCGCTGACCTTCAAGCAGGCCGGTACCTACACCTTCACGGTGAGCGAGGTCGACGATGGCCAGGCACACGTGACCTACGACAAGGCCGTGCACAAGATTGTCGTCACGGTGAGCGACGAGGCGGCCGACGGCTCCAAGACGGGCTACCTGTCGGCGAAGGTCTCCTACGAGGGCGACGCCAACCTGCCGCCGGTCTTCACCAACAGCTACGCCGAGGAACCCGGGACCCCCGGCACCCCGGAGAACCCCGGCACGCCGGGCGGCGGTTCGGGCGGCGGTTCCGATAGCGGCTCCGGCGACAGCTCCGGCGGCGGCGGCTCCAAGGGCGGCATGCCCGACACCGGCGACCGCAGCCTGCCGGCGACGGCACTCGGCGCCATGGCCGGCATCGGCGCGCTGGCCGTCGCGGGCGGTGCGGCCCTGTACCGCAGGCGCCGCTAGCGATATGCACGAGTGGGGCGGATCCATCCGATGGGTTCGCCCCACTTGCCCTGTTGGGCGGGAGCGGGTAAGATATACCGAGCGCCTAGCGCGTTCGATGGGTTCGGATGACGACATGTTCCGAATCTGGTCAGGTCCGGAAGGAAGCAGCCATAAGGAGCCTCTGTCGGGCATCCGAATCCATCGAGTGCACGGGCGCTTTTTGGTGCCGCGATTTGGCCCGGCCGGCGGCGAGATATTTGGTGTCTCGCTGGTCCTCGGCTTCGCCTGCGGGATCGCTCGACTACCAAATATCTCGCCGCCGGCCGGGCCACTTCGTCCAAAAATCACTCGTAAAGGCGCATTAATCTGAATTAAATCTATCCCTGTCGTTATGCTGTTTGCTGGTGTTGCCTGGGCATCGGTGTCTATGTGGTTCAAGGGATGGCGGCATTACCATTTGTTTTTACAAGTAAAGAGGCCCGTTTCCCTGGTTGGGGGAAACGGGCCTCTTTTTGTCTCTGGGCTTGTGGATTGGTGAAGACGATATGCTCTGGCGGCTATTTTGAGTTCTTGATGCGGCGGGTGGCTGTGGCGGTTATTCCGAGTCCCATGGCGGCGATTCCTGCTAGTGCGATTGCGCTTGGCGTTATGTCGCCTGTGTTTGCGAGCTTGCCGGCGGTCGTATTCGCTTGCTTGCCGTTGCTCGAGTTCGCCTGCTTGGCGGAGCTCGGTGCGGCGTCTTTGCCGGTCGCGGGCGAGCTGGCGGGCTGTGCCGTCTCGGCCGGTTGCGCCGAGCCGGAGGGAGGCGTTGTCTCGGTCGGTTGCGTTATCTCGGGCGAGGCGGCCTTATCTGCTGCGGCTTTCGCCTCTTCGTATGCCTTGCAGGCGTCGTCATAGGCCGCCCGTGCCTTTTCCAAATCGTCGGTGAGCGCATTTCGCTTGGCTATGCTTTCGTCGACGCTGGCTTTGGCTTCCTCCGCCGCACTCTCGAAATACTGAACGTGTCCTTTCTGACTTTCGAGGCGGCTTCGGTAGTGGGCAAGCTCATATTCGCAAGAACGTTCTCGCGAATCTGCCATCATGATCTCCGAACGCAACTGTTGAGCAGTTGCGTAATCTCCGTTGTCGTATGCCTCTTTTAATTTTGCCTGAAGCTCGATTACCCGGTTGTGGGCCTCATCGTATTTGGCTTGGGCTGCATCGACGTCCGCTTGCATAGCGGGAAGGGGCTCCCTCCGTTTGGCGGCTTCCGCCACCACCATGTCGTAGATCTCTTGAAAAGCGGCAATGTCATCATCGATTTCCGCAAGTTTCTCGGGACTTGCGGCAACTTTTGCGGCCTCGAGGTTTTTGAGCGCTTCCTGCATGGTTGCATACGCTTTTTCTTTTGCGGCGGCCGCATCTTCCGTCTGCAAGGCAACTGCACCGGTGGGGGAACTGGTTTCTGCCGCTATCGCCGTTGCGGGGGCGATTCCCGCGACAAGTGCCGCGGAAAGGGCGATGCCCACGGTTGCTCGTCTTGCTCTTCTTGCGAGAATGTCGTTCATCTCGGCACCTCATTTCAAGGGTTGGCGACTAACTTGGTAGCACTAATGTAAGTATACCAAGCGGTCGACCCGACACTGGCTGGGCGTGCGCGTGCCTTTCCGCTTCTTTGGAAACCGAATCCCGTTAGAAATGACGAGTTGTTTACGCTTCTTTTGGGGTGGCGGTACTATCATGATTCGAATTGAGTGTGAATGATGATAGGGAGCGCCTTTTTATGATTGAGTTGCTCAGGCGTTTTGGTGGTAAGTTTCGCCGGTATATGGTGATCGGCCCTGCGTGCAAGTTGATCGAAGTGATCTTTGACCTGCTGACGCCGCTCGTGATTGCCCAGATGATCGACAAGGGCATCGGTGCGCACGATGTCAACGCCGTCGTCCACTACGGTATGCTGCTTGGCGCCATGGCCGTGATCGGCATCTCGTTTACGCTCGTTTGCCAAAAGATGGCGGCGCTCACCTCACAGGGCATGGGCACCGATATTCGCGGCGCGCTCTACGGGCACATCAACAAGCTGAGCTATGCTGAGCTCGACCGCTTTGGCACGCCGTCGCTCATCACCCGCATCACCAACGACGTTAACCAGGTCCAGCTCGCCGTGGCGCTGGGCGTGCGCATGCTCATCCGCTGGCCTTTCCTGGCGGTGGGCTCCATGGTTGCGGCCCTTGCCATCGACCTTAAGCTCGGCATTATCTTTTTGATCTGCACGCCCGCCATCGGCCTGGTGTTTTGGTTTGTCATGGCGCGCTGCATTCCGTACTACAAGCAGCTGCAGGCAAAGCTCGACCGCATCGCGCTTATCTGCCGCGAGGGCCTTTCGGGCGCCCGCGTGGTCCGTGCGTTTGTGCGCGAAGATCACGAGCGTGAGCGTTTTGCCCAGGCGGCCGACGATCAGGCACATGTCGCCATCGCGGTGGGCAAGCTCTCGTCGATTCTCAACCCCGTCACGTTTCTTGTGATGAACCTGGGCGTGTGCGCCATCCTGTGGGTGGGCGGCATTCAGGTCAACGTGGGCGAGCTCACGCAGGGCCAGGTTATGGCGTTTGTGAACTACATGACGCAGACGCTCACCTCCATCGTATATGTCGCCAACTTGGTCGTGGTCTTTACCAAGGCGAGCGCCAGCGCGTCGCGTATCAACGAGGTGCTCAATTGCGTGTCGAGTATTGCCGACGAGGGCAACCAGCCGGTCGCCCTGCCCGAGCCAAGTGCGGCGGGCGTCGCTGCCCCGGTCTCCGCGCTAAGCTTGAGCCATGCGAGCTTCTCCTTTGGTGCGGGTGCGGCCAACGCCGTCAACGACGTGACCCTGGAGCTGCCGCTGGGCAAGACGCTCGGCATAATCGGCGGCACGGGCAGCGGCAAGTCCACGCTCGTCTCGCTCATCCCGCGCCTGTACGATGCGAGCACCGGCAGCGTGAGCGTGATAGGCGCCGACGTGCGCACCTGGCCGCTCGACCAGCTGCGCCGTGTGGTCGCGACCGTTCCGCAGCGCGCATCGCTGGTGAGCGGCTCCATCCGCAGCAACCTGACCTGGCGCGATGAAGCTGCGACCGACGAGGAGCTCTGGGCGGCACTCGACATGGCGCAGGCCAGCGAGTTCGTGCGCAACAAGCCGCAGGGCTTAGACGCCCCGGTCGAGGCGGGCGGCAAGAACTTTAGCGGTGGCCAGCGTCAGCGCCTGACTATCGCGCGTGCCTTGGTTGGTTCGCCTCAGATATTGATCATGGATGACTCCGCGTCGGCGCTCGACTTTAAGACCGACGCGGCGCTTCGCCATGCCATTCGCGAGCGCAGCATGCGCGGTGCCGCCAAGGGCGGGCTGCCGCTGACCACGGTGATTGTGAGCCAGCGCGTCTCGACCGTGCGCGATGCCGACGTGATCTGCGTGCTCGACCACGGCTCGGTTGCCGGCCTGGGCACACATGACGAGCTGTATGCAAGCTGCCAGCTCTACCGAGAGATCTGCCAGTCGCAGCTTCGCCGCGAGGAGCTCGAGGGCCGGCAGGGGGGTGCGGCGCCCGCGCCCACCCCAGGTGCCCCGACCGCCCCTGCATCCGTCTGCGCAAAGGAGGGATGCTAAATGAATCCGTACACTTCCTCCGGTTCGGTCGCCACGATGACGGCCAACGTGTCCGGTAACGATAGCCTCAACGACCTGGGCGACGGTCCGCGCCAGCCCGGCGACCCCGAGCGCTATCCCGTGGGTGCGGTGACTCGCCGTCTGATGGGCTACGTTCGTCCGCATCGCATTTCGTTTGTTGCGTCGTTTGTGAGTGCCGCCATCTCCGTGATTCTGCAGCTCTACACGCCGATTCTCATCGGCGAGGCCATCGACCTTATCGTCGCTGCCGGTCAGGTGGACTTCGACGCGCTGCTGCCGCTCGTTACCAAACTTGCGCTCGTCGTGGTAGGTGCCGCGGCCTTCCAGTGGCTGCAGGGCTACTGCGTCAACCGCCTGTCCTACGAAACGGTGCGCGACATGCGCGTGGAGGCGAGCGATAAGCTCAGTCGCATGCCGCTCAGCTTTATCGACAGCCATGCCCACGGCGACCTTATGAGCCGCGTGGTCAACGACGTCGACCAGGTGGGCGACGGCCTGCTGCAGGGCTTCACCCAGCTCTTTACCGGCGTCATCACTATCGTGGGCACGCTCGCGTTTATGCTCTCCATCAACCTGACCATGACGCTCGTGGTGGTGCTCGTCACGCCGCTTTCCATCTTTGCGGCCGGCGCCATCGCCAAGCTCTCCAACAAGAGCTTTACGGCTCAGCAGCGCATTCAGGGCCAGCTTGGCGGCCATATCGAGGAGTATGTGGGCGAGCAAAAACTCGTGGACGCGTTTGCCTACGGCTCGCGCGCTCAGCAGCGCTTCGATG
>CABUBH010000064.1 GCA_902489775.1 uncultured Collinsella sp.
TGACGGTGCTCGTTACCGACCGCCTGGCTCGCTACTACGAGACGGTCACCAAGCACAACCTCAAGTATCGTCGCTACTATCACCAGTTCGATTACTAAGAGCAAATAACGTTTGTGTAATTGGGCCTCGCTCCTATATGGAACGGGGCCCCGTTTGGGTTGGAGAGTAATTATGAGCTACCCCCAGCTTGCCGTTATGAATATCAGCCATCGCTACTTTGATCTTGAGGAGTTCTTTTCTTCGGCGTCGGCTTCGGGCTACACGTGTTGCGAGCTTTGGACCGGGGCGATGCATCTGTATGTCGATTGCCATGGATACGATTCGCTCGAGCGGGTACGGGAGCTGTCGCAGCGGTATGGGGTTCGGATTGTGGGACTTTGTCCCGAACAGAACAACCCCAAGCCGTGGAATATCGCGGCGCGCGGGAATGAGGCGCGTGCCCGCACGCTCGCGTACTTTAAGAACGTTGTAGATATCGCGGCGGAACTTGGAGCCGAGCAGGTCATGGTCTCGAGCGGCTGGGCATTTTTGAACGAGCCGATCGAGGACGCGTGGGGTCGCAGCGCCTCGATGCTGCGTGCGATTGCCGAGCATGCGGGAGAGTGCGGTGTGCGACTGGTGCTCGAGGCCCTACAGCCGGTTGAGTCGATGATCGTGAACTCGGCGGCCGATACGAAGCGCATGATCGAGGCAGTTGATCATCCGGCACTTAAGGCGTGTCTGGATTTGGGCGCTATGGCGGTGGCAGGGGATACCATCGACGATTATTTCGATCTGCTTGGCGATGATGTCGCCCACGTGCATTTTGTCGATGTTGCGGCAGATGGCACGACGCATCTTGCCTGGGGTGACGGCGACCGCGATATGCGCGCCGACCTGGATAGGCTGGTGGCGCGCGGCTATCGCGGAGTTGTTTCGGCCGAGACCTATGACTGGCGCTATTTTGCCGACCCCGCAGCTGCCGATGCGCAGGTAATGGCAGAGTATCGTCGTGCGATTGGCGTCTAGGTGGGGTTGGGTTGCGACAATCCGCTCCTATGTTTCCAAATGAATACGGTGTGAGCCGAGGAGGACGATTCTCCCCGCAAACACTCTAGTATGCTAAAGTACCCAGAAGACCGGCGGAGCTATGCCGGTCTTCTGTTCTATACGAAGCACAGCATGAGGAGGCTCACCAGATGACGGCCACACCGTGGGGATTCCGGGACATATTGCCCGAGGAGGCTCAGGCGCGCGAGGAGATTGCGCTGACGGTGAAGGGCTGCTTCAGGGAGCATCATTACCTTCCGGTCGAGACGCCACTGCTCGAGGACAAGGGTTCGCTCGAGGAAGGCGGCCGCATTGCGGACACGCCGTTTAAACTCTTTGATGACGACGGTCGCCTGCTGGTGGTCCGTCCCGACAACACGCTGCCGATTGTGCGTCTGGTTTCGACTCGCATGCGCGCGGCCGATCTGCCCCTGCGCCTTCGCTACGAGGCGCCGGTGGTTCGTGAGTGCCAGCGCAATGCCGGCGGCTCGCGCCAGTTTACACAGTTGGGCTTTGAGCTTATCGGTGCGGGCGATACCGCGGGCGATGTCGAGATTGTCTCGCTCGTGGCCGAGGCGGTGCGCAAGCTGGCGCTGCCCGATGCACGCATCATCGCAGGTAGCGTACGCCCGTTTAAGGAGCTGCTCGCGGCGTGCGAGGATCGCGAGCTGGCTGCCGAGGCGCTGTGCTGCGTGCACGCCAACGACTTTGTGGGCCTCGATGCCCGCGTGGCGGCAAGCGTCGAGTCCGATGCCGTCAAGGCCGCCATTTGCGAGCTGCCGCGTCTGCACGGCGGTGCCGAGGTACTTGACCGCGTGGATGCGCTGCTGGTTGCCGCCGGTATCGTCGCGCCGCTGACGCGCGAGTTGCGTGCTCTGGTCGAGGGCCTGGCTCCCGAGGACGCCCAGGTGCTGTCGTTCGACTTCTCCATCATGAACTCTTTTGATTACTACACGGGCCTGGTCTTTAAGGCCTACGCCGGTGGCCTGCCCGATCCGGTGGGCTCGGGCGGCCGCTACGACTCCATCTTTACCGGCGCGTTCGGCGACGGCATCGAGGTGCCGGCGGCGGGCTTCGCCTTTTCGCTCGAGCGTCTGGAGGCCGCGCGCACCTCGGCCGAGGACGCCGCTTCCGACGGCGATCATGCGGTGGACCGTGGTGCCGAGGGCCCGCTGCGCATCGCCGTGCCCAAGGGCTCGCTTAAGGCTGACACGCTCGACGTGCTCGAGGCCGCGGGCCTGGACGTCTCTGAGCTGCGCGACCCCGGCCGTCACCTGATCGTGCGCGGTCACGACACGCGTGCCGGCGAGGGCACGGTCGGAGATATCGAGTTTGTCATCGTGCGTCCCAGCGACGCGCCCGCCTTTGTGGGCTGCGGCGGTGCCGATTGCGGCATCTGCGGTTGGGACTCGCTCATCGAGGCCGACCTCAACCTGCTGCAGCTGGTCGACCTGGGCTACGGCCTGTGCACGTTTATCGAGGCGGAGCCCGCGTGGCGCGCTGGCCAGGCCGAGCGCAACTATGCCCGTCGCGGGTCGCTTCGTGTGGCCACCAAGTATCCGCGCATCGCGAGCGCCTGGTATGCCGAGCGTGGCGTGAATGCCGATATCGTCTCGCTGCACGGCAATATCGAGCTGGGCCCCATCGTCGGTATGACCGACCGTATCGTGGACATTACCGCCACGGGCGCCACCCTGCGCGATAACGACCTGGTTATTACTGGTCGCATTATGGACTGCACGGCGCGCTTCTTTGTCAATCCGGGTGCCGCGCGCCTGGATCCGCGCGTACGCAATCTGGCAGATCGCTTGGCAGCTGCTGTTAAGGACAAGCATTTTGAGCCCGTCGCGGGCTCGGCACAATAGCGCGAGCACGCACGGGCGCCCCAACGTACGGGCTGCGGGCCGACTGGCGCCGCCGCCCGGCCTTTCGTTTTTCGAACACAACCTCGACCGATAGGGGATACCGATATGAAGACCATCAAGCTTGCTCCCGGTGAACGCCTCGTTACCAACCAGCTCAACCGTAAGGGCGTGCTGCCGCAAAACATCGTCGACGCCGCCCGCGATATCGTGGCCAACGTGCGCGCCAACGGCGATGCCGCGGTGCGCGATTACTGCCAGCGTTTTGATGGCGTTGAGCTGCAGAGCTTCCGCTTGCCGCAGGAGCAGATCGATGCTGCGCTCGAAGGCCTCGACCCCGCTTTTGTTGCCGCGTTGGAGAAGGCCGCGCGCCAGATTCGCGAGTTCCACCAGCGTGAGGTCGAGCAGAGCTGGTTTACCACGCGCCCGGACGGCACGATGCTCGGCGTTAAAGTGACCCCGCTTGCCGCAGCCGGCATCTATGTGCCGGGCGGCCGTGCGCAGTATCCCTCCACCGTGCTCATGAACGCTATTCCCGCCAAGGTGGCCGGCGTTAAGCGCGTGGTCATGGTGACTCCGCCGCAAAAGGACGGCCTGATCAGCCCGTATACGCTCGCGGCTGCCAAGCTCGGCGGCGTGGACGAGATCTATATGGTGGGTGGCGCCCAGGCTGTCGCTGCGCTGGCGTACGGCACCGAGACCATTCCGCGTGTCGATAAGATCACCGGCCCGGGCAACGCCTTTGTCGCCGCGGCCAAGCAGATCGTGTCGGGCGACGTGGGCATCGACATGGTCGCCGGCCCGTCCGAGGTCTGCGTGCTGGCCGATGCCACGGCCAAGCCCATGGTGGTCGCGGCCGACCTGATGGCTCAGGCCGAGCACGATCCGCTGGCCGCCTGCTATCTGGTGACCTGCGATGAGCAGTTTGCGCGCGAGGTCGAGGCGGGTATCGATATTCTGGTGGCGCAGTCGCCGCGCGCCGAGATCACGCGTGCCTCGCTCGATAACGAGGGCACCATCGTGGTGGCCGCCGACATGGCCGCTGCCGTCGAGGCCGTGAACACCGTGGCGCCCGAGCACCTGGAGCTGCACTGCAAGGATGCGATGGGCCTGCTTGGCGGTATCCGCAACGCCGGTGCCATCTTTGTGGGCGCTTGGAGCTCCGAGCCGCTCGGCGATTATGTTGCCGGCCCCAACCACACGCTGCCGACCGGCGGCACGGCCATGTTCTCCAATCCGCTTTCGGTCGAAGAGTTCGTTAAGCGCTCGAGCGTCATTTGCTATACGCCCGAGGGCCTGCTCTCCGACGCTCCCGCCACGCAGCGTCTAGCCGAGGCCGAGGGCCTGTGGGCGCACGCGCTTTCGGCCGCACTGCGCCGCCGCGTGCTGGAGCAGGGCGAGGATGCCGTGAGCGCCGAGTCGCTGGCTGCGGCCGATCTGACTAAGGTTGCCTGGCCGGGCGACGCCGTGGCGACGGTCGCCGAGGGCGTGGACCTGGCGACGGCTGCAGGCGGTGCCGCTGGCGCGGTCGTCGAGGAGGCCTAATATGGCCGAACTCACGCCGCGCATGAAGGAGCTCGTCCAGCCTTACCTGGCCGGTATTGAGCCCTACGATCCCAACTTTACGCCTACGCGCATCAACCTTTCGGCCAACGAGAACACCTATCCCGTGCCGGCCGGCGTGCGCGAGGCGATCGACGCGGCCTTGGCTGCCACACCGCTCAACCGCTATCCCGATCCCATGTCGAACGACCTGCGCGACGAGCTCGCTGCCTGGCATGGCGTGACGCGCGAGAACATCTGCGTGGGAAACGGCGGCGACGAGCTGCTCTATAACTATCTGCTGGCGTTTGGCGGCGCGGGGAGGACTCTGCTCAACTGCCCGCCGTGCTTTAGCGAGTACGCATTCTTTGCGTCGCTCTGTCAGACCGAGGTGCGCGACGTGTGGCGCGACCCGGCGACCTTTGAGCTCGACCAGGCGGCTGTGCTCGCGGCGGCGCCGAAGTGCAACCTGGCCATCGTGACCTCGCCCAATAACCCCACGGGTGACGTGGCACCGCTCGACTTTGTCGCGGCGCTGTGCGATGCGTGCCCCGGCATGGTCATGGTCGACGAGGCCTACGTTGAGTTTGCCGACGATTCGTTTGGCACGGCCACCACGGCGCAGGGGCTTATTGCCGAGCATCCCAACCTGGTGATTCTGCATACACTGTCCAAGGCGTTTGGCGCCGCCGGTACGCGTCTGGGTTACGTGATCGCGGTGCCGGAAGTCATCGACGTGTTCGCGGCGATTCGCCAGATTTATTCGGTCAACGTGCTGAGCCAGGCGGCGGCGCTTGCCTGTGTGCGTGCCCGCGATGCGTACGCGCCCGTGGTGGCACAGGTCGCATCCGAGCGCGAGCGCGAGCTGTGCGCCCTGCGCGCGATGGCTGCCGAGGGTCTGCCCGTGGAGGCGTGGCCGAGCGCGGCGAACTTTGTGCTCGTGCGTACGCCGCATGCCACGCGCGTGCGCGAGCGTCTGCGCGATGAGTATTCGATTTTGGTGCGCGACTTTAGCTACGCGCCGGGGCTCGCGGACTGCCTGCGCATTACCGTGGGCACCCCGCAGGAAAATGACGAGGTGCTGGCCGCGTTTGCCGCGCTGGTGAAGGAGGAGATGTAGATGGGCCGTTATGCCGAGGTAACCCGCAAGACAGGGGAGACCGATATTGTCGTCAAGCTCGATTTGGATGGAACCGGTACGTGCGATATCTCGACCGGCGTGCCGTTTTTCGACCACATGCTCAACGCCTTTGGCCGCCATGGCCTGTTTGATTTGACGGTGCGCGCGGTGGGCGACGTGGAGGTCGACGCACACCACACCGTCGAGGACACGGGCATTGTGCTGGGTGAGGCGTTTTGCCAAGCGCTGAGTGACAAGGTGGGCATTACGCGCTTTGCCGACGCGGCGATCGCCATGGACGAGACGCTCGTGATGGCCGCCGTGGATATCTCGGGCCGCGGGCAGGCTTACTGCGAGCTGCCCGTGCCGACCGAGCGCGTGGGCACCTTTGATACCGAGCTGGCTGTCGAGTTCTTCTACGCCTTCGCGCGCGACGCCAAACTCACGCTGCACGTGCGCGAGCTGGCGGGCGGTAACTCGCATCACATTATCGAGGCTGCCTTTAAGGCCGTGGGCCGCACGATGCGCCGCGCCTGCGAGCTGGATCCCCGCGTGCAGGGCATCCCCAGCACCAAGGGCTCATTGTAACCTGCCAAAAAGGGACAGGTTTTGAATGAGATAAGGGAGGGTCGCGTGGGCGAACCGAAGATCGTGGTGGTCGACTACCACAAGGGCAACTTGTCGAGCGTTGTGCGCGGGCTTGCGCGCGCCGGTGCCGCCGCCTGCACGTCGGACGATCCGGAGCAGATCCGCAACGCCGACGGCCTGGTCATCCCGGGCGTGGGTGCGTTCTATGACGCGATCACTTTTATGCGCCAGAGCGGCGAGGCGGACGCGGTGCTCGACGCCGTTGCCGCTGGAACTCCGCTGCTCGGCATCTGCCTGGGCCTTCAGCTGTTTTTTAAGCGCGGCAACGAGGGGGTGCCGGCGGACGAGGGCGTGGTCGCCGACGGCAACACCCCCGAGCAGGCCGGTGGCCCCTGGGTCGATGGCCTGGGCATTATGCGCGGTTCGTGTACGCGCCTGGAGTCGAGCCGTCTGAAGGTGCCGCACGTGGGGTGGGACCAGGTGCACATGACGCCCGCCGGTGCGGCCGATCCACTGCTTGCCGGTTTTGCCGAGGGCGCCAATATGTACTTCACCCACAGCTACGCGGTGGCAGACGACGCTGATGCCGCCGATGTGCTGGCGCGCACGCACTATACACGGAGTTTCCCGTGCATCGTGCGCCATGGCAACGTGTGGGGCTGCCAGTTCCATCCCGAGAAATCTTCGGCGTTGGGGCAGCGCATCCTTAAGAACTTCGTGAGCATCGTCGAGGGGGCCGGCCGATGATTCTGTTTCCCGCAATCGATTTGATCGGCGGTAAGGTCGTGCGCCTGGAGCGCGGTGACCGCAGCCGCTGCAAGGTATATTCCGACGACCCCGTGGCCGTCGCCCGCTCCTTTGCCGAGCAGGGCGCGAGCTGGGTACACGTCGTCGACCTGTCCGCTGCCTTTGGCGAGGACGAGGGCGCATGCGCTGCCAACTCGGCGGCGATCGAGGCCATCTGCGACGTCGACGGCCTGTCCGTGGACGTGGGCGGCGGCGTTCGCTCGCTTGCGCGCATCGATGAGCTGGCCGGCTACGGCGCGTGTCGCATCGCACTCGGCACGGTG
>CABUBH010000065.1 GCA_902489775.1 uncultured Collinsella sp.
GGGTCAGCCCGTGGGAGGCCAGGGCGCCGCTGACCGGTGGACGGCACCGAGCCGTACATGAGAATGAAGAAGGGGGAGGCCTCGCGGCCTCCCCCTTTTTTGTGTTTGTGGGCTTCTGTCTCACATAGTCGCTGTGTTTTATGACCCTCGTTTGTCGCATCTTCTGTGAACGGGCTACAATAACTGAGTCTGTGCAATATGGAGGTGAACATGGCTGAAGCTGGTATCGGCGTTGATATCGTCGAGATTTCCCGCATGAAATCAATTCTTGAAAAGACGCCGTCGTTTGCTCGGCGTGTGTTTACCGAAGAAGAGTGCACGTATTGCGACGCCTCTTCGCGTCCTGCCGCTCACTATGCCAGCCGCTTTGCTTCGCGCGAGGCGGTGCTAAAGGCTCTTGGAACGGGATTCAGTCAAGGTGTTGGCCGCAAGGATGTTTCGGTTACGCGCGATAAGCTCGGAAAACCGAAAGCATTGCTTTCTGGTCGTGCGCTTGAGATTGCTCAAGAGCTGGGTGTTGTTGAGGTTGCTCTTTCCATTACGCTTACTGGAGACTTGGCCGTTGCGAACGCCATCGCGATTACCGAAGATGCTCGGCCAAAGCCTAAAGAGGAGAAAGTGAGCACCAAGGAGCGTGTCGCGCAGACATTCAAAGAGGCTCGTTCTGTTTTGGATGAGCTTGAGCAGCTGCAGAATTCAGCTTTGTCGGAGCACCTGGGCGATGCTTCGCAAGATACGCTAGGAGCATAGATGAAACCGGTTTTAAGTACCGAGGAAGTCGTTCGTCTCGAGGATATTATCGAACGCGAAGGAACTTCGAAGGCCGAGCTTATGGAGTTGGCAGGCGAATTTGCCGCCAATGAGATCTTAAAGCTTAATCCCGATCGAGTCCTCGTTCTGGTCGGTTTTGGCAATAATGGCGGCGACGGTTGGGTCGCTGCCGATATCCTGAGCCATAAGGGTGTGGACGTGGATATCGTCTCTCCAGTTGAGCCCGATGAGATCCCCGCCGCTCTGGCTCGCCACGTTGCTCGTCGTACTGCCGGCCGTGACGTGCACGTTTGCGTCGGTCCCTCGCGTGACGAGCTCGAAGTGCTGATTGATAAGGCCGATGTCGTTGTCGACGCTATTTTTGGCACCGGTTTCCACGGGAATCTGCGTGCGCCGTTCTCCATTTGGATCCCTACGGTCAACGAATGCGCCGATTGCGTCGTGTCCATTGATGTCCCCTCGGGCCTGAATGCCGAGACTGGCGTGGTTGATGACGATTGCATTCGTGCCGAGCGTACGGTAACGATGATTGCCCCCAAGATCGGTTTGTATAGCGCTGATGGTCCTGAGTACGCTGGCGATTTGGTCTGCGGCAATCTTTACGATCGTCTTGACGAGGTTATCGATGATGTGGACCATGCGGCCGAGATTGTCGAGCCTGGCGATTTGGTCGATTACTTCGCTCCGCTGCCAACGAATATCGATAAGTATTCTCGTGGCTCCGTGCTTATTGTCGCCGGCTCTGCGCAGTACCCTGGTGCCGCCATTATGGCAGCCAAGTCTGCTGCCCGTGCTGGTGCCGGCTATGTGGCGGTCGCAACGCCTGATGCCTGCGCCAACCTTATTCGTATGGCACTTCCTTCGATTCCCGTCTTTGCCATTCCGTCCGATTCCCGCGGTTCCTTTGGTGCCGCTGCGCGCATGACGGTGTGCGAGATTGCAAAGAAGTACAGCTGCGTGCTGTGCGGCCCCGGTATGACGACGTCTGCTGGCGCTATGCAGGTGGTCTCGGGCTTGCTTGAGCTTGACGTGCCGCTCATCTTGGACGCCGATGCGCTCAACTGCCTCTCTAAGATTGCCATTGACGGTATTGATAGTAATCCCGAGATGTATCGTCGCGAGCAGCCGTTGGTTATGACGCCGCACTATCGTGAGCTTTCGCGTCTGGTTGCCGGCGACGAGGTGAACGACCTTGGTACCGCGATTGCGGCCGCGCAGAAGGTTGTCTGGGCTGCAGGCTCCGACAATCTGGTGGTCATTGCCAAGGGGCCGACGACGGCTATCTGTGGCGTTGAGCGTGTGCTGCTGCCGCTCTCGGGTCCGGCTTCTCTGGCAACTGCCGGTTCGGGTGATGTTCTCGCGGGTATTTTGGCCGGCACGCTTGCCACCATGCGCGACGAGATGGATCGTTGGGAGTTGCTGTATTCGTACGCCGTCGCACTTCACAGCTACGCCGGTTTTGCTGCGGCGACGGAGTATGGTGAGAAGAGCGTCATCGCGACCGATCTTATCGACTTGATCGGTCCTGCCATGGAACTGGCGGCAAAGGATGCGCTCGAAGATCTGGGAATCATGGACGAAGGGTCGGATGACTAATCATGAATAAAGCCGATTTGACGCGCTGGTCCTGGGTCGAGATCGACCGCGGGGCGCTCCGTCGCAACACGAGGGCCTATAAGAACTTGCTGAATCCACGTCAGCGCCTGTGCTGCGTGGTCAAGGCCGATGCCTATGGCCATGGTGCCGTCGAGTGCGCCAAAATCATGTATTCGGCCGGTGCCGACATGTTTGCCGTGGCGACGGTTAGTGAAGGCGTTGAGCTCCGACAGGGCGGGATCACGAAACCCATCCTCATCCTAAGCGAGCCGCCTATCGAGGCCATTCCGACGTTGCTCGAGTTCGATATCATGCCTTCGGTCTATACGTCCGATTTCGCCCTTGCCTATGGCGAGTGCGCTGTCGCGGCAGACAAGGTGGGTAAGTACCATCTAGCCATCGAGACGGGCATGAACCGCATCGGCGTACATTACACGCAGGTGCTCGACTTTGTCCGCGGTATAAATTTCCATCGCGGTATTCAGTGCGACGGCGTATTTACGCACTTCGCCACGGCCGATGAACCTTCGGGCTGGGACTACAAGCTGCAGTGTCAGCGCTTTACCGAGGCCGTTCAGGCCATTAAGGATGCGGGTTTTGAGTGCGGTATCGTGCACTGCGCCAACACGCCGTCCTCGATGCTCGACCCCTCGATGCATTTTGATATGATCCGCGCCGGCATTGGCTTGTATGGCATGCAGCCGTGCGAGCTGAGTGGCCGCGTGATGCAGCTTGATCCCGTTATGAGCGTCCATGCACGTGTGACGCGCGTGGCACACCCTGCGATGGGTGAGGGCGTGGGCTACGGTTTTACCTACCGCGTACCGCGTACGCGCGTTCAGATCTGCACGCTGCCGATCGGTTATGCCGATGGCCTATCGCGTACGCTTTCCAATCGTATGGATGTGCTGTATCGCGGCGAGCGCGTGCATCAGGTTGGCAATATCTGCATGGACCAGTTTATGGTCGCCATTCAGTCCAACCCGGCACACGAGATTCCCGAGGCCGAACATGGTGATGAGATGATTATTGTCGGCCGCGATGGCGATGCCGAGATCACTATGGACGAGATGGCGCGCCTACGCGGTACGATTAACTACGAGGTCGCCTGCGGCTTTGGCATGCGTCTCGACAAGGTCTACGTGTAGGAGCCGCTATGGGCGTCATGCACATCCCCGGCCATACCCATCAGGCACCACGTGAGGTCGCACTCGAGGAAATTGAGGCCGTTCTGGGCGATTGTCACCTCTGCCAGCTCTACCAGTCGCGTCACAATATCGTGTTTGGCGTGGGAAACCCCCGCGCTCGCGTGATGTTTATTGGTGAGGCGCCGGGTCGCAACGAGGATTTGCAGGGCGAGCCCTTTGTGGGGGCGGCAGGCGAGGATCTCAACGGCATTTTGTCGCTGGCGGGGCTCAAACGCGAAGACGTCTACATTGCCAACGTGCTTAAGTGCCGCCCGCCGGGAAACCGCAATCCGCGTCCCGAGGAAGTGCTGGCTTGCTCGCCGTTTTTGCGTGAGCAGATTCGAAGCATCTGGCCCGATATTATCGTGACGCTCGGCAACCCCGCGACGCACTTTGTGCTTAAGACCGAGATTGGCATTACTAAGCTGCGCGGCAGGTTCCACCAGATGGGGCATTTTGTAGTAATGCCCACTTTTCATCCGGCAGCAGCGCTGCGCAATCCGGCGTGGCAGGAGCTGCTGGAGGAAGACTTTAAGATGCTGGGCGATTATCTGGAGCGACATCCCGCACCAGAGGACGCCTCGGAATAATAAGGAGCATATATGTCCCTGGAGCGCCTGGGGGTAGGTACTTACAAAACGACTTGCGCTGCCGATACGGAGTACTTTGGCGAGCTAATTGCACCGTGCCTTGAGGACGGCGATGTGCTCATCCTGACCGGTGGCCTGGGAGTGGGCAAAACTCACTTTACC
The DNA here is from genome assembly GCA_902489775.1 of uncultured Collinsella sp. Classification (GTDB taxonomy): domain Bacteria; phylum Actinomycetota; class Coriobacteriia; order Coriobacteriales; family Coriobacteriaceae; genus Collinsella. Next base: position 4,307 of record CABUBH010000065.1, read on the forward strand.
AAGGGCGTCTCGCGCGGGCTGGGCGATGGGCATATGGTTACGAGTCCTACGTTTGCGCTCATGGCCGTTCACGATCAAGGTCGTATTCCGCTGTTTCACTTTGATCTATACCGCCTGGAGCATGCCTACGAGCTCGAGGATACGGGCATTTTCGATGTGCTGGGCTATGAGGGTGCTTGCCTGCTGGAATGGGGCGAACAATTCCAGGACGAGCTGACGGATGAGTATCTTTCGGTGACGCTCAAGCGTGATGAGGGCGACAGCGATGTGCGAACGATAACGCTTGAGGCGCACGGTGACCGCGCAATGGAGCTTTCCCATTTGATTGATAAGGCTGTACAAGATGAGCTTGCATAACGACAACGCGCTGGTGGTGGCGCTCGATACCTCGACCGACATGCTTGCCTGCGCGGCAAGCTGGATTGATGGGCAGACGGGCGAGACGAAGCTCGTGAGTGGCGACCACATGTGTCGCCGTCACGCCAACGTTGAGCTCGTGAATACCGTTGATGGCGTGCTGGCTCAAGCCGGTCTGGATCGCAGCGATGTTGGTTGCTATGTGGTCGGTCGCGGCCCGGGGTCCTTTACGGGTGTGCGCATCGGCATCTCCACTGCCAAGGGCCTCGCGCGTGGTGCCAATGTTCCGCTGCTGGGCGTGTCGACGCTCGACGCTTGCGCTTGGACGGCGTGGAAGGCTGGCGTGCGCGGCAAGCTTGGTATCTTGGCCGATGCTATGCGCGGTGAGGTATATCCGGCGCTGTATATGCTGGTTGATGAGGGTCCCGAGCGTCAATTTGAGCGCGAACACGTGGTCAAGGCCGCCGTGGCGCTCGATGAGTGGCGCCGAGCAGCGGACTGGGACCAGGTTCAGCTGACCGGTGACGGTCTCGTGCGCTATGGCAAGCTGCTGGGTGAGGACGAGACCGCCCGCTGCGTGGAGCGCGACCTGTGGTGGCCTTCGGGCGAGGGCTTGCTGCTCGCGCACGCTGCGGGTGACGGCGATCCGGCCCGCGTCCTGCCGATTTACACGCGCCTTTCGGATGCCGAGGAAAACGAGCGCAAGCGTCTTGGTCTTGCCGAGAGTGCGCAGAGCGGAATTACGGGCGTTGCCGATGAGCTCGCCGGTCGTCATCTGCAGTTCCGTCCCATGGGCGCGGCGGATGCCGAGGGCGCGAGCGCGCTGGAGGCTGCCTGCTTTGAAGGTGCCGGACACGAGGCGTGGACGCCGGGCATGTTCCTGTCCGAACTGGGCGAGGACGTCGCTGCGCCGCGTAGTTGGTGGGTGGCACACGACGACGGCAAGCTACTGGGCCTTGCCGGCGGTATGGTCGTGGACGGTGATGTGCAGATTCTGGATGTCGCCGTCGACCCGGCACATCGCCGTGAGGGCATTGCCCGCAAGCTGCTGTCGCATGTGAGCTATGATGCCCAGATGCTCGGCTGCACCACGGCTTCGCTCGAGGTCGAGGACGGCAACGAGGGAGCGATTGCGCTCTATAACGCTCTGGGCTTTACCGAGGCTGGCCGTCGCCGCGGCTACTATGGTGCCGGCAAGGACGCCATCGTCATGACGGCCCCGCTGCCCCTGGTGCTTCCGGTCGACAATGCTTCGCCCGAGCCGACGGCGGCAGAGCAGCGCGTGTGGCCGCTGCCTGCGCCTGGGCGCTCCGAGGGGGAGCGTGCCGAAATTGAGCGCCGCCGCCTAGTGCTCGCTATCGAGAGCTCCTGCGACGAGACGGCCGTGGCGATTATCGATGCGGATGGCAATATGCTGGCCAACCAGGTGTCGACGCAGATTGATTTTCACGCCCGCTTTGGCGGCGTGGTGCCCGAGATCGCCTCGCGCAAACACGTCGAGGTGATTGTGAGTGTCGTGGATGCGGCGCTCGAGGATGCCGCAGCATCGCTTGGTCTTGAGGATGGAGCCATTGCCCCCAGCGAGCTTGCCGCCGTGGGCGTGACACAGGGTCCGGGCCTGGTGGGCGCGCTCGTGGTTGGCGTCGCCTTCGCCAAGGGCTTTGCCTACGCTGCTGGCAAGCCGCTCGTGTGCGTCAACCATCTTGAGGGTCATCTGTTTGCCAACTTGCTGGCGCAGCCCGACCTCAAGCCGCCGTTCATCTTCACGCTTGTCTCGGGCGGGCACACCATGCTCGTGCACGTGAAGGCGTGGGGCGACTACGAGGTGCTCGGTGAGACGCTCGACGACGCTGTGGGCGAGGCCTTCGACAAGGTAGCCAAGGCATTGGGTCTGGGCTATCCCGGTGGCCCCATCATTTCCAAGCTGGCCGAGACGGGCAACCCCAAGGCGATCGATTTCCCCCGTGCGCTTAACAGCAGAGGAGACTATCGCTTCTCGCTTTCGGGCCTTAAAACCGCTGTGACGCTCTACATTGAACAGGAGACCAAGGCCGGGCGCACGATTCACCTTCCCGATCTGGCAGCTTCGTTTGAGGCAGCTGTCTTTGACGTGCAGTACAAGAAGGCCAAAAACGCATTGCACGCTACCGGATGCAAGGAATACTGCATCGGTGGCGGCGTCTCGGCCAACCCGCATCTGCGCGAGATGATGATCAAGAAGCTTGGGCGTCAGGGGATTCGCGTAACGGTGCCGCCCTTGTCTGCCTGTACCGATAACGCAGCCATGATTGCGGAGGTCGCTCGCCGTAAATTCGACCGAGGTGAAATCTCGCCGTTCGACGTCGACGCCGATCCAAACATGACGCTGTAGCTGGTACGGCGCGGTCCCCGGACGGAGGGGCCGGATATAAGGTTTCCTGCTCTACAGTCCTGCGCAAGACGAAGGCCACATTAAGTGGCCTTCTTTGCGTGCGGAACTCGCGAT
>CABUBH010000066.1 GCA_902489775.1 uncultured Collinsella sp.
AAGGTGCCTTGAAACGAGGCGGCATTGACCTTCTGGTCATGCCGCCGAAGTTGAAAGGCAGATTGCCGCTCTGGCGGGCTTGCAGCGTCGAGCAGTTACGGCGTTTGGTAAAACGCCGTAACGAACTACCGCGTAACCCCCTAGTTCAGCATTGCATCCATCATCTCGGAGTTGACGGAGTCGTCGGCAGACCACTCGCCATCGTCGTTGCAGGTGTACTTGAAGATAACCGTGGTCTTCCTGGGCTCGGTGGCCTTGGTCACATCGACCATAACCTGACCGGCCATCTTGTACAGCTCGTCATCGGAAGGAACCGTATCAAGCGCGGCGACCTTCTCCTGATACTGGGTGGAGAAGTCCTCGACGATCTTGTTCATGGACTTGCAGGTGATGGAGACCTCGGCGGTCGCGACACCCTTGTCCTCGTCGACCGTCACGTCGCCGATCTTGTAGTCAAAGCCCTCGAGATAGGTCTTGGCATACTCCTTGGGATCGATACCCAGCTGCTCGAACTCGTCGCCCGAAGCCTCCTCCAGACCAGAGAGGAAGTCGTCGCCACCGTTCTTGACCTCGTCAAACTGCGTCGTAAGATCCTCGGTGATGAGCTCCTCAACCGAAGGACCTCCACAGCCGGAAAGCACGACCACGCATGCAACCAAGACGGCCATGAGGGGCGCAAGCAGCAGCTTCTTTTTCATGTTGTTCCTCCCAATGAGCGGCACCGCGCTTCCCGGACGCGGCACACGTTGTAATAAGTAAGCCCATACTATCCACTTATGAACACCCTCGGCAACGCGAAGGCGCGGTCGGTTCGTTTTAGCGTCCGAACGGTTTGCAAGCCCGCCCAACGTACAATAAAACGCTTCCCCGCGATGCAATAAAAAAGGTGGCCGGAAAACCCGACCACCCTTGCACATCCTTTGGATGCCGCAGTTTACTTGCGGACGACCTTAACGATGGCGTCACCGGCGGCGACGGCGGACTCAGCCTCGACGGTAAGCTCGACATCGGCAAACTCGGCGGTGTTGGACACGGCCACCACGACGCAGTCCTTATAACCAGCAGCGGCGATCTTGGCGCGGTCGATCTTGAGTATGGGCTGGCCGGCCTTCACAACGTCGTCGGCCTTGACGAAGCCCTCGAAGCCATCGCCGTTCATGTTGACGGTATCGACGCCAACGTGCACCAGAACCTCGATGCCGCTATCGGACTGCAGACCCACGGCGTGACCCATGGTGACGGTCACCTTGCCGTCGCAGGGAGCGTAGACCAGGTCGTCCTCGGGCCACACGGCGCAGCCCTTGCCCAGAACCTCGCCACCAAAGACGGGATCGGGCACGTCGGCCATCTTGATGACCTTGCCCTTGACGGGCGAGCACAGCACGTCGGCGCCGGCAGAAGCAGAGATGGAGGCCGGAGCAGCGGCAGCCGCGGGCTCAGCCTTCTTCTTAAACATGTCAAACAGACCCATACGTTTTCTCCTCTTGATTAAGCGCAACGTTTTGCGCATGCCTAATGGTGATTATAGTGCCAAATGGTTCGAATACTAAGGTGGGGACTCGAATCGCGAGCCCTTCTCGGTAGTGCTCGTGGGATGAGCATCTCCTTTGCATCGCGGTTCGATAAGCCGAGTATCGCCCACGCGCGGGACGGGCAGAAGCGGGCGCGCCAAACCCGATACTTCTTTTCGCTCTCGAGTCCTGCCGCCGCCCCGTCCCTGACACTTCCTGATACCGACCGAAACGCGCCAAAATAAAACCGTCCCTTTTTGGTAGGTTTGGCGAGTGTGGATTTTCGGACGCTTAACTAACGAGCGTGGATAATCTCCCACTTTGACTTTGAGGCCGTCACCGAGCCAAAAACGGGAGATTATCCACGTTCATTTTGGATGACCCCCTTGTACCAAGCCGAGCTCCATGGTCAAGTAATAACGACTTCTCATCATTAGATTGTTTACATCAATTCTAATAACTATTTAATCCTTAAACTCGTTATTAGAATTGATATGATTAGCCTAATAACGAGTTTCCGGCACTAAAGATATGGAGGGCGCGATGCAAATCGAGGAGAACGGCCAGGGAACGCTCCGCAATAATCTATCGGGGAAATTGGCTTACTATTCGTTTTTTCCAACGCCCTTGCAATCATTGAGGCAGCTAAACCTCACCGAGGAAACCTATCGCACGCTTTCCGCATGCTCACGAAAGCTTGGAGAGCTTGAAGGCATGCTCTACTTTGTTCCCAACGCCGACATGTATCTGACAATGTACGTGCGCAAAGAAGCACTCCTTTCTTCGCAAATTGAGGGAACCCAGTGCACGTTTGACGACCTACTTAGTCCATCGCAAACACAACTCCATCATAAAGATGTCGCAGACGTCGTGAATTACGTCCGTGCTGTCGACCGCGGCGTAGAACTGCTCAAAAAGATGCCCTTGTGCACGAGACTTCTTAGGCAAGTTCATGCGGTCCTGCTGGACGGAGTGCGCGGAACGGAGAAGAATCCAGGCGAGCTGCGCTCCTCACAAAACTGGATTGGCCCCTCAGGCTGCACCATTGCAACCGCATCGTTTGTCCCTCCAAACATTGAAGATTTGAGTAACACGCTCCAGGACCTCGAACGCTTTATCAATGAGCCTCAAGTCGAAATGGATCCGATTGTGCGGGCGGCGCTCGTCCATTACCAATTTGAAACTGCCCATCCATTCCTAGACGGAAACGGTCGCCTGGGCAGGCTTCTCATTACACTTATGCTCATCAATGATGGCGTTCTTCATTCTTGCTTGTTCTATCCATCGTTCCAGTTCAAGAAAAATCGAAGCGAGTACTACCGGCAACTCACATCCGTAAGGGAGAGAGGCACTTACGAGGAATGGATAGAGTTTTTCTGCAACAGTCTTCTCGAAAGTGCGAAGGACTCGGTAGGGTCTTTAAAAAACCTTGTTGACCTCCATAACCGTTCCACAGCAACCATTACCGAAAATCTCGGAAGGACTGCTGCAAACGGGCAAAGGCTGTTGGGCATTCTTGAAGAGCACCCCATCGTCGACACCGCATTCATCGCTGCCCAACTCGATATCGGCAGGAGTACCGCGAGCGCGCTCGTCAAATCATTTGAAGAATTGGGTATCCTCCGTCCGCTCGACGAGTCAAGACAGAGATACCGGCAGTACGGGTATGAAGAGTATCTTTCGATTCTCAGGGAAGACGCCGAGCCGATTAGATAGGCATCGCAGCCCAAGCAAATTAAAGCGAGCGCGGATAATCTCCCACTTTGAGCCCGCACACAGGCCAAAACCGGGAGATTATCCACGCTCATTTCTGACTAGTAATTTAAGAACGTCCCCAATGACTACTCTAAGAACGTCCCCAATGCCCACCAATTCGGAGCAAAACAACGCCGCAAGTAGAGGACGGACAGCGAGCGACGTCCAGAGCGAACAAGTTGGCATGAAAAAGGCGAGGCATTGACCTTCTGGTCATGCCTCGCCTTTTGAATGACAAATTGTCGCTCTGGGCGGCGCGCAGCGTCGACCGGTTACGGCGTTTGGTAAAACGCCGTAACTACTCCTGAGCTCCGTACTGCTCGTAGTAGGCGTCGATGGCGGTCTTGAGCTCGTCGTCGATGACAACCTTGCCGTCGATCTCGTGGTTGTAGAGGGTCTCGACGACCTCAGCCATGGAGACGATGCTCGCGACGGGGAAACCGTACTTGGCCTCGATCTCCTTCTGCGCGGTGGTCACACCGCCCTTGCCGACCTCCATGCGGTTGAGGGACACGATCAGGCCCTTGATCTCGACATCGGCAGCAGCCTTGACCTTGGGATAGGTCTCGTCGATGGACTTGCCGCTGGTGGTAACGTCCTCGACCATGACCACACGGTCGCCGTCCTTGGGCTCATAACCCAGCAGGTTGCCCTTATCGGCACCGTGGTCCTTGGCCTCCTTGCGGTCGCAGCAGTACTTGACCTCCTTGCCGTACAGCTCGTGGTAGGCAATGGCGGTCACGACGGCCAGCGGAATACCCTTGTAGGCCGGTCCAAACAGCACATCAAAGTCGTCGCCAAAGTTATCGTGGATGGCCTGGGCGTAATACTCGCCCAGCTTCTTGAGCTGATAGCCCGTCACGTAAGCGCCGGCGTTCATAAAGAACGGGGACTGACGGCCGCTCTTGAGCGTAAAGCTGCCGAACTTAAGGACGTCGGACTCGACCATAAACTTGATGAACTCTTGCTTGTAAGCCTCCATGCGGGCTCCTCTCGTAATCGCGTACGTGCCTTCCAGTTTAGCGCAGGCGAAGCGTCGATGCGGGCGCGCTTTGGGGCCACGGCATTCTGTAAAGGCTTTGTCAGGGGGAATGGTTTTCCGAACAATGGGGTTGACATGTCAAACCCCCTCATCAAGAATACGGGCGGATTAAAAAGGGGTACGAGATACCCAAAGCGCGCTGCGCTCAGCCTTTAGGAGGTGTGCCATGGAAGGCAGTCCTAGTCGAAAAACCTGCATGTCGCCCTCGGCACGCCGCGAGGACTCCGCACACGCATAAACGCCACCGGCAGATCGCCAAAACCACCGCAAAGGCGCGCTGCACCCTTTGTGGGCTCAAGAGCTTGACGTGAGCGACATCTAGGTTTTTTGAAGCAAATACGACACGTACGCTAACTCCCCTCAACAAGGAGGACCCTATGCTGATGCTCAAAACCGTCACGGTACTCGAAGCCATCTCCAAGCGCCGCCGCACGGCGCGCCCTGCCGCTCATACCGGCCTGTCCAAGAACACCATATTCGCCGCCACCCATAGTGCCGAGGACGCCCTCGTACTGCTTGACGCCACGGCAAACGGCCTCACCGTCGAGCAGGCAACTGAGCGCCTGAACGCCGTCGGCCCCAACACCATCGAGGCAACGACCAAAACGCTCGCCCGCCGCATCGCCGACGCGTTCATCGATCCCTTCGCCGGCATCCTCGCCGCGCTCGCACTGGTCTCGCTCTACATCGACGTGCTCGCCGTGCCCGAACCGCAGCGCGACCCCTCCACGGTCATCGTCATCGGCACCATGCTGCTGGTATCGGGCGGCATGAAGTTTATCCAGGAAGCCCGCAGCGGCAATGCGGCCGAGGCCCTCAAGGACCTGGTCTCCAACACTTGCACCGCCCTGCGCGACGGCGAGCGCATCGAGATCCCCTTCGACGAGCTCGTCCCCGGCGATGTAATCCGTCTCTCTGCCGGCGATATGGTGCCGGCAGATGCCCGCATCATCACCGCGCGCGACCTGTTTGTGATCGAGTCCGCACTCACCGGCGAGAGCGAGGCCGTCGAGAAGACCACCGCCGTCACCGTCGTCGAGGGCGCCGACGGCTCCGCACTGCCACTCTCTGCCTGCAAGAACATCGTCTTTACCGGCACCTCCGTGCAAAACGGCGCCGCCATGGCGCTTGTCGTTGCCACCGGCTCGGACACCTACCTGGGCGGCATCGCCAAGATGCTCAACGGGCGCGGCGAAAAGAGCGCGTTTGACCGCGGCGTCTCGAGCGTCTCCATGCTGCTGGTGCGCCTGATGCTCGTTATGGCGCCGGCCGTCTTTGCCATCAACGCCGCCACCAAGGGCAACGTCATCGACGCGCTGCTGTTCGCCACGAGCGTGGCCGTGGGCATCACGCCGCAGATGCTTCCCGTCATCGTGACCACGAGCCTGTCGCAGGGCGCCAAGGACCTCGCCCGTCGCCAGGTTATCGTCAAGGAGCTGCCGGCGATTCAAAACCTCGGAGCGATGGACGTCCTGTGCTGCGACAAGACCGGCACCCTCACCGAAGACCGCATCGTGCTCGAGCGCTACCTCAACACCGATGGCAACGAGGACGCGCGCGTGCTGCGCCATGCGTTTTTGAACAGCTTCTTCCAGACCGGCCTCAAAAATCTTATCGACCTGGCCGTAATCGACCGTGCCGATGTGACGCCCTCGACCGTCGCACCCGATTCCATGCTGGGCCAGAGCCTGCGCGACCGCTACACCAAGGTCGACGAGGTTCCCTTCGATTTCTCGCGCCGTCGCCTGAGCGTAGTTGTCGCCGACGCCCAAGGCAAAACCCAGATGGTTACCAAGGGCGCTGCCGAGGAAATGCTCGAGATCTGCTCCTTTGTCGAGATCGATGGCATCGCTCAGCCGCTCACCGACGAGAAGCTCGCCCAGATTCGCAAGCAGATCGCCGGACTTAACGCCGAGGGCCTACGCGTAATTGCCGTGGCGCAGAAGACCAATCCGCGCTGCGTGGGCGAGTTTGGCATCGCCGACGAGTGCGACATGGTGCTGATGGGCTTTTTGGCCTTCCTCGATCCGCCCAAAGCAAGTGCCGCGGGCGCCGTCGCCACCCTCGAGGCCAAGGGCGTGGCGGTCAAGGTCCTAACCGGCGACAACGACCGCGTCGCCGCCACCGTCTGCGAGCAGATTGGTATCGATGCGAGCAACGTCTTGCTCGGCTCCGAGATCGATGCGCTCGATGACGCCGAACTTGCCAAGCGCGCCGAGAAAACCCACCTCTTCGCCAAGCTCTCGCCGCTGCAGAAGGCGCGCCTGGTACGTGTCATGCGCGAGATGCTCGGCCACACCGTGGGCTTTATGGGCGACGGCATCAACGACGCCGCCGCCATGCGTGCGAGCGATTGCGGCATCTCGGTCGATTCGGCCGTCGATATTGCCAAGGAATCCGCCGATATCATCTTGCTTCAGAAGGACCTGGGCGTGCTCGAGCGCGGCATCATCGAAGGCCGCCGCACCTACGGCAACCTGCTCAAGTACCTCAAGACCACGG
>CABUBH010000067.1 GCA_902489775.1 uncultured Collinsella sp.
GCGTCGCCGAGCTCCTGCGTATGCTTGAGCAGCTCGTCGAGCACGCCGGCCAGCAGCGCACGCGAGTGCGTCACGACATGCTCTTCGGTGTCCTCGCCGCGCTCCACGCGGGTCATGTCGCCGTCGAGCTCGCTGGTCATATCGGGGCTCGTGATGCGCGGGGCAAACTGTGACAGCGCATCGATGATGGCGATGCCCAGCTGGCTCGGCTCAACGGGATCATTTTTGAGATAGCGCACGGCATACAGGCGCTCGATGATGCTCGCGCGCGTGGACTTGGTGCCCAGGCCGCGCTTCTCCATCTCCTGCACGAGCTTGCCCTGGCTGTAGCGCGCGGGCGGCTCGGTCTGCTTGGCCTCGAGCTTAATGTCGAACACGTCGACCGTATCGCCCTGCTCCAGCGGCGGCATCTGCTCGTCGCGCTTAAGGCCGTACGGGTACGCCTCGCGGAAGCCCGGGGTCACGAGCACGTCGCCCGAGGCCACGAACGGCTCGCCGTTGACGTCGAGCTCGAGCTTGGTGTTCTCGATGGTCGCAGGACCCATGAGCGTCGCCAGGAAGCGGCGGGCGATGAGGTCGTAAAGCTTGCGCTGGCCGCCGTCGAGCGTGGACGGATCACCCTCGCCCGTGGGATAGATAGGCGGGTGGTCGGTAGTCTCGACCTTGCCGCGCGTGGGCTTCATGGGACCGGCGAGCACCTTTTTGCACACGGGCGCCAGCGCCGGGTTGATCTTTGCCAGGTCGCTCACCACGGCGCCCAGATCGAGCGTCGCGGGGTACACGGTGTTGTCGACACGCGGGTAGCTGATGAGACCGGCCATGTAGAGGGACTCGGCGATGCGCATCGTACGCGCAGGCGAGATGCCCTCGGCCGCGGCGGCAGCCTGCAGCGAGGTCGTCGCAAACGGCGTGGGCGGCTGCTGCTTGCGGGAGCGCTTGGTCACCGCGGCGACGGTTGCCGTCGTAGCGCCGTCGACGTGGCCGTACGCCGTCTCGGCAGCATCTTTGTCGGTAAAACGTGCCGTCTTGTGGGCAACCTTAAAGCGATCGTCCTCGGCAGCGCCCTGCGCGGCACCCATGCCGCGAATCTGCCAATAGTCCTCGGGCACAAACGCCATGCGCTCGCGCTCGCGCTCGACCACCAGGGCGAGCGTCGGCGTCTGCACGCGGCCGGCGGAGCGCACGTTGCCAAAGCCGCCGAACTTGGCGAGCGTCAGGTAGCGCGTGAGCACCGCACCCCAAATGAGGTCGATGTGCTGGCGGCTCTCGCCGGCGTCGGCCAGATTCTGGTCGAGCGAGACAAGATTATCGAAGGCCTGCGTAATCTCGGCCTTGGTAAACGAAGAATACTGGGCGCGGGCGACCGGCAAGTCGGGCGCAACCTCGCGCACCTTGTTGAGGGCGTCCGAACCGATCAGTTCGCCCTCGCGGTCGAAGTCCGTGGCGATAATGACGCTGTCGGACTTCTTGGCAAGGTTCTTGAGCGAGCGGATGAGCTCCTTCTCGGCCGGCAGCTTAATGACGGGCGCCCAGGTGAGGTAAGGCAGGCTCTCGAGCTTCCAGCCCTTGATGGAAATGCCATCGGCAAGGAACGGCTTACGCTTGGTGTCGTAGGGCGGACGAGCCAGGCCATCGGGCATGTCGGCCGGCAGTATCTCACCGTCCTCGGTGACCGAATACCAGCCCAGCTTTTTATCGAACAGCACGCTGTCGCAAAAATCGGGCGCAAGGATGTGACCGGCAAGGCCGATCGTCACGCACTCCTCGCCCTTCCACTCAAAACGGTAGATGGCGGTGTTGTACACCTTGTCCTTTTTGGGCTTGCCCGTGGACAGACGCTCGGCAATCTGACGCGCGGCGTCGTTTTTCTCGGCGATGATGAGCTTCAAAAGAGGCTCCTATCTCGTATCTCTGCGGCTACGCCCGCCCGTATGGCGGCCGACTTACGCCCTTGCTTGCTCAATCTGCCCGATGAGCCAATCGCACCAGGCATCCATGCCCTCGCCCTTACGCGCGCTGACGGAAAACCGCGGCGCCTGCGGATTGAGGTCATCGAGTGTCTTAGTATACCTATCCATGTCAAAATCGAAAGCCGGGGCCACATCGACCTTGTTGAGCAGCTGCGCGCCGGCGTGCTGGAAGATGCCCGGGTACTTGATGGGCTTGTCGTCGCCCTCGGGCACCGAGAGAATCATGATGGACAGGTTTTCGCCCAGGTCAAAGTCGACTGGGCAGACCAGGTTACCCACGTTTTCGATAAAGATGACGTCGATGTTTTGAAGACCCACAGCCTGGTCGAAGGCGTCAACGGCCTCCATGATCATGTTGCCCTCGAGATGGCACAGGCCGCCCGTGTTGATCTGGATGGCGGGCATGCCGGCTTCCTTCATGGTGATGGCGTCGACATCCGAGGCGATATCGCCCTCGATGACGGCACAGCGCAGGCCGGCCTTGTCACGTAGACGCTCGTTGGTGCCCAGGATCGTGGTAGTCTTGCCCGAGCCGGGGCTCGACAACACATTGATCACATAGGTGTTTGTCTCTTTAAATCGCTGTCGCAGCTGATCTGCCAGGCGCTCATTGCGCGACAGAATCGGCGACGCGATATCAATCGTTTTCTCGGCCATATTCGGCACTCCTTAATTTCCAACATTTATACCCCGTCCCCAGGTGGCTAGCGGGCTAATCGTCGGGGGTTTCAATTTCGATACTCGCGATATCGAGCTCGCGGCCGCGCAGTAGGTGCACGTTGGCACCACCACACTGGGGACAGCGACAGTGGAAGCGATCGTGGTCGAAAACCTCGCCGCAGTCCAGACACTCGCTTTGTGGATGGACCTCCTCCACGGCAAGCTCGCAGCCTCGCGTGAGCGGGTCCTCATCGCGAAATGTCTCCCACGCAAAGTCAAGCGCCTCGCGCACAACTTCGGTCATATCCCCGATACGCAGCGTTACCAAAACGGCGCGCGAGGCCCCCGCCCCACGCGCCGCGCGAATCACTGTATCGAGTATGCCGTTGACAATGCCAACCTCGTGCATACCGATTTACTCCTCGTCGTCCTCATCGTCCGAGAACAGGTCCAGACGGCTCACAAACAAGCCCTCCTTGCCCTCGCGCGCGGTAATGACCACGCGGGCAATAGCGAGCGAAATCTCGTAGAGCGAGAGCAGGGCGCCATACATGAGGCCCAGCGTAACGGGCGAGCCGTCGGGCGTAATCACAGCCGATCCCACAAGCAGGCCAACGTATACATAACGCCAGGCGCTGCGGAAGGCCGCGTAGGACACGATGTGGAAGACGGACAGGTAGAAGATGATGAGCGGCAGCTCAAACGCCACACCAAAGCCGATCATAAAGAGCAGCTCCATGTTGACGTAGTTCTCCAGATCGGGCAACGCCGTAGCGACGGCCGAGGTCTCGCCGATGAGCCACTCAAAGCCCGCCGGGATGATGATGAAGTAGCAGAAGATGGCACCCAGGAAGAACAGCACCGTCGAGGCGAGCACCGTGGGCACGACCCACTTGCGCTCGTTGGGGCGAAGTGCCGGCAGGAAAAATGCCAGAATCTGCCAGATGATCATGGGCGTGCACATGACCACGGCCATCTTGATGGCCAGCGAAAAGCGCAGGCCAAAGCCGCCGAGCGTGGTGGTGATGTAGAACTTACCGTCCGGCACAAAGGAGCGGATGGGGTCTTCCAGGATGTCGAGTACCACGGGCGTGGCGAAATACAGCACGATGGCGGCGGCAAACACCGACACGACCACGATGGTCAGGCGGCGACGGAGCTCGCCCAGGTGATCGAAGAGCGGCATGCGCGCAGGTCCGATAGGCATTACTCATCGCCTCCCTTCGGGGTGTCGGCGGCAGCGGCTTCGTCCTCGTCCTCGAGCTCGCGGGCGAGCTGGTCGACGACGGCCTTGCGCTTGCGGGGACGACGGGCATAGAGGTCGGCCGTCGTGGGTTCTGCCGGCTCGGGCTCGGGCTCCGGCTCTGTAGCAGGCTCGGGCTCGACGACAGGCTCGGCGGCAGCGGCAGGCTCGGCGCCCTCGGCCTCGGACTCCTCAGCAGCACCCTCGCCCTCGGCGGCACCCTCGCTCGCAGCCTTCTCGGCAGCAAGGCGGGCACGGCGCTCGGCAAAGGTCTCCTTCTTGGCGGGCGCTGCCGTCTCGGCGGCATCCTCGTCCGCATCGGAATCGTCATCGACGGCAGTCTTCTTGGGCTTGACCGGTGCCGAAGCGGCCTCGCTCACCGGATCGATAATCTCGGACTGAACAACGGCCGTCATCTTTTCCTGCGTCTCGCGGAACTGACGGATGGCACGGCCGATCGTGCGGCCCATCTGTGGGAGCTTATCCGGGCCAAACAGCAAAAAGCCGAAGACCACGATGATCGCGAGCTCACCCTCTCCAATACCAAACACACATACCTCCAAGGCTCGATGTGAGTCGAGCCCGCACCGCGCCATTCGGCCGGAACTCGTCTATTCATTCGGTCAAGTATAGCGCCCGGACGCCAAAACGTCCGAGCGCATCACAAACATATGCCAAACGGCATGCCCTTTTGGGGGCAAAGATTATGCAGCGGTGATCGAAATCTCCTGGTCGACACCCAACAGCTGAACCACGCGCATCACCGGGGGCTGCACATTGGTGCAGCTAAAGCGCTTGCCGTGGTCGACCGCGTGGTGCGCGGCGCCCACGAGCACGCCAATGCCCGTCGAATCGATGTAGCTCACCTGGGCAAAATCGAGCTCAACGGCCTCAGTGGGCTGCTCGAGCGCCAGGTCGATGGCATTGCGCAGGCTATCGGCGTTAGAGATATCGATCTCGCCGGTTACCTTAATGGTGTAGAGCTCTGGCGTGGGGTTGGTGGAAATACCCAAATCCATGTATACGCTCCTTTGTGTATCGAAAGTGCGGATAGTACGGGAAGCCGCGCGTTAGGCGCGCTCGGCACGCGCAAGCTCGGCAGCGACAAGCTTAACGGCCAGCACCAGCACATCGAGCGCGGCCTCCAGGTCCTCGACCGTGGGATAGCTCGGCGCGATGCGGATGTTGGTGTCGCGCGGGTCCTTGCCATAAGGCCAGGTGGCACCGGCCGGCGTGAGCTTGACGCCCAGGTCGGCGCAGAGCGCGGCGACCTTCTGGGCCGAGCCCTCGGGACCATCGAAGCTTACAAAGTAGCCGCCGCGGGGGTGCGTCCAGGTGGCGCAGCCCGTCTCGCCCAGACCCTCGGTGAGCTTGCGCTCGACGGCCTCAAAGCGCGGGCGCAGGAACTCGGCATGCTTTTTCATGTGCTCCTTGACCGCCTCGATGGTGGGAAGGAAGCGCACGTGACGCAGCTGGTTGAGCTTGTCGGCACTGATGAGGCCGGCCTTCAGGCGCTTGGAGAACTCCGCGATAACCGCGGGGCTCGCACCGATAAAGCCGATACCGGCACCCGGGAAGGTGATCTTGGACGTCGAGGCAAAGGCCACCACGCGGTCCTCGGTGCCCGCCGCGCGGGCAAGATCAAAGATGTTGGCGAGCTCGTCGGTCTCGTCGTACAGGTCGTGCACGCAGTAGGCGTTGTCCCAGAAGATGCGGAAATCGGGCGCGGCCGTGGGCATCTCGACCAGGCGACGCGCGGTGTCCTCGCTAAAGGTGATGCCCGTGGGGTTGGAATACTTGGGCACGCACCAGATGCCCTTGATGGAATCGTCGGCGGCAACGAGGCGCTCGATCTCGTCCATATCGGGGCCGTTGTCGGTCATCGCGACGGGAACGTTCTCGATACCCAAGTCGGCGGTAATGCCAAAGTGGCGATCGTAGCCGGGAACCGGGCACAGGAACTTGACCTTCTTGCCGTCGTGCGCGGCCTCGTAAGCCTCCCAAGGGTCGCTACCACATGAGCCGCAACGCCAGAACATACCGGCGATATCGTGCTCGATCAGCAAGCTCGACGAGCCCAGCACGAGCGTCTGCTCGGCGGGGCAACCCAGGAACTCCCCCGCTAGCTTGCGTGCCGAGGGAATGCCCTCAAAGCAGCCGTAGTTGGAGCAGTCGACGTTGCCGTCGTGCAGATCGGCATCGGCATTGAGGATATCGAGCATGGGGCGCGAGATGTCCACCTGGGCGGGCGATGGCTTGCCGCGGGCCATATCGAGCGCCAGGCCCTTGGCCTTGACCTCGGAGACCTCGGCTTTGAGCGCCTCGATGGCGGCATCGAGTTCGGTGGTTTCCATCTTCTGGTAGATCGTCTGCATGGGATGCGACCTTTCGCGAAGCGGTACGTTGCAGTTCGTCTAAGTATAGACCGCCACCGTCGCAACGTTATGAAGCCGTGATAGATTAAGTCCATCGCAATGAATTACGAATCGCCGCGCATGCCGGCGTGGGGCGCCCAAGGAGGCACTATGGAGTACGGATCGTTCCAGGCCGAGGAATTCGGCGACCTGCAGCGCCTGGTCGACGGATTGTTTTACGACCGCCACGCCATCGACCGCCTGGATCTGATCGTACAGGCCGAAATCTTGGACCTGGCGCCCGATCTCATGGAGATCGTCAACCTGCTACCGCCCGGCTATTACGACCGCCAGTCACTTTGCGACCAGCTCAACTCCGCCTTGGCCGCCCACGGCTGGGGCGCCGTCTACGGCACCGTGGAATAGCCCTAGTCATTGCGGACGTTCTTAAACGACTAGGTTAACGCCGATGTTTTGGCAGCGTCAGCGAAAACGACCCTAAGCGAGCAAGGTGACGTGAAATCAAAACCACCCCTAAAAGGGGTGGTTTGCTCTTAGGGTATAACCCTTGGATTT
>CABUBH010000068.1 GCA_902489775.1 uncultured Collinsella sp.
AGGAGCGTCAGGACGCATGAAACCCCCGCCGCACGAAGTGCGCAGCGGGGGTTTCATGCATGTCCGAGGACGTTTTCAGAGCTTTACCCTGTAGGGTCCCGAGGGGATACGTCCGCTACTCAGCCATCTGAGCCTGGACGGCGGTGATGGCCACGACACCCACGATGTCGTCGGCAGAGCAGCCGCGCGACAGGTCGTTGACCGGCTTGGCGATGCCCTGCAGGATGGGGCCGTAAGCGTCAGCGCCAGCGAAGCGCTGGACCAGCTTGTAGCCGATGTTGCCGGCCTCGAGGTCGGGGAACACGAGCACGTTGGCCTTACCGGCGACGGAGGAGCCGGGAGCCTTGAGCTGGGCGACGGTGGGGACGATAGCGGCATCGAGCTGCAGGTCGCCGTCGATGGCGAGCTCGGGAGCCTTCTCCTTGCAGAACTTCACAGCCTCCTGGACCTTCTTGGCGACCTCGCCACCGGCGGAGCCCATGGTGGAGTAGGAGAGCATGGCCACGTGCGGTTCAACATTGCCCATGAAGGTGGACCAGGAGTGGGCCGAGGCGATGGCGATCTCGGAGAGCTCGTCGGAGGACGGGTTGATGTTGAGGCCGCAGTCGGCAAAAATCAGCGTGCCGTCAGTACCGAACTGCGGAGTGTCGGTGCACATCACGAAGAAGGCCGAGACCAGCTTGGTGCCCGGGGCGGTCTTGAGGATCTGCAGCGCGGGGCGCAGGGTGTCGGCGGTGGAGTGGCAGGCGCCGGAGACCAGGCCGTCGGCATCGCCCATCTTGACCATCATGGTGCCAAAGTAGGTGGCGTCCATCACCTGGGCGCGAGCCTGCTCGATGGTGACACCCTTCTTGGCGCGGAGCTCGGCAAACTTCTGCGCGTACTCCTCGTGCTTCTCGGCATTGCGCGGGTCGATGACGGTAGCGCCGGGAACGTCGATCTCGTCGGGGTTGCCCAGGATGACGATCTTTGCCAGGCCCTCCTCGATGATCTTGGTGGCGGCGACGATGGTGCGCGGGTCCTCGCCCTCGGGCAGGACGATGGTCTTAAGGTCGGCCTTGGCGGCAGACTTCATACGGTTTAGGAAATCGCTCATGTTACTCCTTACAAGCGTTTCGCTAAGCTCCAGGCGCCCGGCTGTACACGAATAAACCCGCTGCTAGCGGGTTTACCTTTCAATAATGTACGCCGCGGTGCTTGAGCTTTCCTTGTGTGGCAAGCTCATTATAGGACGCATTAGCGCTATAATCGCTCTGATAAATATGTCTCGACGTATGTTCGAGAAAAAGCCCAGTTAAAAAGCACGTGGCTTTTGACAAGGAGTATCGATGCAGATTACCTCAGGCCTGCCTGAAGGCTTTAATGCCGGTGCGTACGACATGATCGTTGTCGGCGCCGGTTATGCCGGTGCCGTTTGCGCCCGCCGTCTTGCCGAAACCATCGGCTATCGTGTTGCCGTTTTGGAGCGCCGTAGCCACATTGCGGGCAATGCCTTCGACTGCACTGACGAGGCGGGAATCCTTGTCCACGAGTATGGCCCGCACATCTACCATACCTTTAACGAGCGCGTGCATAACTTCCTGTCGCGCTTTACCAAGTGGACGGACTACCAGCACAAGGTGCTCGCAAACATCAACGGTACCCTTATGCCCGTGCCCTTTAACCATGCGAGCCTTAAGCTTGCCTTTGGCGATGAGCGCGGCGGGGAACTGTACCAAAAGCTCGTGGAGACCTTTGGCAAGGACGTCAAGGTGCCCATTATGGAGCTGCGCAAGAAGAACGACCCGGATCTTGCCGAGGTCGCCGATTATGTCTATGAGAACGTCTTTTTGCATTACACCATGAAGCAGTGGGGCCAGACGCCCGATCAGATCGACCCCTCGATCACCGGCCGCGTTCCCGTCTTTGTGGGCGATGACGATCGCTACTTCCCGCAGGCTCCTTTCCAGGGCATGCCGCAGGACGGCTATACCGCGCTGTTCGAGCATATGCTCGATCACGATCTGATCGACGTATTCTGCGACGTGGACGCCCGTGACCTCTTTGAAATCGACGAGACCACCGTCAAGATCGACGGCAAGGTCTATGGTGGCGAGATCGTCTACACCGGTCCACTCGACGAGCTGTTCAACCTCGACCTGGGCGCGCTGCCGTACCGCACGCTCGATATGAAGTTCGAGACGCTCGATATGGACCAGTTCCAGCCTGTGGGCACCGTCAACTACACCACGAGCGAGGACTACACGCGTATCACCGAGTTCAAGAACATGACCGGTCAGGTCTTGCCCGGCAAGACCACCATCATGAAGGAGTACTCCAAAGCCTATACGCCCGGCTCGGGTGAGACGCCGTACTACGCCATTCTTGAGCCCGAGAACCGTGAGCTCTACGAGCGCTATCTTGAGCGCGTCCAGAACCTTACGAACTTCCACCCGGTGGGTCGTCTGGCCGAGTATCGTTACTACGATATGGACGCCGTGACCAATTCCGCCCTCGATCTTTCGGATGAGATTATCGCCTGCCATGCATAAAGTCATAACATTCGGTATTCCCTCGTATAACGCCGCCAAGGACATGGACCATTGCATCACCTCCATCTTGGAGGGGAGCAATTACGCCACCGATATCGAGATTATCGTGGTGGACGACGGCTCCAAGGACGAGACGGCCGCCAAGGCCGACGAGTGGGAGGCTCGTTATCCTGGAATCATCCGCGCGGTGCACCAGGAGAATGGCGGCCACGGTATCGCCGTCCTCTCGGGCCTGCGCGAGGCGCAGGGCACCTACTACAAGGTCGTTGACTCGGACGACTGGCTCGACGGTGCGGCGCTTTCGACCATGCTGTCGATTCTGCGCGGCTTTGAGGAGCGCGACCAGCGCGTCGACCTGTTTATCTCGAACTACGTGTACGAGAAGGTTTACGAGGGCACGCATACCGCTATTGGCTACAAGTTTGCCCTGCCGCGCAAAAAGATTTTCTCTTGGGACCAGATTGGACACTTCCGTCCCGATCAGAACCTGCTTATGCACAGCCTGTGCTATCGCACCGATGTGCTGCGCGAGTCCAATCTGCCTATGCCGGCACACACGTTCTACGTGGATAATATCTATGCATACGTGCCGCTGCCGCGCTGCAAGACCATGTACTACGCCGACATCGACCTCTATCGCTACTTTATCGGTCGCGAGGGCCAGAGCGTCAATGAGGCCACGATGGTCAAGCGCCTGGGTCAGCAGTTCCGCGTTACTCGCATCATGATGGAATCGTTCCACCTGTACCAGGACGTTGAGTCCTCGCGTCTGCGTTCGTACATGATGGGCTACTTCACCATGATGATGGCGATTTGCTCGGTGCTCACCAAGCTTTCCGAGGAAGATTGTGCCGATGAGCGTCTGAAGACGCTGTGGAAGGACCTGAAGGAGTACGACGAGCGCATGTATCGTCGCGCTCGCTACGGCGTGGTCGGATTCTTTACCAACCTGCGTGGACGGGCCGGAGACAAAACCACACTCGGCCTATACCATCTGGCCTCAAAGATCTTCAAATTCAACTAACTGTTGAGTAATCGCTGCTGATAGGTTGACTGGGCCCCTTGGCCTTTAGTTTGCTACTGCGAACAGTCCTGCTCGCACGGAAAGCACATTAAGTGCTTTCCGGCTCGTGCGGAACTTGTATCAAACTAAAGGCCAAGGGGCCTCTGCTATAAGAATCGGTTGTCAGGCCGCCTGAATTCGAAGATCTTAGACGCGCGGTACACAGGGGCCTGGGCTGAAAGGGATCTTGTTGAGTAGGTTGCCCGGTGGAGCTTGGTTATGTTTGTCGCGAGTTCCGCACGAGCCGAAGAGCACTTAATGTGCTCTTCGTGCGAGCCAGGACTGTAGAGCAGCAAACATAACCAAGACCCACCGGGCAACCGGTCGAGTAAGGTTACTTCGCGGCACCCGGGATTCCGTGGGAGGTTTTGGCGGTTTTGGCACCGTTTACGATGGCGGTCTGTAGGGCCCTTACGGCGAGCATGCCCAACAGGTCCAAGGGAACGGCGGCGCTTGCCTGGGCTCCCAGCTTGCCGCTGGCGAGGGTGTAGATGGTGTCGCCGTCGTTGGTGGTGTGCGTGGGGCGGATGGCGTGCGCATAGGCGTCTGCGGCCATCTGGGAAACCTTGGTGGCCTGGGCCTTGGTGAGCTCAACGTTGGTGACGATGCAGCTGATGGTGGTGTTGGTGCGGTCGAGCGGCATTTGCATGGAGCCGGCGGCGGCAAAGGCTGCGAGCTCCATGTCGACGATCTGGTCGCTATCGGCTGCGGCGCGCATGCCGGCAACCCACTCGCCGGTGAAGGGGTCGACGACGTTGCCGCAGGCGTTGACCGAAACCACGGCACCTACCTTAACGGGGCCGAGTGCCACGGCGGCAGCACCAAGGCCGGCCTTCATGCAGGTAGCGGGGCCCATAAGCTTACCCACGGTGGCACCGGTGCCGGCACCTACATTGCCCTGCTCGAGCGCGGTGGGGGTGTTGTCGAGCGCCTCGCGCACGGCGGAGATGCCAGCCTCAATGTCGGGGCGTACGGTGGGGTCGCCAAAGGCGAGGTCGAAGATGCAGCTAGAGCACACGATGGGCACTTGCGTGGGGCCGACAGGAAGGCCGATGCCGCGGCTCTCGAGCTCGCGGGCGACGCCGCTTGCGGCCTCGAGGCCAAAGGCCGATCCGCCCGAGAGGCAGACGGCGTGGACCTTGTCCACGGTGTTCTCGGGACGCAGCAGGTCGGTCTCGCGCGATGCCGGCGCACCGCCGCGAACGTCAACACCGCCGGTGGCGCCCTCGGGTGCCACGATTACGGTGCAACCGGTGCCGGCCTCCTCGTCCGTATAGTTGCCAAAGCAAAAGCCATCAACATCGCAAACGTCAATGGCCTCAAGCAGTGTATCCATGTTTTACTCCTATCGGTTTTCCGCCGGGCCTTATGCCCGGTCGGGATCCGTACGGTACGCCGAAATTGTAGGCGCTGGAGGATACCCAGCGCCAGATGCAATTACGATAGTTTTTGAATCGCGCGCGCGACGCGTGCGATGGGCAGGCCCACCACGTTGTAGAAGTCGCCCGAAATATCATGCACGAGCATGCGCCCGCCGACGCCCTGGATGCCGTAGGCGCCGGCTTTGTCCATGGGCTCGCCTGAGGCGACGTAGCGCTCAATCTGCTCGTCGGTGAGCTCATAGAACGTCACGTCGGTCACATCGACAAACGACAGGCTCTCGGCGGCGTGCGGGGCTGTGACGTCTCCGGCCCTAACGATGCAGACGCCGGTTGCGACCTGGTGCGTGCGCCCCGAGAGCTCATGGAGCATGGTGCGGGCTTCGTCCTCGTTTGCCGGCTTGCCCAAAAGCTTGCCATCGAAGGTGACGATGGTGTCGGCCGCGATAGTCAGCTCATTGGGCTCGGCGTGCTCGGCGGCAATGGCGGCGGCCTTAGCGCGTGCTAAGCGCTCGACAAGCGTAAGCGGGGTCTCGTCATCAAAAGGAGTCTCGTCGATGTCAGCGGGAATGACGCGGATGTCGTAGCCCGCTTCGCGCATCAACTCGATGCGGCGCGGTGATTGCGAAGCCAAAATCATAGCTGAATGCCCTCGGCAACCTTCTCGACAGCCTTGTCGCCGGCGAGCGTACGCAGCAGCTCAAGCGCAAAGGGGAGCGACTGAGCCATGCCGCTGGCGGTGATGATGTTGCCGTCGTGCGTGACCTTGTCGCCGGTATAGGCGCCCTCGGGGAAGCTCTTCTCAAAGCCGGGGAAGCACGTGGCGTGGCGTCCCTCGAGCAGGTCAAGCTCGCCCAGGATAAACGGGGCGGCGCAGATTGCGGCAACATGCTTGGTCGCGGCGAACTCACAGACTACGTCGCAGACGCGCTGGTCGGCGCGCAGGTTGGTAGCGCCGGGCAGACCGCCGGGCAGCACGACACAGTCATACTCGTCAAAGTCAATCTCGTCAAAGAGTGCGTCGCAGGTTACGGGAATCTGCAGCGAGCTTACGACCTCGCGCGTGGGCATGATCGAGACGAGCGTGGCGCGCACGCCGCCGCGACGCATGACATCGACCATGGTCAGGCATTCAATCGTTTCAAAGCCATCGGCGGCAAGAACGGCAACGCTGGGCATAAGGGTTCCTTTCATAGGGCGGCATACAATTAGCCGTCTTATACCCCGAAGACATATGCTTGCCACGCCCCATTCCCCAATGATTTTGATCCCCGCCCCAGAAAATTATGCAGGGTGGATGGGTGTTGCGCACTAGGAGGGGCTTGCGGCGCGGCGATAAAATCTCGGCATCCGTCATCTTTCGCAACATGAGGAGCTGATTTGCGATGATAGGCCTTAGTGTATTCGATCTTCTCGTTTTGCTAGTTGTATTTGGTGGTGTCGCGGCTGTTGCCTTTGCTGTTATCTTGAACAAGGAATCGTCGAATAAGCCTCAGCCTCCGCAGTCCAATCCGTACCAGCAAATGCCTCCCGTGCAGCAGGTCCCGCCGGCGCAGCAGGTGTCAACCATGGTCGATGATGCTCAGCCAGTTGAGCCTACTTATTTCTGTGCTCAGTGCGGGTCAAAGCTGGAGACAAATGCCTCCTTCTGCCAAAATTGCGGCGCTCCAGTTAACCACCAGTGATTTTTCTGGGACGGGGATTAAATAAGGCTCTGTTAGACCAGGATTGACATTCCGCCCCGTCATCTTCTTGCGATTGCACA
>CABUBH010000069.1 GCA_902489775.1 uncultured Collinsella sp.
GCGGGTGGTTTCTGATGCGGCGCGCTGCGCGCCCCGCACAGGCTAAAGCCTCTAATGAAAGGGCGCTGACCTTCTGGTCGCGCCCTTGAAATTAAACGTCAGATTGCCGCTTAGGGTCGCTTGCAGCGTCGAGCAGTTGCGCGGTTTGGTAAAACCGCGCAACAAAAGGGCCTGTGGTCAAAAAAGAGCAAAAATGAGTACTGTTACCTTTTTAGTAGCAGCGATTTTTGGTCAAAATCGACAACCTCGAGCCCGAAACTCCTTATTCACCGTCAACCGGCGCTAAATTGAAAGCCGATGACCGCTTATTAACGTACAGTATTTACGGTTTTGTCCATTATTTTTTGCTCGCAAAATGAAACGCCGTTTGTGACAGTACTCACAAACGGCGTTTTTTGACCACAGGGGTATTCAACGAATGGCAGACATTGCTCTAAGCCACATTTTGCACGCGCTCGAGACATTACCAACCAAGCTTTAGCGCCCCTACTCGTCCTTGGGCGCGGGATGTTTGCAGACCACGCTCATGTAGATCATGCCGAGCACGGCGGCAGTGACCGAACCGGCAAGGATGGCGGCCTTGGCTGCAAGAACCTCAAACTGGGCCGTCGGGAAGGCAAGGCCGCTGATGAGAATCGACATGGTAAAGCCGATACCGCCCAGAATGCCCACACCGGCAATCATATGCCAATTAACATTGCGCGGCAGCTCGCAGGCCTTAAGCTTGACCAGCGCGAACGTCATGCCAAAGATACCGATCGGCTTGCCCAGCAGCATGCCAAAGTACACACCGAGCGTCACCGGATCGGTGAGCAGCGTGCTCATGTCCACGCCCACCAGACGAACCTGCGCGTTGACAAATGCAAAGATCGGCAGGATCACAAAGTTGACCGGCGTGGAGATCAGACGCTCCATGCGGATGAGCGGCGGGGTCACGCGGTGCATGACGCGCTCGACCTTGGTGGTCGAGACGGTAAAGTCATGCTGGCCCAGGATGTGTGCCTCGTCATCGTAACGGTCATCGAGCAGCGGCAGGCACTCGCCCAACCAATCGGTGAGGCTATCGAGCTTGACGCCGCACTTGGCCGGGATGGTAAAGGCCAAGATGACGCCAGCAAGCGTGGCATGTACGCCGCTCTTGAACATGCAGAACCACAACAGCAGACCCAGTACCGAATACGGGGCAAGGCGGTAATGCTGCGTCTTGTTGAGCCACACGAGCGCGCAGGTCACAAGCGCGGCGGCGCCCAACCAAAACGGATTGGGGCTCTGACCGTAGAAAATGGCGATGGCGGCGATGGAGATGAGGTCGTCGGCGATGGCGAGCGTCGAGAAGAACACGCGCACGCCGTTGGGCACGCGATTGCCCAAAAGCGACAGCACGCCCAGCGCAAAGGCAATATCGGTTGCCATGGGAATGGCCCAGCCGTTGTGCGCGCCGGCATGGTTAAAGATCAGGTAGATGCAGGCGGGAACGACGACGCCGCCCACGGCTGCCAGCATGGGAAGCATGGCCTGACGCAGGTTTTTGAGCTCGCCGACCGTCATCTCGTACTTAAGCTCAATGCCCACCAACAAAAAGAAAATCGCCATGAGGAAGTCGTTGACGAAAAGCTCAACGGTGAGACCAGCCGTAAGGTTGCCCAGACCCACATACAGCGGGGTCTCCAAAAAGTGATGGATGGCCTCGTAGGCATCGGTATTGGCGCAAATGACGGCGGCGATGGCGGCAATCACCATGACCGCGGCGGAAATCGTGCCGTTCTCGGCGATGCGCTCCCAAATGTCGTGACGTTCAAAGCGCTTGCGCTCACGAACGTTGAACAGCTGCTCAGTTGCTGCCATGGGCGGCTCCTTTCACGGGAAAGTTCCCGTCTTAAAAAAGCACGGCCCGCCCAAGTGGCGGCGCCGCGCTCTAACGTATTACGCTTGCATCTAGCCTACCCTGCACGACAAGCACGCAGGCGTGGCCGAAAAGCGGAACCACAGGTTGAACATTATTTGCTCAACGGCACGGGCACACCTGTCCGAGAGACGACGCGGCGCCGTGCACAAAAAACGACCGGAGCGCGGGGCGTCCGCGATCCGGTCGTGGCGTTCGGTCAACTAAACCTAGCAGGCGGCCATGATGGGGGCAGCGACCTGCTTCTTACGGGAGAGGACGCCCGGCATCCAGACGCCGTCGTGCTCGTCGGCAATGCCCAGGCCCTTCTGAGCAGCCTCGGTCTCGCCCTCGAGCAGGACCTGCGAGCCCTCCTCCATGATGTCGGTGATGCACAGGACGATGCCGTCGGCACCCTTCTCGGCGGCGTAGGCGCGCATGGCCTCGCGAATCTCGTCGATCATGCCGAGTGCACGGGTCTTGTCGACGGTCTCGTACTGGCCGATGAGCAGCTTCTTGCCAGCGGGCTCGAACATCTTGATGTCGTTGCCGACCATCTCGGCTGCAGTGAAGGAGCCGGACGGACGGGTGAGGAAGACCTCCATGCCAAACTTAACCGGGTCGACGCCCACCTGCTCGCCGAGCTTGGCGGCGATGGCGCGGTCGACATCGGTGGTGGTGGGGCTCTTGAGCATGAGCGTGTCGGTCATCATGGCCGAGAGCAGCAGCTTGGCCTGGACGTCGGAAAGCTCAACGCCGAGCACGCCGGCGAGCTTGGTGACGATGGTGCAGCTGGAGCCCCAGGGCAGGCAGATGTAGTGCAGCGGGCCGGCGGTCTCGAAGTCGCCGATGCGGTGATGATCGACAACACCAAAGACCGTGGCGTCCTTAAGGCCGGCGACGGACTGGGCAGACTCGTTGTGGTCAGTGAGGACGACGAGCTGACCGGCCTCGACGGAATCAATCACGCGGGGCTCGGCAATGCCGGCGTCGGCGAGCAACTTGGCGGACTCGGCCGGAAGCTGACCAAGGGCGCAGGCCTCGTAGGTGTTGCCGGCATACTCAACCTGGTTAAGCAGCTGGGACAGGACGACGGCGCTCATGATGGCGTCGTTATCGGGGTTCTGGTGACCAAAGACAAGAACGTTTGCCATGGATATCCTCCACTTGATATGTGTACTTGGACGTAGCTATGGTAGCACGCCGATGCCGAGCCTTCGCAGACGGAAGGGCCACGGCATATTTTGGGGCAGGCATGGAGGCCAAGGCTGTCCCTTTTGCACCATGTTGGTGCAAAGCAACCTGCCCCCCTTGCACCAGCTATTTACCGGCAGCGCGCAGGGCTACGTAGGCGGCACCGATGATGCCGGCGTCGTTTCCGAGCGAAGCGACCTTGATGGGCGTCTCGCGCGAGGCGGAAAGCGCGTACTGCTTAAAGTGCTCGCGGACCTTGTCGAGGTAGACATCGGCCGAGGCGGATGCGCCGCCGCCGATGAGGAACATCTCGGGATCGACCACGTTGGCAATAAGCGCCAGGGCGCGACCGAGATAGTCGGCCATGGTATCGGCCGCGGCCAGCGCGAGCTTGTCGCCCTCGCGGCAGGCCTGGAACACGTCCTTGGAATCGGAGGGACCGGTGAGCTCGATGGGCTCGACGCCTGCCTTCTTGCACTCGGCAAGGTAGTTGCTCACCACGCCGGTGGCGCTGGAATACTGCTCCAGGTGGCCATGTCCGCCGCAGCCGCAGGTGCGCTCCTCTTCGGGGTTCAGGCACATGTGGCCAATCTCGCCGCCGGCGCCCACAACGCCCGACACCACGTCGCCGTTAACGATAACGCCGCCGCCCACGCCGGTACCGATGGTGACCATCACCACGTTCTGCACTCCCTTGGCAGAGCCGAGCCAGGCCTCGCCCATGGCAGCGGCGTTGGCATCGTTCTCGTACTTAACGACCGCATCGGGGCAGTGCTCCTGAATGGCGACTCTCAGCTCGGGCAGGTTAATGGCAATGTTGGCCTTGACCTTGGCATCGCCCGATGCCGGGATGGGGCACGGAACGGCCAGACCAATGCCCGCCACAAAGGCACGCGGAATCTGAGCCTTGGCGACCACCTGGTCGATAGCCTCGGTCACCGCGGCAAAGCCCGCAGCGTCAACGATAGGAGGCGTGGGCACGCTGGCCTTGGCCAGCAGGTTACCGTCTTCGTCGAACAGGCCCTCCTTAACCGAAGTGCCGCCGACGTCGATGCCGATGTAGTACTGCTTAGGTTCCATGGGAGCCCACCTTTCTCGTTTAAACATTGCCTGTATGGTACCGCTCCCAAGGCAAAAACCTGCCAAAAAGGGGCAGGTTTGTTTTGGCAGGTTTTATCTGGGCAAATGCAAGGCATCTGATTTGGTCCGCCGGACAGCTAAACGACTCGACCCGCCCCAGGCGGACCATCTTACTCAATCCAGCATTAATCGAGAATTTCATTTAGAGCGCTCTAGTTTTTCTTGTAGAGCGTCTTTTAGTATTATCTTTCTCGAACTTTTATTTCAAAGTAATAGGGATGCTTACGTCTTGGCTATACTTCCTTTTGCATCCATTCAAGCTGGAAAGGGGGTTCCATGATTCCCAAATATGAGTCAATAGCTGCGGATATTCGTCGCAGCATCGAGGATGGCGCCCTTAAGCCGGGCGACAAACTGCCCACCGTCGTTGAGTTCTGCGAGCTGTATGGCGTTTCCAAAATCACCGTCAAACGAGCGATTGAGCAGATTACCGAGGAAGGCTTGGTCACAAGCCGTCGCGGATCGGGCACCTACGTCAAGGACACAGCGGGGCTTCCCGGCAAAGCGTTTTTCCAAGGCAGAAACGACCGCGCCCAGGGCTTTACCTACGAGCATCGCGGCGAGAAGGTCGCCTCGGTGGTCTACGATTTCTCGATCGTCAATCCGCCGGCAGAGGTTGCCACCCAGCTGGGAATGGCCGAAGACGACTTTGCCTATCACATCGTGCGCGTACGCGAGGTCGATGGCCTGCCCATCGTTATCGAGTACACCTATATGCCGCTCGAGCTGATCCCGGGTCTGAAGAAAAAGGACCTGTACGCGTCGGTCTACAGCTATATCCGCGAGCAGTGCGGGCTTAAGATCTCGAGCTTCCACCGCACCATCCGCGCCGTGGCGGCAACCGAGGAAGAGGCTGAGCGCTTGAACACCAAGCCCGGCTCTCCCCTGCTCGAGCTCAACCAGATTGGCTTTTTGGACAGCGGTGCCGCGTTTGAGTACTCAATCTCGCGCAACGTTGGCGACCGCTTTGAGCTGCACAACGTAACGTTGGCTTAAGTTTGTAATCCGGCGGGCGCTCGCTTTGGCTTATTTCGCGAGGCGCCTGCGCAACCTGATGGGGGTATGCACATGTCCGATTTGATTAAACTCACGCCGATCTTCCACGAGAAGATTTGGGGCGGCCGCCAGCTGGAGACCGTCTTTGGCTATGACATTCCCGAGGGTCCCATCGGCGAGTGCTGGGCCATCTCGGCTCATCCCAACGGCGACTGCCAGATTGCGGAGGGCCCGTACGCCGGCCACACGCTGTCGTGGCTGTGGGCCGAACACCGCGAGCTCTTTGGCAACTGCGAGGGCAAGGAGTTCCCGCTGCTCATTAAGATTCTGGACGCCAAGGACGATCTGTCGATCCAGATCCACCCCAACGACGAGTACGCCGCCGAGCACGAGAACGGCAGCCTGGGCAAGACCGAGTGCTGGTACGTGCTGGATTGCGAGCCCGGCTCCACGATCATCGTCGGCCAGCGCGCGCATGACCGCGCCGAGGCCGCACAGATGATTGAGGACGGCCGTTGGGACGACATGCTCAACGTGCTGCCGATCCACAAGGGCGACTTTTTCCAGATCGACTCCGGCACCGTGCACGCCATCAAGACCGGCACGTTGATTCTTGAGACGCAGCAGTCGAGTGACGTGACGTATCGCCTGTACGACTACGACCGCCCGGGCACCGACGGCAAGCTGCGCCCGCTGCACATTGAGCAGAGCCTGGACTGCATTAACTTTAACGCACAGGCCCCGACCGACGGTACCGTGACCGCGCCCGAGGTCGACGGCGTAACCGAGCTCGAGTCCAACCCCTGCTACACCGTCGATCGCGTGCGTGTCGACGGCAGCAAGACCTTGGAGCAGCGCTGGCCCTTCATGTGCCTGTCAGTCATCGACGGCGAAGGCACCGTCTGCGGCGACCCCGTCCACAAGGGCAGTCACCTGCTGGCACCCAGTACCGTGGACAAGATTGAGCTCGAAGGCAAGATGGAACTGATCATCAGCCACCTGTAAGTTACCGGTCCCCAAGCGCTCGCCGGGGG
>CABUBH010000070.1 GCA_902489775.1 uncultured Collinsella sp.
GACGCCGCCCTCTCAAGGCGGAGATCACCAGTTCGAATCTGGTACGGGCTACCACGCATCTGATACCCGGTCTTCTCGTGGAAGATCGGGTTTTTTATTTTCAAACAAACGTCTGCAATTCCCGTTTGAACCAGAGCTTTGCGTTCTGCTTATGGTCCTTACGGGTACAATATCCGAGATATTTTGACTGTTAGAAGGAGTCTCATGACGGAGTCCTCTCAGCATACGTCTAAGCCCCAGGTCGAGGTTGAGGCCTCGGGCGGAGATGACAATAAGAGCGCACGCCGCGGCGCCATCTTTATCGGCGTCGTGCTGGTGGGTTATATCGTCTATCTGGTAGTAACCGGACAGATGGGGCAGTTCTGGGCCGCTATGTCGAGCGTCCAGGCGCCATGGCTCGTTGTCGCGTGCCTCTGCATGTTCATGTATCTGTTCTTTGGCATTGTGGCCTATGCGATCGCCGTCTGGCTCGACCCATATTCGCCCGTCGGCATTCGCGACCTGATCTCGGTCGAGGCGAGTGGCATCTTCTTTGGCAACCTGACGCCCATGATGATGGGCTCGACTCCTGCCCAGATCTACCGCCTGACCAAAGCGGGCCAAAATGTCGGCGAAGCCGGAGCCACGCAGTTCACGCGCTTTATCGTGTATCAGTTTGGCCTCGTTGCCTGGGGCGCTATCCTACTGCTTGCTCGCATGCCGTTTTTTGCCGAGCGCTATGGCGACATGACGCTGTTGTGCGTCTTTAGCTTTGGTGGGCACTGCTGCATCTTGCTGGGCATCTTCGCCGTCGCACTCATGCCTAAGACCGTCACGCGCGTCGCCCACTGCATCATCAATTGGCTCGAGCGCATTGGTGTTTCGGCCACTAAGATCGAGGGATGGCGCACGTTTGTCGATGGCGAGATCTACTCCTTCTCCGAGAAGTTCAAGCTTTCTGCCGGACATTTTTCTTCCATGCTGCTCACCGTGTTTATCACCATGCTGCAGCTCGCGTTTTTCTATCTGGTGCCGTATTTCCTGATGCTTGCCTTTGGCCACCACGAGGTCGACTTTTTCTCGGTCATGGCCGCGAGCGCCTTTGTCCAGCTGCTGAGCTCTGCGGTTCCCTTGCCCGGTGGAACTGGTGGTGCTGAGGGCGGCTTTGCATTGTTCTTGGGTCATTTCTATGGGTCGGCTTCGACCGCCGGCTATCTGCTGTGGCGCCTCATTACGTTTATTGCGCCGACCATTTTGGCTGCGCCCCTGCTGGGCCTTAAGAGCGCCCACAACGAGAGCATCCATGCGCGCTGGGATCGCGTGATGCGCAGGCTCGGCCGCACGTCTCAGACGCCCTCTGTGGCCGCGAAGCCGCACCCCGCGAATGCTGTTACCGTTGATCCTAATAAGCACGCTCAGAAGGCTTCTGGGACCGCTAAGCCGGCTCATAAAGCCTATGTGCGCCAGACAGGCGATGGTATTCGCGTATCTCCGTCGGCACTCAATAAGAAGAAGCATCCCAAGTCGCAGTAGGGCAGTCGTGCGTTCTTCATGATGCGGGGCATATTTGTGCTGTATGGGGGATAATCCTCTTACGTAGATTATCTCTCATCTGTTGATGAATGCTCGCATATCGAAGGGACACGCCCATGGCAACCAGCAAACCGCGTCTTGACCGCCGCATTGTTCGCAGCCGTAATGCCATCCTTTCCGCTTTCGAGCGCCTGCTCATGGAAAAGCCGCTGGCAGACATTACGGTGAGTGCCATCGCGCGCGAGGCCAATGTCGACCGCAAAACCTTCTACGTGCACTTCGGTACGGTTGACGGCCTGCTCGATGCCATTGCCGTCGATGTGGTGGAGATGATTGTCGACTCGGTCGAGAAAACGCTTGCTTCCATGGACGGCGACACCAACGAGCGCGCTCTGGGCGCGGCGGCGACCTTCTTTAAAACCGTTAACGAGGCACTGTGCAACAACTTGGTGCTCAATCGTCAGCTGATCGAGAACATTCCGCTCGATGATTTTATGGCTCGTCTTCGTGCGCCGCTCGAGCACGAGATTGCCGAGCGCGATCTGCTGCCCCAAGGTCTCAAGGACGAGATGTTCGACTACTATCTGGCGTTTTTGCTGTCGGGTATTATCGGTATCTATCGCACGTGGGCGCTGTCTGACGGCTCGGTTCCTATTGAGCGCGTCTCTGAGGTCGCCAACGACCTGACTCTCAACGGCCTGTCGAGTCTGGAATCTCGCTTGGACTAGGCCTAGTTGGGCTCGTCGGCGTGGAAATTCTTGTTCACGAGGTTCTCCGTCGCCTTGTAGACCTCGCCGGCGTAGGAGCTGTAGCCTGAGGATCCTTAAAATAAAGTCCAGTTTATCCTTCCCACTCTAATTGGGAATCCTCCGATGCGCCTTCGCACGCTCGCACGACCTCGATACCATGCGAGCGTGCGAACTCGACGAGCTCTGCGTTGCGGGCGTTTATGGTGCCGAAGGCGGCGGGGCACACAATAAGGCGCGCACAGTGGACGAGGAGCTCTTTGGCGCGGGCTATGGTTTTATCCCCGATCGGCTCGAAGGCGCGCTCGGCCACGCATTCCGCCGCTAGGTCGCGCGCAAGCTCGCAGTCGATGTCCCCTTCGTGCAGAACGCCCGCGTAGAACGCCTTGCCCTGCCGGATGAGCTGGCGAAACACAGCTGACCCCGTACCTGCGCCGGCGATGACGAACGTGTGCGCATCGCCGTGTGGGCGCCCAATTTCCACGCTGCCGAAGCGCTCGTTGAAGGTGCCATGTTGAAGGCCGTAGAGCTCGCCAATTGTCTCGCGCGTGAATATGTCCTCGGGTGCGCCGGCGCGGAAGACCCGGCCGTCCTTCACGCAAATCACCTTGTCGGCGCTTTTCTGCGCGAGCTCGAGTTCGTGGATGGACATGATGACAGCCACATTCCGCGATTTCGCAAGGTGGCGAAGTATTCGCAGCAGGTCGATCTGGTAGCGGATATCGAGATACGACGTGGGCTCGTCGAGCACGAGCACACGCGGATCCTGCGCGATGGCGCGTGCGAGCATGACGCGCTGGCGTTGTCCATCGCTTATCTGCATGAAGTCGCGCTCGGCGAGCTCTTCCACATGTGCGGTTTTCATTGCCTCGTCGACCCGACTATGGTCGTCGGGCGAGAGTGTGCCCATTCGCCCGGTGTAGGGATGCCTTCCCGCCTCTACGATATCGCGGCAGGTGAGGAGCTCGGTCCGGGGTCGATCTGTCAGCATAACGGCAAGGTTCCTTGCGAACTCCGCCGTCTTCCATCGGGAAATCTCCCGTCCGTCGAGCTCGACCGCGCCGGCAAGCGGTGCAAGATGGCGTGTGATGGTTTTCAAGATGGTCGACTTGCCCGAGCCGTTCGGCCCGATGAGCGCCACGACGTCGCCCGCGCGAACCTCCAGCTCGACGCCTTCGACTACGACCTTCTTGTCGTAGCCCGCCGACAGGTCGCTTATGCGGAAAAGCGGCGCTCCGTCAGTCTGCGTTTTGGGCCGCGGCACGAATTCCCCCATCTACCTCACCCGCTTCTTCAACATGAGCGCGATAACCACCGGCGCGCCGAAGATGGCGGTGACAGCGCTGATGGAAAGCTCGACGGGAGAGAACAGCGTGCGCGCGATCAAATCGCAGCCCGCGCAGAAGATGGCGCCTCCCAAGAAGCACGCAGGAATCACGCGGATGGGCTTCGACGACTTCAGCGCCGACTTAACGAGATGCGGAACCGCGATGCCTACGAACGACACCGGACCAGCGAACGCGGTCACGCAGGCGGAGAGCATGCTCGCTAGAAGGACGAGCACCACGCGGAAGCGTGCGACGTTCACGCCGACGCTTTTCGCGTAGGCCTCTCCCAGCTGGAAGGCGGAAAGGGGCTTCGATATCGCGAATACGCATGCGCTCACGGTGATCACCACGACCGCGATGACCGCGACGTCGTCCCAGCTCGAACCCGAGAAGCTACCCAAAGACCAGTTGTGCAGGTTCACGATGGACTGGTCGTCGGCGAAGGCGATGAGGAAGTTCGTCGCCGCCGAGCAGATGTATCCCACCATGACCCCCGCCACGATGAGCATGGCCATGGAACTTATGCGCCGTGCGATGAGGAGCACGAAGCCGATGGTAATAAGCGAGCCCAGAAACGCTGCGGCCACCATGGCCGGCGAGGACATGGCCTGGTTCGCGCCCAGAAGCACGATCATCGTAAGCGCGACGACGAACTTTGCGCCCGAGGAGACGCCCAAGATGAACGGGTCGGCGATGGGGTTGTTGAAAAACGTCTGCAGCAGGAACCCGGAGAGCGAAAGTGCCCCGCCGAGAAGCACGGCTGAAAGCACGCGCGGCAGGCGAATCTCCCAGATGACCTGGCTTTCCATGGAATTGGCCGCGCCGCCTGAAAGGATGCCGGGGATGTGGTCTGCGGGTACGAGCACGCTCCCGATGCACAGGTTGGCCCCGACGAGCACGATGAGGGCAACAGCGAGCAGCGCCGTCACGACGCGATACCGCGCGACGCGCCCCGATTCGTCGTATGCCATGGAAAGCCGGCTTCTCATGGCGCTAGCCGAGCTTCCTCAGATAATGGAAGTCGCTCGCGTCATCGCCGGTGAACGCCCCGTGCAGCTCGTCGATAATGTCGGCGGTAGAAGTCATCTGCTGGTACATGTCGGCGCTTGTGACCCAGACGTTGCCGTTCTTCACGGCTTTGAACTGCGACAATAGTGCGTTTTTGCCTACGAAGTCGTTCAAGGTGGCAACCGATTCGTCGATGGTGCCGTTGTAGACGATGATGTCGGCATCCTTCGCCGTCGCATAGAAGCGCTCCATTTCGAGCGTTACTGACGAACCTGACGTCGACGCCGTCTGTGCGTCATCGAGCGCGTAGCTGCCGCCTGCGAGCTCGATCATCTGCGCCACGTAGTCGCCCCTCCGCCGCGTGACGGCGGCCCCGTTCGAGTTATTGTAGAAATACGCCACGGTTTTACCTGACGACGCGAGCCCCGACGTTTGCTCGACGCGGGCCTTCTGCTCGTTGAACAGGTGCGCGGCCTCGTCTTCCTTGTCGAACAGGACGCCGAAAAGCTTAATCCACTCGACGCGCCCGAGTGCTTCGGGCTCGCTCGACGACTGTTCGGTGAGCACGACGAGCCCGAGCTTCTGCAGCTTTTCCTTCACATCGGGCGTGTGGTTGATCATGGTGTTTTCGATGGCGAGCGTGCAGCCCGAGGCCGATATTCGCTCGTAGTCGGGCGCGCTGTACTTGCCGCCGTAGGCGATCGCCCCACGTTCGAGCGCGCTTTTGAAGCCTGCGACCGAGCAATCGTCGGCCTTCGTGCCTGACATGATGATATTGTCGTTCGCATCGAGCGCGTCGACTAGGCACATCGTTGCCGACGACACGAGGTACACCTTGTCGGCGGGGCGCCTTATGACCGCGATGTCGGAGCTCAACCCGTCAGGTACCTTCGCATCTTGCGGCACCACGAGGAAGCGCTCCCCGTTCGACACGCAGATAAGCCGCAAGCCGCCTTCGAACTCGTCGACAGTGAAGTGCTTGGCGTATTCAAGCTGAAGCGCCCCCGTCGGCTCCCAGCCGCAGCCCAAATCGGCGTTGTGGAAGTCGGCCGCGGCGCTTGAAGCCGTTACCGCAGGGGAACCGCCGCTTGCATCGTCGCCCGATTTCTCCTTCATGGTGGATGAGTCGAAGTAGAGCGTGTAGTCGATGGTGTGCGGCGTCGACATGGCGACGGTCTCGGCCGACACGGCGATGTCCTCGTCGAGCGTGACGGGTATCTCGAACGTGGAGTTGCCGCCGTCGTTTACGGGCGCGTAGTCTACGCCGTCGACGGTCATCTTGTCGTAGTTCGAACTCGACCAGGTGATGGTCGCGGTGTAGGTGTCGCCATCCTTCACAATTATGGTGGGTGAGGCGATGCTTGCGCGCCCTGACCCGCCGGAAAGCGAGACGCTCACAGTGTATTCCTGAGAGCCCGCCGTGGCACCGGTCGCGTTCGAGCTCGCACTGC
>CABUBH010000071.1 GCA_902489775.1 uncultured Collinsella sp.
CTTCGTTAAACGGGCGCTAGGGCGTCACCCTTACACCAACATTTTCGACGCGATCGACAAATACTTCTGATAGATTTTGTCTTTCTTGGCTATTGCGTAGTTTAAGAGATTCCATTCCAATAATTACAGCTTTTTGCTAAAGCGTTTTAGCAGTTTATACCGCTTTTGACCTGCGACTACGTTGTACTGGTATCTTCATAAGGTAACCACCTTTACCTACCGTTTACCGCCAGTTTTAGCACGTTTACCAAACCGCGCAGCCTCTGCTCAAGCCCGCCCAAAACCCGCCGTATAGTTCCCTCACGGTCCGCATCCGGCGGGTCGATTCGTTACCACGGTCGTGTGTGCGAACACATAGAAGGGGAAGTATCGTGAGCGATTGCAAGAGGGTTTACCGTTTTGGAACCGACGCCCAGGGCACTTGTGTCACCGAGGGCGACAAGTCTATGAACTTTGTGCTTGGCGGCAAGGGCGCTAACCTTGCCGAGATGAGCCGTATCGGCCTGCCGGTCCCCGGTGGCTTTACCATTACCTGCCAGACCTGCGTTGAGTACTCCGGTGCCGGCAATGTTTGGCCTGCCGGCGCGCTTGACGAGATCGTTGCCGCCGAGGCCGACCTCGAAGCCCGCTGCGGCAAGAAGCTCGGAGATGCCAACGATCCGCTGCTCGTCTCGGTGCGCTCTGGCGCTCCGTTCTCCATGCCCGGCATGATGGACACGGTCCTCAATCTGGGCCTCAACGACGATTCCGTCCTGGGCCTCATCGCCCAGACGCAGAACCCGCGCTTTGCTTGGGACAGCTATCGCCGCTTTATCCAGATGTTCTCCAACGTCGTCATGGGCGTCGACGCCGACCTGTTCGAGAACGCCCTGACCCAGGCCCGCCTGGTTGCCGGCGTCCGCGTCGACTCCGAGCTTTCGGCCGAGGACCTGCAGGAACTCGTTGAGACTTTCAAGGGCATCTTCTCCGACAACGTTGAGGCCGCCCTGTACCCCGAGCTCGAGGTCGCGGACGGCAAGCCCGTCTTTCCGCACGATCCGGAGCTCCAGCTTCGCCTTGCCATCCAGGCCGTCTTTGGCAGCTGGATGAACGAGCGCGCCTGCATTTACCGCAAGCAGCACGGCATCTCCGACGAGCTCGGCACCGCCGTCAACGTCCAGGCCATGGCTTTTGGCAACAAGGGCGAGACCTCTGCGACCGGCGTCGCCTTCACCCGCAACCCGGCCGACGGCACCAAGGAGTTCTACGGCGACTTTCTGGTCAACGCCCAGGGCGAGGACGTCGTCGCCGGCATTCGCAACACCGAGCCCATCGCCGATCTCAAGACCACTCCGGGGCTTGAGTCCGCAGGCGAGGAGCTCGAGCGCGTGTTCCTGACGCTCGAGGATCACTATCGCGACATGTGCGACATCGAGTTCACCATCGAGCAGGGCAAGCTCTGGATGCTCCAGACCCGCGTGGGCAAGCGAACCGCCACCGCCGCCCTGCGCATCGCCATCGAGATGGTCGAGGAGGGCCTCATCACCCGCGAGGAGGCCGTGGGCCGCATCGATCCTGCGCAGCTCGATCAGCTCCTGCACCCGCAGTTCGACTCCTCCAAGAAGTACGAGGCGCTCGCGACCGGTCTTAACGCCAGCCCCGGTGCCGCCGTGGGCGAGGTCGTGTTCTCGAGCGACGACGCCGTCGCGCGTTCCGCCGAGGGCCACAAGGTCATCCTGGTCCGTTGGGAGACCAACCCTGACGACCTGAAGGGCATGGTTGCCGCCGAGGGCATCCTGACGAGCCACGGTGGCAAGACGAGCCATGCCGCCGTTATCGCCCGCGGCATGGGTACGCCCTGCGTCTGCGGCGTTGAGCGCTTCCATATCGACGCGGCCGAGAAGGTCGTGCGTATCGAGGGTAGCGATCGCGTACTGCACGAGGGCGACATCATCTCCATCGACGGTACCCAGGGCATCGTTGTCGACGGCGCCGTTGACTTGGTCTCCGCCGAGCTTACTGGTGACCTGGACACTATCCTGTCCTGGGCCGATGAGATTCGTCTGGATGAGACCTGCGGCCACGCCAACCACGTGCGCGTCAACGCCGACAACCCCGAGGACGCCGAGCTCGCGCTCGAGTTTGGCGCCGAGGCTATTGGCCTGTGCCGCACCGAGCATATGTTCCTGGGCGATCGCAAGAACATCATCCAGAGCTTCATCCTGTCCGATGACGAGGCCGTGAAGCAGCAGGCCTTGGCCGATCTGCTCAAGGTCCAGACCGAGGACTTCCTGGCCATGTTTAAGACCATGACCGGCCGCGACGTGGTCGTTCGCCTGATCGATCCGCCGCTTCACGAGTTCCTGGACGATCCCCGCGAGCTCGAGGTCGCCATCACCAAGAAGGAGGCCGCTGGCGCTCCCGAGGAGGAGCTTGCCGCCCTGCGTGCCCGCCTGCGTCGTATCGACGGCATGGTCGAGTCCAACCCGATGCTCGGCCTGCGTGGTGTGCGCCTGTCCGTCGTCTTTAGCGATCTGCCGCTCATGCAGGTTCGCGCCGTCGCCACGGCTGCTGCCCGCCTTATCAAGGAGGGTATCGACCCACGCCCCGAGATCATGGTTCCGCTCGTTTCCATCACGGCAGAGCATGTCCAGACCCGCGAGGTCATCGAGCGTGTCATCGCCAAGGTTTCCGCCGAGGAGGGCGTCGAGCTCAACATTCCCGTGGGCACGATGCTCGAGCTGCCGCGCGCCTGCATGGTCGCCGACGAGATCGCCCAGCACGCCGACTTCTTCTGCTTTGGCACCAACGACCTTACCCAGACGACCTTTGGCTTCTCCCGCGACGATGCCGAGGCCAAGTTCATTCCGCTGTACCTGCACAAGAAGATCTTGAAGGACAACCCCTTCGAGACCATCGACACGGCGGTTCTCGAGCTCGTGCGCATGGCCGTGGAGAAGGGTCGCGCCACCAATCCCGACATGCACTTTGGCGTGTGCGGCGAGCACGGCGGCGACCCCAAGTCCATCAAGGGCCTGTTTAACGTGGCCGACGTGGACTACGTGTCCTGCTCGCCCTATCGCGTGCCCCTCGCACGCCTGGCTGCCGCTCAGGCCAAGCTCGAGGCCAAGCGCAACGCCTAGCGCCCCGCACATCGACGTCTAGTGTAGCCCCCCCCTCATGCCGCCCGTCTCATTCGTGAGGCGGGCGGTTATCATGTGCGGGTTTTGTCTTTTTGTCTGCGTAAAAAATTGTTCTTGCAGCAGAAACCCGCGCGTGTATACTCGAATACGTTTGTTCAACTACGTGCCGGCCAAGGTGGTACGGCACCTCTAGAAGAGTAAGGAATTGCACATGGATTACATCCGCGCAATCGAGCGTCAGCAGATCCGCGAGGACATCCCGCAGGTCCGCGTTGCCGACAACGTCAAGGTCCACTACCGCATTAAGGAAGGCGACCGCGAGCGCATCCAGGTTTTCCAGGGTGACGTCATCCGCATGGCCGGCGCCGGTGCCCGTGAGACCTTCACCGTCCGCAAGATTTCCTTCGGTGTCGGTGTTGAGCGTACCTTCCCGCTTCACAGCCCCAAGATCGCCAAGCTCGAGGTCGTCCGTCATGGTCGCGTCCGTCGCGCCAAGCTGTACTACCTCCGCGACAAGGTGGGCAAGGCTGCTCGCATCCCCGAGAAGCGCTAAGAAGATCGCAGCGTCTGTCCACTCGTTTGGACAAAAGGGTCACCTTCGGGTGGCCCTTCTTTTTATCTGATTTGCATGCAAGGAGGCCCCGATATGGCCAACATGACGAGCTCGGTTTCGGCATCGCAGGTTGCCGGCGAGCTGGCGAGCGCCACGTTTGAGGAGATCCCCGCCCTCGTGGAGCATTATCGTGAGGATCCGCGCCAGCAAGTGATCAAGGCTTGCGAGCGCGCTCTTAAGCGCCATGCCAAGGAACTTGCCGAGCGCGAGCGCGTCAACGGCATGTACGAGCTGATGCACGAGCTCGGTGGGGATGGCGTGGTCGTGGGCGTCGACGAGGTGGGTCGCGGCTCGGTGGCCGGTCCTTTGACGGTGTGCGCCGTGTGCCTTCCCATGGAGCCGCGCGTCTGGGGCGTCAATGATTCCAAAAAGCTCACGCCGGCGCGCCGCGAGCTGCTCTCGGTGAAGATTGCCGAGGTCGCGACGGCGATTGGTTTTTGCCATATTGCGCCTGCGGATATCGATGATATGGGCATGGCCCGCGCCATCCGCGCTGCCGTCGCGGGCGCCGTGGCCGATACGGGGCTCGAGCCCGATTGCGTGCTTATGGACGGTAACCCCTTGGGCGCCGTTCCCAACGAGCGCGACGTGGTGAAGGGCGATGCCAAAATCGCCTGTATCGCCGCGGCGTCCATCATGGCCAAGGTCACGCGTGACGAGATGATGGTCGAGTACGACGCCGAGTATCCCGAGTATCATTTGGCCGAGTCGAAGGGCTACGCAAGCCCCGAGCACATCGAGGCCATTCGCAAACATGGACTTTGTCCGCTGCACCGCGTGAGCTTTTGCGGAAACTTTCTGCAGACTGAGCGCCTTTTCTAGGTCAATTGTGGAGACAGGGACCTCTGGGGTTTTATAAACCTGCTGGTAGCGGGCCGTATGCAACAGCATTGCTGCGTACGGCCCGTTTTTTGACGGCATTTGGTCAGCTTTTGGTTTGCTTCCGGTACTTACCCGCATGAAAGGTGCCCTCATCATCGGGGCAATGCAGTGTGCGGGAAAGGAGACCCCATGAGTGCCGCAAGCAAAAAGAGCAAGACGCAGCAGCTCAAGGAGCGTTGGGAAAACGGCGAGCTCGACTCCGGGGCGATGACGCCCGAGTTTATCAAGGGACTCAGTCCCCGCGAGCTAGGCATGCTGGGCGAGCTGATCACCATCGACTACTTTAACGAGCGCGGCTACACCTTGCTGGAGCAGGGCTATCGTTGCACCGAGGGCGAGGCCGATCTGGTGCTGCTCGATGAGCTCGACGATGTCGTGGTGATGGCCGAGGTCAAGACCAGACGCGTTTCGCTGGATTGCACCACGCGGGTCTTTCCCGAGGAGGCCGTGGACGCCCAAAAGCAACGCCGCTACCGCCGCATCGCAAGTTGCTATCTCATGGAGCATTATCCGCTCAAGGCGATTCGCTTCGATGCTGTGGGTGTCACCATCCGCGGCGGGCATATCGCCGAGATCGAGCATCAGTACAACGCGTTCGATTGGCAGGTGTCGTGATGGCGTTCGAGACGTTTGCCGTTCACGCGGCCTGCATCCGCGGCGTCGAGGCGATTCACGTCACGGTCGAGGTCTCGCTTGCCGGTGGCGTTCCGGGCATCCAGATGCTCGGCATTCCGAGTATGGAGGTGATGGAGTCACGCGGTCGTATTCGCTGCGCGATGCGCTCCGCCGGGTTCGAGATCCCGCGCTCGGGCATTACCGTTAACCTGGCACCCGGCGATATCCGCAAGACCGGTAGCGGCTTTGACCTGCCCATCGCCATCGCGGTTCTAGCGGCCGATGAGCAGATTCCCCGTGACAACCTCGATCGCTGCCTTATCGCAGGTGAGCTTGGTCTGGACGGTACGGTGCTTCCCGTCAAGGGCGAGGTGGCGTTTCAGCTATTGGCTCGCGACATGGGGCTGTCTTTTATCGCCGGCAGGTCCGACCAGCATGTGCCACTCGCGGGCGTAGATTGCGGCTTTATCGACCATCTGTCTCAGCTTGCTCACGGCATGGGCGATGCCGCACGGCACTACTTGGATTCCGAGGGTGTCGAGGCGACCTTTGAGCCCGAGCTCGACTATGCAGACGTGCTGGGGCAGGAAGTCGCTAAACGCGGCATGGCGCTTGCGGCGGCAGGAGAACTCGGCTTGCTCATGATCGGGTCTCCGGGATCGGGCAAGACGATGCTCGCACGCCGTATGACCGGCATCCTGCCCGAGCTTTCCGTTGAGGATCAGCAGGAGGCACTGTGCATCCATTCGGTTTTGGGTGAGAACATTGATGGCTTGTTGGCGGGGCACCGCCCCT
>CABUBH010000072.1 GCA_902489775.1 uncultured Collinsella sp.
GCGCCGCCCAGGGCGACAATTTGTCATTCAAAAGGCAAGGCATGACCAGAAGGTCTATGCCTTGCCTTTTTCATGCCAACTTGTGCGTTCTGGGCGGCGCTCGCTGACTTATGCTCAACCTGCGACGTTTCCATTATTGGTGCAATGGGGTCAGGTTAGTTTGCGCCAAAAAGGGGAACTATTTCACCGCAACTTATCGATGGCGTGTTTGGTTGGTGCCTGTTGATGGTCTAGGTATCGGGGAGGGCGGGCTCCGTTATAATCGCCTAGAACATTAATTGGAAACGGGACGGGAGCCATTCATGCGCCAGGGTTTCGACAACGCGAAGTATATCGAGCTGCAGGCCGCTCATATTAAGGAGCGCATCTCGCAGTTTGGCGGCAAGCTGTATTTGGAGTTTGGCGGCAAGCTGTTTGACGACTACCACGCGAGCCGCGTGCTGCCGGGTTTTGAGCCGGACAGCAAGTTTCGCATGCTCAAGAGCATTGCAGACGACGTCGAGGTCATCATCGCCATTAACGCGAACCACATCGAGAAGAACAAGGCTCGCGGTGACCTGGGCATTACCTATGACGAGGACGTCTTGCGCCTGGTCGACCTGTTCCGCGGCAACGGTTTTGCTGTCGCGGCCGTGGTCATCACCCAGTATGCAGGCCAGCCCGCCGCTGACGTCTTCCGTAATCGCCTAAACGCGCTCGGCATTCCCGCCAAGCTGCACTATCCCATCGAGGGCTATCCCCACGACGTCGATCTGATCGTGTCCGACGACGGCTACGGCAAGAACGAGTTTGTCGAGACCACCCGTCCGCTCGTCGTGGTCACCGCTCCCGGCCCCGGCTCGGGCAAGCTCGCCACCTGCCTGTCTCAGCTCTATCACGAGCACAAGCACGGCACCGCTGCCGGCTACGCCAAGTTCGAGACTTTCCCGGTCTGGAATCTGCCCCTCACGCATCCGGTCAACATCGCCTATGAGGCGGCCACGGCAGATCTCGACGACGCCAACATCATCGACTCCTTCCACTTGGAGGCCTATAACAAGACTACGGTCAACTACAACCGCGACGTCGAGGCCTTCCCGGTGGTCCGTGCCCTGATGGAAAAGATCCTGGGCAAGAGCCCCTACCAGAGCCCCACGGACATGGGCGTCAATATGGTCGGCTTTGCCATCACCGATGACGATGCCTGCCGCGACGCTTCCAAGATGGAGATTGTCCGCCGCTACTTTACCGCGGTCGAAAATGTGCGCCGTACCGGCGTGGGCGATGAGCAAGTCGACCGTCTCAAGATTATTATGAAGAAGGCCGGTATCGACAAGAACTACTCGCCGGCACGCTCGGCCGCCCTTACCAGGGAGCAGCTGACGGGTGGCCCCGTAGGCGCCATGGTCATGCCCGACGGCTCCGTGGTGACCGGCAAGACTTCCACGCGCCT
The DNA here is from genome assembly GCA_902489775.1 of uncultured Collinsella sp. Classification (GTDB taxonomy): domain Bacteria; phylum Actinomycetota; class Coriobacteriia; order Coriobacteriales; family Coriobacteriaceae; genus Collinsella. The sequence continues at coordinate 1,433 of CABUBH010000072.1, forward strand.
GGGCGCCGCGAGCTCGCTCATCATGAATGCACTTAAGCATGTCTCGGGCGTTGACCTTGAGCTCGAGGTCATTAGCGATGAGGCGATCGAGCCTATCAGCAAGCTCAAGACGCATTTCCTGGGTAGCAAGAACCCGCGCCTGCACACCGACGAGACGCTTATGGCGCTCTCGATCACCTCGGCAACGAGCGAGACGGCGGCTCGCGTCCTTTCGGGCCTGGAGCAGCTGCGCGGGTGCGATGCCTTCTTTAGCGTGATCATCTCGCCGACGGACGAGACGGTGTTGCGCAAGCTGGGCATCAACGTGTGCTGCGAGCCTAAGTTCGAGCGCCGTGGTTTCTTCCACCGCTAAGCCTGGATAAATTGGTCTGAAAGGGGCACATCGGGCATGCATTCGGTGTGCCCCTTTTATCAACAAAGCTACCGTTTAACCTAAAAATAGCCCGCTTACCTGCCTATAAGCGATTTGGGCGGTATACAATAACCCTAATTGTTTCATCCTTTTGCGGGGATGCCGCATGATGGATGTTGCCGGCCATCATGGGGTGTGCCGGTCGCGCACGGTGCAAGTGATGCCCGTGCTCGGTTTGAGGAGGCTGCCATGGCTGGCAAGGGTCGTGCGAGTGTCAACGATATGAAGCGTGTCGAGGTGCAGGTGCTGATGGAGATTGCACAGCTGTCCGAAGACAACGGCGGATTTTATGGCTTTTCGCGCAAGACGCTTGCCGAGCGTGTGGGGGTGTCTCCGTATCGCGCCCGCGCGGCAATTGAGCGCTTGGAATCCGAAGACATCATCGAGGTCGTCTCGCGCTACAGCGACGACGGCGGCCAGCTCGCAAATGGTATTTGTCTCACGGAGCGTGGCGAGTGGTATCTAGAGGGCATCCGTGCCGGTATGCTTGTGCAGGACTTGATCAAGGATGAAGTCGCCGATCGATAACAACGCGCATTCATAGTGGAAACGACGCCGCCTGGGCAACCGGACGGCGTTTTGTTTCGAGATTGAGAAATGCAAGCACTTTGGTGAAAAATGACGAACTGCTTCTTTCTCGAGTATTACAATGAAGACCCGTAAGATGTGTATGGACAACTTCTACGGGAAGCGCAGGTAACTTAATATGACCAAGCATGTGTTCGTAACCGGTGGCGTGGTTTCGTCCCTAGGCAAGGGTATTACCGCGGCCTCATTGGGCCGTCTGCTCAAGTCACGCGGCTACAAGGTAACGATGCAAAAGGCCGACCCGTATCTGAACGTCGACCCCGGTACCATGAGCCCGTTCCAGCACGGTGAGGTCTTTGTGACCGAGGACGGCTACGAGTCCGATCTGGACCTGGGCCACTACGAGCGCTTTATTGACGAGAACCTGACCCGCGATTCTAACTTTACGACGGGTGCTATTTACAAGAGCCTGATTGCCCGCGAGCGCCGCGGTGACTTTTTGGGCGGCACCGTCCAGGTGATTCCGCACGTTACCAATGCCATCAAGGACAAATTCCGCCGCATCGAGGAGCAGACCGGCTCTGACGTTGTCATTACCGAGCTGGGCGGCACGATCGGCGACATCGAGTCGCAGCCGTTTGTCGAGGCCATTCGCCAGTATCGCAAGGAGGCCGGCCCCGAGAACGTATGCTACATCCACGTGTCGCTCGTTCCCTATATCGCCGCCGCCCACGAGGTCAAGACTAAGCCGACGCAGCACTCCGTTAAGGAGCTCCGCAGCTTTGGTATCCAGCCCGATATTATCGTTCTGCGCTCCGACCACCATATCGACGATGCCATCCGCGGCAAGATCGCAAGCTTCTGCGACGTCGACACCGACTGTGTCTTTACCAACGAGGACTGCGCGAGCATCTACGATGTTCCGCAGTTGCTTGCCGAGCAGGACTTTGACCTGCGCATTTGCGAGCGCCTGGGTCTGGATCCGCGTGAACGCGACATGAGCGAGTGGAACGAGTTCCTGCGCAAGCAGAATCACGCCAACCATCACGCCGACAAGGTGAAGATCGCCGTCGTGGGCAAGTACACGCAGCTGCCCGATGCCTACCTGTCGGTTATCGAGGCCCTGCACCATGCGGGTGTCTTCTACGATCGCCATGTGGACGTGCAGCTGGTCGATGGCGAGAGCCTCGACGAGCAGAACGTCTCCGAGGTCCTGGGTGACGCCTCGGGCATCTTGGTCCCCGGCGGCTTTGGCAAGCGCGCCCTGGAGGGCAAGATCCTCGCGGCCGAGTTCGCCCGCGAGCACAAGATTCCGTATCTGGGCATTTGCCTGGGTATGCAGGTTGCCGTGTGCGAGTTCGCTCGCAACGTGGTCGGCCTTGCCGGCGCCAGCTCTTCCGAGTTCGATCCGGACGGCCCGTATAGTGTCATCGACCTGATGAGCTCGCAGGAGGACGTGACCGAGAAGGGCGGCACCATGCGCCTGGGCGCCTATCCGTGCAAGCTCGCCGCCGATACCCTCGCGCGCGAGGCATACGGCGAGGAGCTCGTCTACGAGCGTCACCGTCACCGTTTTGAGTTCAACAACGCCTTCCGCGACCAGCTCGAGGACGCCGGTCTGGTAATCTCGGGTCTTTCGCCCGACGAGCGCCTGGTCGAGATGGTCGAGCTGCCGCGCGACGTACATCCGTGGTATGTGGCAACCCAGGCTCATCCCGAGTTCAAGAGCCGCCCGACCAACCCGCAGCCGCTGTTCCGCGAGTTCGTGCGCGCTTCGATCGGCCAGCACGAGGGTGTCGACCGTCTGCAGGTGACGCCCAAGAACCTCGCTACGGACTAAGGGTGCCGGAGAATAAGGAACATACTGAAGCTACTCCCTCGTCGCTCGTCGTAGCGGCGGGGGAGTATCTCGATTACCTCGCGGTCGAGCGGGGTTTGGCGCGCAACACGATTGCGGCCTATCGTCGTGACCTGACGACATACTGCGCATATCTAGAGCGGGCGGGTATTGTGTCTTTTGAAGAGGTGACCCGTCAGGTCGTGGAGGGCTTTGTTGCCGATCGCCGCGACGGAGGCTATTCCGACGCCTCGGTGGAGCGCGCGCTTGCTGCTGTGAAGGGTCTGCATGCCTTTTTGGTGCGCGATGGGGCCGTGGCCCAAAACCCGACGGCGGCGTTGCGCCTGCCCAAAAAGGCAGAACGCCTGCCGGAATACCTTTCGGTGGAGGATGTCTCGGCACTGCTCGATCAAGACTTTCCCGAGGGCGAGATGGGACTGCGCGATCATGCCATCTTGGAAGTGCTTTACGGTTGCGGCCTGCGCGTGAGTGAGCTGGTTGGGCTCGATGTGGGCGATATCCATATTGATGACGGGTTTGTCCTGGTGCGCGGTAAGGGCTCCAAGGAGCGTCTGGCCCCGTTGGTGGGAAGCGCGGCGCGTACCCTGACACACTATATAGGTGACGGGCGCTCTCTCCTGGCCGCGCATGCTCACGGGACGGAGACCTCGGCGGTCTTTTTAAATAAGAACGGACGTCGCCTGTCGCGCCAGGCCGTGCATGCGATATGCGAGCGGTATGGGCGCCAGGTGGGGCTGGTTGGGCTCCATCCCCACACCCTGCGCCACTCCTTTGCCACCCACATGCTCGCGGGCGGTGCCGACCTGCGTGTGCTGCAGGAGATTTTGGGCCATGCCGATATTTCGACCACGCAGGTCTACACGCATGTCGACCGCACGCAACTGACCGAGGTCTATCTGGCGGCGCATCCGCTGGCACATCGCTAGCACCTCGCTGACCTGCATATTTATAAATATTAAAGGGGACGGGCCCCAGATTGCCGAGACGCACTTTTGCGCACATGGGCAATCTGGGGCCCGTCCCATTTTTCGCTAGACACCGACGCGGTGGTGGGCCGTGTGTGCCGTGGGTGGGGGAGTTTGGGGGCGATGTGAACGGTGTGTAAAGGGACGTAAAAAATCGCCTCAAGGTCAACTTGAAGGTTGAGGTTCGCGGGCGTGGTTCTACAGGTGGCATCCCGCCTTTGCTGCAAACACAACATATTGTGTTTTCGAACATATGCTCGGGGGTGTTTTACAACATATTGGGGG
>CABUBH010000073.1 GCA_902489775.1 uncultured Collinsella sp.
GTCCGAGGACGATTTGGGGGCAAAGCCCCTGGCCTCCCCGGCGAGTATACGGGACGGCGACTACAGGTATTCGATCTGGGCGCCTTCCGTGTCGCACGTGAGGATATGCGTATCGCACTTGGGGAACTGCTCGCGCAGCTTGACCTGCAGGAACTTTGCCACGATGGTGTCGTCAGTCACGGCCATGAGGGTCGAGCCGGAGCCACTGATCCAGATGGTCTTGGCGCCTCCGTTAAGGCAGGTGTCGCGCACGGCGTTGTAGTCGGGGATGAGGCGGCGGCGATAGGGCTCCTGGATGCGGTCGTCATTGGCGGCGGCAATCAGGTCAAGGTCGCCGGTCTCCAGGCCGCGCGTCATGCCGGCGATGCGGCCCATTTGCCATACGGCGGTGGAGAGTGGAATCTCCTGCGGCACAACCTTGCGCGCTTCGCTCGTATGCACCTCGTAGGGCGGAATCACGGTAATAAAACGCAAGCGATCGCTCACCTCGTAGCGCAGGCACTGGGGGAGCGAATCGGTCGGCGTAAAGGAGCAGACGGCGCCGCCCAGGATAGCAGGGGCGACGTTATCGGGATGGCCCTCGACCTCGGTGGCAATGCGGACAAGCTCAGCGCGGTCGACGGTGTGGCCTGTCAGTGCGGCGGCGGCCATAATGCCGGCGACGACGCAGGTGGAGCTGGAACCCAGGCCACGGGCGACGGGCACGTCGGTCTGAATGTCGATAGCAACGGGAAAAGCCGGCTCGCCCCACGCGGCCAGAGCATCGACAAAGCTCACATAGACCAGGTTATTCTCGTTTTGGAACTCCTCGGGGCAGCCCGTGATGGTGAGCTTGTCGGCGCGCTCGAAGGTGAAGTGCGAGTAGAGGCTGACGGCCATGCCGAGGGTATCGTAGCCGATGCCTAGGTTGGCGCTGGTTGCTGGGACGGTGATCTTGATCATGGGAATCTCCTGGGCGGTCTGGCCGTTTAGTTCGCTGCTCGGGCAGTCCTGGCTCGCTCGGAAAGCACATTAAGTGCTTTCCGGCTCGTGCGGAACTCGCGACGAACTAAACGGCCAGACCCGCTCGCATGCTCGTCATCATCCCGAAAGCTAAATAAAAAGAAGGTGCGCCGGCTTTCGCCGGCGCTTAATGAGGGGTTTAGTTGGTAGCCATCTTTTTTGCTGCGGACTCGACGTAGCTTGCCATCTCATCGACGTCGCAGACGTCTTCGAAGCGGACGGGCTTGGACTCGAGCTCGGCGAGCTGGGTCGGGGCGACCGTGTTGGTGGCCTGCTCGAGCACACGCATAGCCTCAAAATCATCATCGGGAACGTTGAGGCCCAGGGCGTCGCAGCAGGCGCGCGGGAACTTGTAGGGGCTGGCGGTCGAAAGCAGCACGCGGGCCTTGGCACCCTCGGCAGGAGCGACCTGCTCAAAGACGTGATAGCCGCAAGCGGTGTGCGGGTCGATCACGTAGCCGTTCGCATCCCAGCAGCTCTTGATGGCGGCGCGGACCTCGTCCTCGCTGGCCCAGCCGCAGCCAAACACGCTCTGGATCTTGGCCAGCAGCTCGGCGGGCACCTCGTAGCGACCGGTCTGGGCAAGCTGCTCCATAAGGCCGGCAACGAGCTCGCAGTCGCCGTCGGACAGGAAGTAGAGCATGCGCTCCAGGTTGGAGCTAATAAGGATATCCATCGACGGCGAGATGGTCGTGAAGAACGGGCGGTTACGGTCGTAAACGCCGGTGGTCAGGAAGTCGGCAAGCACGTTGTTCTTGTCGCTCGCCACGACGAGCTTGGCGACGGGCAGGCCCATGCGCTTGGCATAGTAGCCGGCCAGGATATCGCCAAAGTTGCCAGTTGGTACACAGAACTCTACGGCGTCGCCAGCCTCGATAGCGCCGGCGCGCAGCAGCTGCGCATAGGCGGCAAAGTAGTAGACGACCTGCGGTACCAGACGGCCGACGTTGATGGAGTTGGCACTCGAAAGCACCGTGCCTGCGGCCTCCAGACGCTCGGCAAGCTCCTTATCGGCAAAGATGCGCTTGACGGCGCTCTGGGCGTCGTCAAAGTTGCCGCGGATGCCGCAGACGGCGACGTTGTCGCCCTCCTGCGTGGACATCTGCAGGTTCTGGACGCGGCTGACCTTGCCCTCGGGATAAAAGACGGTGATGCCCGTGCCCGGGGCGTCGGCAAAGCCGGCGAGTGCGGCCTTGCCCGTGTCGCCCGACGTGGCGGTGACGATCATGATGCGCTCGGCGCCGCCGTCCTTGGCGGAAGTGCGGGCCATCAGACGGGGGAGCATCTGCAGAGCGACGTCCTTGAAGGCGCTCGTGGGGCCGCCAAAGAGCTCCATCACATAGGTCTGAGGGGCGTCGGCGCCCGGCGCGGCGTCGAGTTTGACGAGCGGCGTGACCTCTTCACTCGCAAACGTGCCGCGGTATGCCTCGTCGACACACGCCGAAATTTCTTCGGCCGTGTAATCATTCAGTAACATTCCCAACACATCTTGAGCGATTTCAAAGTACGATTTATCTGCAAGCGAGCTGATATCGACCTGCTGGGTGCCGAGCTCGTCCGAGACAAACAAACCCCCGTCGGGAGCGATGCCGGTGCGGATTGCCACCTTACTTGAGCACGATAAAGTGCGTCCTCGTGTACTATGATAAGTTCCCATATAACACTGCTCCTCGGATGCCTTGGTCCCAATCGGTGAAACCATGGTATCAGAGCGCGCAAAACAGGTTTGCAGAGGCTTTTAGAAAGGTAACCTCAAGCCCATGATTAAGATTGCCAAGTTTGGCGGCTCGTCGGTCGCCGACGCCGAACACTTTAAGAAGATCAAGGCCATCGTCGATGCCGACCCTGCCCGCCGTTTTGTGGTGGTTTCTGCCTGCGGTCGCCGCTTTAAGGGCGACACCAAGGTGACCGACCTGCTCTACCTGGTTAACGCGCACGTTAAGTATCACGTGTCGTGCGAGGAACTACTCGAGGACATCGGCCAGCGCTATTTTGATATCGCTGACGAGCTGGAGCTCACCTATCCCATCCGCGAGGAGTTCGCGGCCTTTGCCGAGCGCGCCCGCTCGGGCGGCTACTCTACCGAGGAGCTCGTGAGCCGTGGCGAGTACTTTACCGCCCGCCTGATGGCCGAGTACCTGGGCTTACCGTTCCTGGACGCCGCGACGGTTGTGGCGTTCCATCACGATGGTACGCTCAGCATGAACCGCACCTCCGAGCTGGTGCAGGAGTACGGCCAGCAGGGCGGCTTTGTTATGCCCGGTTTCTACGGCGCGACGCGAGAGGGCCAGATCAAGCTGCTCGACCGTGGCGGCGGCGATATTTCCGGCTCGATCCTGGCCAAGTGCCTGGGCGCCGATCTGTACGAGAACTGGACCGACGTCTCGGGCTTCTATTCTGCCGATCCGCGTATTGTTCCCGAGGCTCAGCCCATCGCCCGCGTTACCTACGAGGAGCTGCGCGAGCTTTCGTACATGGGTGCGAGCGTCCTGCACGAGGAGGCCGTGTTCCCCGTGCGCGAGGCCGGTATTCCGCTAGTCATCAAGAACACCAATGCGCCGCAGGACCCCGGCACCATCATTAGCGAGACGGCTGACGAGGGCGAGGCAGAGCCCATCATTACCGGCGTGACCGGCAAGCGCGGTTTTGTCGCCATCAACGTCGCCCGCGACCGCACCAAGCCCCGCGTGGGCTTTATGCGTCGTGCGCTTTCGGTCTTCGAGCGCTATGACGTTTCCGTCGAGCACATGCCCACCGGTGTCGACCGCTTTGGCGCCGTGGTACAGGAGCAGGATGTGCACGACTCGCTGTACTCGCTCGTGGGCGACATTCAGCAGGAGGTCGAGCCGCTCGAGATCGAGGTTGTCGAGGGCCTGGCGCTTATCGCGACCGTTGGCCGCAACCTGCGCGGTCGTGCCGGCATCTCCGGCCACCTGTTTGGCATGCTTGGCCAGGCCGGCGTGAGCGTGCGCATGATTTCGCAGAGCTGCGACGAAATCAACATCATCATCGGCGTGGAGGAGAAGGACTTCGACCTGGCGATTCAGACCATTTACCGTGCCTTCTCCGATGAGAACGGCATCGTGAAGGTCTCCGATCTGGAGGCTCCCGCGCCGGTTGATCCCGCCCTGGCCGCGCTCCACAAGTAGCTGACATCCCGGTGGATTTTTGGGACATGTCTCATAAATCTACGGCGGGGCGTTTCGTTTCGGTTTCGTTTCGACGGGGCGGGTTTCGTGCCTGCCCCGTTCTTGTATACACTGGCAACAATAATCGGCCTGCTCGGCGTGCGGGCAAAAGCCACAACCTTTAAAGGGGGAAGCATGAAACAGTACACGGTTGCTATTTTGGGCGCGACGGGAGCCGTGGGCACCCAGATGCTTGAGTGCCTCAACGAGCAGGAGTTTCCGGTCGGTAAGCTCAAGCTGCTGGCGAGTGCGCGTTCCGCGGGCAAGACCGTTGAATTCCGCGGCGAGCAGATCGTGATCGAAGAGGCTTGCCCCGAGGCCTTTGAGGGCTGTGATATTGTGCTCGGAGCCGCCGGCGACGATATCGCGAAGGAGCTACTGCCCGAGGCCGTCAAGCGCGGCGCCGTCGTGGTCGACAACAGCCATGCCTTCCGCATGGATCCCGAGGTGCCGCTGGTCGTGCCCGAGATCAATGCCGACGATATCAAGTGGCATCACGGCCTTATCGCCAATCCCAACTGCGCGACTATCATCGGCCTGGTTCCCACGTGGCCGCTGCACCAGCTTGCCGGCGTAAAGCGCATGATCGTGTCCACGTATCAGGCGGCTTCGGGTGCCGGCGCTCCCGGTATGGCCGAGCTCGAGGCTCAGCTGGCCGCCCTGGGCCGCGGCGAGGAGATTCCCGAGCCGCGCGCGTTTGCCGCCCAGCTGGCGAGCAACCTGATTCCGCAGATCGGCGGCGTCAAGGAAGAGGGCTTTACCTCCGAGGAGATGAAGTTGCAAAACGAGGGCCGCAAGATCATGCATCTGCCCGAGCTGCGCGTGAACTGCACCTGTGTGCGCGTGCCCGTGCTGCGCTCGCACTCCGAGAGCATTACGCTCGAGTTTGAGCGCGATATTACGGTCGAGGAGGCCCGTGCTGCGCTGGCTGCCGCTCCCGGCGTCAAGCTGGTTGACGATATGGCTGCCGAGGATGCACACGACCGTTTCCCCATGCCGATGGATACGTCCGACCAGGACCTGATCTGGGTCGGTCGCGTGCGCCGCGACATCTCGAACCCCGAGGCTGCGCGCGGCATCACCTTCTGGTGCTGCGGCGACCAAATCCGTAAGGGCGCGGCAACCAACGCCGTCCAGATTGCCAAGCTGCTCTGCGAGTAGTGGTGGACCTGTCCGGCGGGGGCCGGGCTTGGTTTTCAGAACGTCCTCGACCATGTGTGGCGCCTTGTCCTGCTCCTTCGGAGCCGCGGACAAGGCGCCACACTGGTCTGCGGAG
>CABUBH010000074.1 GCA_902489775.1 uncultured Collinsella sp.
CATTCGCCGTCAGCACCACATGGCAGCGCGTCGCCAGCGCAGTGTCGGCCATCGTGGAAACGAGCTCGCGGAGGCGCTGGGGGCCAACCGCATTCCAGCCCTCAATGCAAAGGGTCAACCCCGTTTGGAACAACGGCGATTCGGAGCTTTTGAGCACGTGGCGCCAGCCGCGATCGGTGAGCTCATCGAGCGCAACGGCAACAAAGGGCTGATCGGCAAAAGGGCCATCCAGATAGAGGCGCTTGGCAATCTCGACCTGGCCCGCGCCCAGCTCGCCCTCGAGCATAAGGGGCACACCGCGCGCGTAGCTCTCGGCGACCGGCGCAGCCACCGCAGCGGCACCCTCGACGATGCCGTACGCGCTCGATTCGTAGCGGGCCTCCACCTCGTCGGCGTTCAGCCACTCGATGCCCGCGTGCGCAACGGCACCGCGAACCTCACGTGCCACGATAACCCAAAGGGCCTCGTGCTCTGTAGAAACCGGATGCACCGCCAGACTCAGACGCGCGCCCTTGTGTCCCATCACCAGACGCGCGCCATCGCCCACCCGGTCGAGGCGCTCAACAACAAATGCAGCAATATCCTGCTCGAGTGCGGGGTCGTCTATGGCCGAGATCGCAATGCCGCCATGTTCGTCAATCGCCAACGCCGAGGCCCCGGCAGCAGCCAAGGCCTCGACCATAATCTGCAACTTGACATCGCTGTCCATGCTTCGCCCCTGTCATCGGCGCCGTGCGACCGCCGACGGCTGCACGGTTGCGTGTTTCAAAATTGAACGATATTGCTCACTAAACACTATAGGGCAGAAGTCGACATCCTGCGAGTATATGAGTTGCCCCGCATCGCCATCCTGGCGGGGCGATAAGAGCTCTTCGGGACTTATAAACCTGCGGACAAGCCATACCCGCAAGAGCTCCTATCGCTCCACCTCAGGCGTGCGGCCACAGCACACAGCACGCAAATCGGCTGCCTTGCCTACCAGATTCCCAGCACGTGCTGCATTCCCAAGCTCATGCACGCAATGCCAATCCAGCAGCAAAAACCCAGGGCAATGGGCTTGCCGCCCTTTTTGACCAGCTCGACGATATCGGTATTAAAGCCAATAGCCGCCATGGCCATCACGATAAAGAACTTCGACAGTTCCTTGATGGGCGCCGTGATGGACACGGGAAGCTGAAACACCGTGGTGACCACACTCGCCAGCACAAAGAACAGGACAAACATCGGAAAAGCCCGCTTAAACGAGAAGGTATTTTTGGCATCGCCGCCGGCCTTGCGTGCCAGACGCATCTGCCAACAAGCAAGCGCCAGCGTGATGGGAATGATGGCCAGCGTCCTGGTGAGCTTAACAACCGTGGCGCTCTCAAGCACATTGGCGCCGGGATGCATGCTGTCCCAAGCGCTCGCCGCAGCCGTTACGGACGAAGTGTCGTTGATGGCGGTACCGGCAAACAGGCCAAAGCCCTCGTTGGTCAGGCCGAGCATGCCGCCGAGCGTGGGAAACACGAGTGCCGCGATAACGTTAAACAGGAAGATGACCGAGATGGCCTGGGCGATTTCGCGATCGTCGGCATCGACGACGGGCGCGGTCGCGGCGATGGCAGAACCGCCGCAAATCGACGAACCCACACCCACGAGCGTCGCGATCTTGCTCGGCACGTTCATGACGCGGCAGAGCACAAAGGCGATAACAAGCGAGGTCGAGATCGTCGCCACGATAATCGGCAACGACTGGGCGCCCTTGGACAGAATCTGTGAGAGGTTCATGCCAAAGCCAAGCAGAATGACCGCATACTGCAGGATCTTTTTGGATGTATAGGTAACGCCGGCAGCGAGCGGTTCGCGACGATCCTTGGGAAAGGCAAGTGCCAGAACCATGCCGATGAGGATGGCAAATACCGGCCCGCCGACCACCTCAACCTGTTTGCCGAGCAACGTTGCGGGAATGGCGATAATCAGACAGAACAAGACGCCTTTCCAACGCTCGCGTGCGGCATGAGCCAATTGCATAGGGGATTCCTTCTTTCGGTCTGTTTTTTGCGACGGTTCATGATACGGCAACGAGCGGGGCACAGCGCTGCAAAAGATTCCCCACGACAATTGAATTACCCACCGTGATGGACTGATTCGCGGCATAATAAACAACTGACATATGAGTGTGATACAACGGCAGTGAGGCGCTATGGAAGATTCGATGCACATCGGCGAGCAGGAAACGAGCCTACAGGACCAGTCCTATCACACCATTCGACGCAAGATCGTCTACCTGGACTATAAGCCGGGCGAAAAGCTCGGTGTCAAACAGCTTTGCGATGACCTGGATATGGGTCGCACGCCCGTGCGTGAGGCGCTGGTGCGCTTGGCGCAGGAAGGCCTGGTGCGCACCGTGCCCCAGAGCGGCACCTATGTCTCGCCCATCAACCTCACCCTTGCCGAGAGTGCTTGCTACATTCGCGAGCACCTGGAAAAGCAGGTGATTGTGGAGTGCTGCGCCCGCGCCACGTCGGCCGGCATCGAGCAGCTCGACCGCGCTATCGCGCTGCAGGAAAAGGCCATGGCCGAGGACGACCGCATCGGGTTCTTTTTGAGCGACAACCTCATGCATCATATGATTTTTGGCATCGCATGCCGCAGCACTGTGTGGTCTTGGCTCGAGGCGACCAACGCCGACCTGGAGCGCTTCCGCTGGCTGCGCGCCGCCACGCAGATTCTGGACAATCAGGATATCGTGAATGAGCACAAGAAGATCCGCCGCGCCATCGCCGGTCGCGACCCCATCGAGGCGAGCTTTTTGGTGAGCAAGCACCTGCACATGATGTTCCGCAACCAAACCGAGGTTCTCGACCAATTCCCCGAGTACTTCGAAACCAGCAAGCTCCGCTAACCTGCCAAAAAGGGACAGGTTTATTTTGGCAGGTTTTATCTGGGCAAACGCAAAAAGGCCCGGCTCCGCATCGTGCGAAGCCGGGCCTTGGTCGTTAGGACAACGGGCCTCGGTTATTCAACCGTAACGCTTTTCGCCAGGTTGCGGGGCTGGTCGACGTCGCAACCGCGCAGGATGGCCACCTCGCGGGCGAGCAGCTGCAGCGGGACGCTCGCCGTGATGGGGCTGAACACGTCGCGGACGGCCGGCACGCGAATGATGCAGTCGGCGATCTTGTTAATCTCCTCGTCGCCCTCGGTGGCAACGACGATGACCTTGGCACCACGTGCCTTGCACTCCATAAGGTTCGACACGGTCTTGTCGTAGGTGGCGCTCTTGGTGGCCACGGCGATGACGGGGAAGCCCGGATCGATCAGCGCGATGGGGCCGTGCTTCATCTCGCCGGCGGCATATGCCTCGGCATGCAGGTAACTGACCTCCTTGAGCTTGAGCGCGCCCTCGTAGGAGATGGCGGCGCCCATGCCGCGGCCCACGAACAGCGCCGACTGCGCGTCCTTGCACAGCAGGGCGGCCTCGTGCACGGCCTCGGTCTGCGTATCCAGGATCCACTGAATCTGCTCAGCTGTATCGGAAAGCTCGCGGAACATCATACGTGCCTGCTTGGTGGTCAGGCGATACTTGACCTGCGCCAGCAGCAGAGCCAGCAGTGTGAGGCTCACGACCTGGCCGATGAAGCTCTTGGTCGAGGCGACCGCGATCTCCTTGTTGGCCTTGGTGTAGATGACGCCGTCGCTCTCGCGCGCCACCGGGCTGCCTACCACGTTGGTGATGCCGAAGACCTTGGCGCCCTTGATGCGCGCATCGCGGATGGCCGCCAGCGTGTCGGCCGTCTCGCCCGACTGGGACACGGCCACGACAAGCGTCGTCGGCGTGATGATGGGGTTGCGATAGCGGAACTCGCTGGCAGCCTCGACCTCAGTGGGAATGCGAGCCCAGCCCTCGATAAGGTTCTTGGCAATGAGGCCGGCGTGATAGCTGGTGCCGCAAGCGATGACGTAAACGCGGTCGATGTCGTTGAGCTCCTCGAGGGACAGGCCCAGCTCGTCGATGTCGAGCTCGCCGGCAGGCGTCATACGGCCAACCAGCGTGTCGCGCACGACGCGCGGCTGCTCGTGGATCTCCTTGAGCATAAAGTCGGGATAGCCGCCCTTTTCGGCCATGTCCAGATCCCAGTCGATGTGGGTGACCTTGGGTTCGATCACGTTGCCGGCCTCGTCGGTGTACTCGACACCCGCGGGCGTAAGCTTGGCAAACTGACCGTCCTCGAGCACCACCACGTCGCGGGTGGCGTCGATAAGTGCGATGACGTCTGAGGCGACATAGGAGCCGGTCTCGCCCACGCCGACCACGATCGGGGAATCCTTGCGGGCCACAGCGATCACGCCGGGCTCGTCGGCAGACACGGCAGCCAGGCCGTAAGCGCCCACCACGTGGGTGCAGGCCTCGCGCACGGAGGCCATCAGGTCGTGTGTCTCGGCATAGGCCTCTTCGATCAGATGCGCGAAGACCTCGGTGTCGGTCTCGCTCTTAAAGTGATGGCCGCGGCCCTCCAGTTCTTCGCGCAGCTCGGCGAAGTTCTCGATGATGCCGTTGTGGACGATGGCGATACGGCCATCGCAGCTGGTGTGGGGGTGAGCGTTAACGACGGAAGGCTTGCCGTGGGTAGCCCAGCGGGTGTGGCCGATACCGCAGGTAGCGTCGCTATCGATATTGGAAAGCTCGCTCTCCAGACCCGCAACCTTGCCCACGCGGCGGATGACGTCGAGGTGTGCCGCGGCGCCCTCGCCCACCTCGAGCGCGACGCCCGAGGAGTCATAGCCGCGATACTCCATGCGCTTAAGGCCTGTGACCAGGATGTTCTTTGCAATATCAGAGCCGGTGTAGCCGACGATTCCGCACATAGGATAAATCCCTTCGTTCGCGTGACTGCAAGACGTCCACGCACAGGGGGCGCTGAGACGTATAACGTTCGAGTATTGTACTCACGCAAACGCAAGCTGATATACCAGAAGTGGTATCTCAACTTAGATACCACCCGATGCACACATGCCCAAACCACCACAATGGGGACAGGCACCTTTGTGGTGGCTTGGGCCGGGCCGGCGCTCTGTCCCGGCGAAAGATCTCGATCTGTAACATCTGAGGCTCCGGAAGCCGGCTTAGCGTTACAGATCGAGACATTGCGGCTCGGCCCCCGCACTATGTCTCGATCTGTAACAGGTAGAGCCGGTTTTGCCGTCCAGGTGTTACAGATCGAGACAATTGAAGGCCCGGGGAGCTCAAACCACCACAAAGGTGCCTGTCCCCTTCGTGGTGGTCGCGCTGGCAACGGCGTTTGCCCAGATAAAACCTGCCAAAATAAACCTGTCCCTAATTGGCAGGTTTTGACACCCTGGGGGCGGGCGATGCTACAATCTGGCTTGTACTTGAAACGCATCAAAGGGGCCGCTATGGC
>CABUBH010000075.1 GCA_902489775.1 uncultured Collinsella sp.
GGGCGCGGCGGCCGTTGAGCACGCTCATGGGGTAGAGGTAGCCCACGTGGCTGCCGAAGGAGCCACTGATCCACTCGATGTCGCCGTCCTCGTCCACGCGCGCACGCTTGGTGTTGAGGTTGTACATGTTCTTGGACCAGTTCTCGATGGTCGAGTAGCGCAGGTGCGCACGCTTGCCCACAAAGAGCTCCACAGCGCCGGCGTGGAGGTTGGCCACGTTGTACTTGGGCGCGGAGCAACCCTCGATAAAGTGCAGGTCGGCGATGATGAGCGTGTGCTCAAACTGGCCGGCGCCCTTGGCGTTAAGGCGGAAGTAGCTCTGCAGCGGGAAGTCCAACTTGGTGCCCTTGGGAACGTAGACAAACGAGCCGCCCGACCACACGGCGCCGTGCAGGGCCGCAAACTTGTGGTCGGTGGGCGGGATGAGCGTCATGAATTTCTCGTGGATGAGCGGCTCCCACTGCGGATCGTGCAGGGCTTCCTCAATACCGGAGTAGACGATGCCCATCTTGGACGCCGTGTCCTGCATGTTGTGGTAGACCAGCTCGGAGTCGTACTGCGCGCCGACGCCCGCCAGGTAGCTGCGCTCGGCCTCGGGGATGCCCAAGCGCTCAAAGGTGTTCTTGATGTCGTCGGGCACCGACTCCCAGTCGTGCTTTTGGTCGGTGTTGGGCTTGACGTAGGTGACGATGTTGTCCATGTCCAGGCCCTCGATGGAGGGGCCCCACGTCGGGTCGGGAAAACGATTGAAGATCTCGAGGGACTTGAGGCGCAGGTCGAGCATCCACTGCGGCTCGTCCTTTTTGGCGCTGATCTCGCGCACGATGTCGGGCGTGATGCCGGCGTCGAGGCGCTCGAATCCCTCCTCGCCATAGGTGAAGTCGTAGAGGCTGCGGTCGATGTCCGCGACCTCGGTGCGGTTCTTGGTCATTGCGTCGCCCCTTTACGCCTGCTGCTCGGCAGCGGCGGCCTCGGCCTGGGCGCGCTGCTCGGCGGCCTCGCGCTCGAAGGTCTCAAAGCCGTTCTTGTCGATCCAGGGGATCAGCGAGGCGTCGTCCTCGCGCACGATGTGGCCCTTGACCATAACGTGGACGCGGTCGACATCCAGGTGCTCCAAGATGCGCGTGTTGTGCGTGATGATGAGCATGGAACCGTCGCAGCTCCTGCGGTAGGCGTCCATGCCGTGGCTGACGGTGGAAAGGGCGTCGACGTCCAGGCCGGAGTCGGTCTCGTCCAGGATAGCGAGCTTGGGCTGCAGCAGCAGAAGTTGGAGCATTTCGACCTTCTTCTTCTCGCCGCCCGAGAAGCCCACGCCCAGCTCGCGGTTGAGGTAGGCGGTATCCATGTTGAGCTCGGCCGCGAGCTCCTTGACGCGGCGGCGGAACTCCTTACCCTTCATCTCCAGGCCGGGGCGGCCGGCGATGCTGGCGCGCAAAAAGCTCGACAGCGGCACGCCGGGGATCTCGACCGGTGCCTGGAAGCTCAGGAACAGGCCGGCGCGCGAGCGCTTGTCGGTGGTGAGCTTGGTGATGTCCTGGCCGTCAAAGACGATACGGCCGTCGTTGACCGTGTAGACGGGGTCGCCCATGACCAGGTGGCCGAGGGTGGACTTGCCGGCGCCGTTGGGTCCCATCAGCACGTGGGTCTCGCCGGCGGCGACGTTGAGGTTGACGTTGTGGAGGATGGTCTTTTCGTCCACGGAGGCGGTCAGACCTTCGATGGAAAGCAGCGGATTTGCGCTCATGCTGTCCCTCTCTGTATATGGTGTACTCATAGGTGTACTAAACCCTAGGAATCTTCTCGGAATAAAGTTACTATGGGTTCGGCGTTAGTCAAGGGAAAACCCGACTAATCCACTCGACTTTTCAAATTCTGGGACAAAATAACCTGTTGTGTTTGTCCCATTTACTTAAGATTTGGGACAAACAAACCTGGTTATGTTGTCCCAGATGCGATGGGAGGGTAGGTATGCTCATTTCTTCCAAGGGCCGCTATGCCCTCCGGCTGATGATCTATATCGCGGCGCTGGGCGACGCCGAGGGCAAGATTGCCCTGCGCGAGGTTGCCGACCGCGAGCATATCTCACAAAAGTATCTGGAGCAGCTGGTTCGTCCGCTTATGAAGGCGGGCCTGCTTAAGAGCGTGCGCGGCAAGGGCGGCGGCTACATGATGGCCAAGGACCCGGCCGAGGTGCGTGCCGGCGACATCCTGCGCGCCGTCGAGGGCAGCACGGCTCCAGTGGCGTGCGATGGCATCGACAACAGCTGCACTCGCAGCGATCTTTGCTCGACCGTCAAGTTCTGGCGCGGCCTGGACGACGTGATCGAAAAGTACGTCGACGGCGTGACGTTGGCCGACCTGGCCGCCGTCCCCGAAATCAACTTTGACATTAAGCTGTAGGGCTGCAAATGGCATCTCTCGACAAGGTGTATAAGCAAATTGAAGTTTTTGCTCGGGAGTGTGACGCCGAGAAGGTTGTGCTGTTTGGCTCCCGCGCTCGAGGTGACAACTTGCCTAAGAGCGATATTGACATCGCAGTAGCAGGTTGCCGGGATTTCGGCCGGTTGTCATATTTGATCGAGGAGCGTCTTGATACTCTTTTAGATGTAGATGTCGTCAATCTCGATGAGCCCTTATCGCAGCAATTGCTCGATGAAATTGCCAGGGATGGTGTGATTCTGTATGAAAAAATATGAGAACTTTGCCAGCGCCTTGGCGAATCTTGAGGATGCGCCCAATCAGGATCTCAACAATGATTTTGTTCAGAGTGGATTGATTAATAAGTTCAATCTTCAATTTGAACTGAGCTGGAAGCTCCTTAAGCGTCTGCTCGAGTATGAAGGCGCCACGCTTGCCGCGTCGGGGTCTCCTCGTGCCATCTTGAAGGAGTCGTACCGATTCTACGACTTTATTGATGAGGCGGCCTGGCTAGATATGCTCAGAGACCGCAATACGAACGTCCATATCTACGACAACAAGCTCGCTCAAGACTTGATTCAGCGCATCTTGAACGTCTATATCCCCGCTTTCTGTCAGTTGAGGGACGGGCTGATGGAGCGATACGGCGAGCTTCTGATGGCGCCCGACGACCAGTTTGTTTAATTCCTTAAGATTTCGCGGAGGGTTGTTGCCGTTTACCGAGGGGTTGTTGTGCAACAACGGGCGAGCTGCAATACTTACTCTTATCTTTGCAAACTGCACTTTAACTATACCAATGCAGGGAGGATCTTATGCAGCCCAAGCATTCTGCTATTGTCGCGGGCCTGACGCTGGCGCTTTCGTTTGGCGCCGTTTCCGCGCCGGCACCCGCCGCTGCCGAGGAGCCCACGCCGGGCGTTGCCTCGGATGCCACCGATATCGATAAGGGCCTTTACACCCAACAGTCCTTCTCGGGCGTGCTGAGGTCGGTCCAGGGCGTTTCGTTTGTCAACGTGACTCCCGAGATGAAGTACTTCACCAAATATGAGAGCCATGGCAACTATAACCAGGGCTTTTCGTATGGTGACGGCTACAACGCGCTGGGCTATTACCAGTTCGACCGCCGTTGGTCGCTCATTCCGTTTATGAAGCAGGTCTACAACTACAGCCCCGAAAAATACAGCATGCTCAAGGATGCGATTGATCGCGGCAGCGAGATTTCCAACGCGAACAATCCCATGTCCGAGAACGGTCGGCTCACCGAGCTGGGCCGTATCGCGCAGGAGGCTTTCCAGGGTGCTTACAACACCGATCCTGTTGAGTTCTCAGCACTTCAAGATGCCTATGCGTACAACTCGTACTATGCGGTGACCGAGGCGTGGCTCAAGAGCGGCCTGGGTATTGATATTTCGGGCCGCGCCGATTGCGTCAAGGGCATGGTGTGGAGCATTACCAACATGTGCGGCACTGGTGGCTGCAGGGACTTTTTTCGCTGGGCGAATCTTTCCAACGATATGTCCGACCGCGAGTTTGTGACGGCGCTCTCCAATAGCGTGGTCAACAATGTCGCCACCAAGTTTTCAAGTCAGCCCCAGTATCATGAGGGCTGGAAGAATCGTTATAAAAATGAGCTGAAGGACTGCTTGGCTTACATTGCCGAGGATGAGGCCGCCGCGCCCTCGACGCCTGCGGAGCCCGAGTCCACGCCGGCGCCTGTGCCGACGCCTGATTTGAATGACAACTCGAGTGACGATTCCAACGATGACAGGATGGATGCGCCCTCGACCGATGCTGACGGTAATGGCTCTGCTGTTGGCACTACCAACGACGGCTCTACCTCGAACGGCTCCGATTCGAACGGCTCTGCTGCGGGCGATTCGCCTTCAAGCTCTGCCGGCAATACGGACAGCGACGCTTCTGGTTCGACCGGCGCTGACACCTCTAACTCATCTACCGGCTCGAGCGATTCGTCCGTTGACACCGGCTCTAACAACGGCTCCGGCTCTGACGCAACCCCTGATTCCGATGCTTCCAAGGACGATTCGAATAAGGCGCCGGACGCTCCCGTTGCTTCGCCGGACAAGAAGCCTTCTTTCTCCGAGCAGCTTGGTTCTACGCTGGGCTCTTCGCTGATGGCTGGCGTCAATGACGGCTCGACCCAGAACAAGGGCAAGTCTGATCAGGTTTCCACGGAAAAGGCCGAGGCTTCAAAGGGCGACTCCAAGGACAAGGCTTCCGAGAAGACCGAATCCGATAAGGGTTCTAGCTCTGAGGAGAAGGGCGACAAATCCGCTCAGAAGAAGGACGGGGATAAGAAGTCTGAATCTGAGAAGAAGGACAAGAGCAAGACCGAGGGCGAAAAGAAACAGCCCGAAGACGACGACAAGAGCGGTGCTGACAACCAGGTCCAAGAGCAAAATGACTCCAAGACGGTGACCACTACAACCACGACGACTACAACGACCAAGTCCTCGGGCGGTAACATGCCCAAGACGGGCGACCTTATCGTTATGGCGAGCCTTGCCAGTGCAAGCTTGGCCACACTGGGCGCTACGTCTATCGTAAGTGGTAAGCATAAGCTCGATCAGCAGAAGAAAGCTTCTGGGGAGGACGGCTCGGAGGAGTAGCCTCTCGGTTGCTAGATAACTAAAGAGTTGGGACGGGACCCGGTGCGAATGCATCGGGTCCCGTTTTGTTGTGCAACGATTAGTTGTGCCCCCTCACACGTCTTGTTGCTACCGTTGCCCGATATGTTTGCGCGGCGACATCGGTACGCGCGAGGCGGTCATTACAATTGGCACCGTGTTGCGATTTAGGGGTAGTGTCGAGAAAGTTGGTGTAGCGCCCGATCCGAAGTGAGTCGGCCCGGCGT
>CABUBH010000076.1 GCA_902489775.1 uncultured Collinsella sp.
GCGCTCGCGGTCCTCCCCCGCCTCGATAAGCTCGATGTCGCCATCGGCACACCACCGGCGCAGCTCGTCCAAGCGGCGCTGCCATTCATCGCGCGGTTGAATATTGGGGTTGGTCCAACAAATCGTGGGCTCAAACCCCTCCTCGCGCAGCAGGCGAACCGGCTCGAGCGAACACGGCGCACAGCAAGCGTGCAGCAGCAACGGCTTCATCAACATCCCCGTCCCAGAAAAATCATCCCAAAAAGACTACCTTGCGAAAAAGCGCACGCCAAAGGACGTGTCCTCGCAGGCGACGATACGGCGATCGCGCAGAATGGTTCGCACGTAGTACCAGTCGCCCACACAGCCCGACAAATGCAAACCGGCCGCCAGATAGCACAGCAGCGGATAGCCCGAGAATGCAAAGCCCAGGGCAAACGCCGCAGTCAAAGCAACCGTCGGAGCCAGGCAAATCACCAGGTACCGCACTCGCGAATACACAATGCCCTCGGCGCAGGCGTAAATCATGCAGGTTTCGAGATTTGCCCCAAAGGTCACCCGAGCACCGGCGGGCGCAAACAGCTTAAAGAACACCGCATGCACCAGCTCATGCACGGCAAACGACACCGCGCAAACAACAGCTACGCCGACTATCCAGCCCAAGACGGCCATCCAACCACCCGCGTCAGCCGCATCCAGGTCCACAGGCCCACCCAGCAGCATAAACACCGGCACCAGGCACACGGCAAATGCGCCAAGCACGACCATCCCCCACACAAAGCAGGCGTGCAGGAAATCCTCGTCTTCAAACGCATGTATGTTGGAAATCTCATTCATAGCATCTTAGGATAGCGCCCCTGCCACGTACCCGTCCGCATGTGCGATAATGTCGAACGATATGCACGAATTGACCACCGCGCCGCCGAGCCCCACACCCGGCCGCGCCCTCACCATATGCGAAGGAGTCCCATGGCATCCAAATACTCCATGAACGACCGTCCCAGCTGGCCGCGCCGCGCCATCGTTACCGCCGGCGAGCCCTACGGCAACAAGGGCCTTCACTTTGGCCACGTTGGTGGCGTCTTTGTCCCGGCCGACTTCTTCGCCCGCTTCCTGCGCGACCGCCTGGGCCGCGAGAACGTCATCTTCACCTCGGGCACCGACTGCTACGGCTCGCCCATCATGGAGAGCTACCGCAAGCTCAAGGAGAACGAGGGCTACGACAAGTCCATTAGCGAGTACGTCGAGTCCAACCACTCCCGCCAGGCCGCGACCCTCAACAACTACAACATCAGCTGCGACATCTACGGCGGCTCGGGCCTTGAGCCGGCTGCGCAGATTCACAACGAGGTTACCGCCGAGATTATCGAGCGCCTGCACGAGCAGGGCACTATCTCAAAGCGCTCCACGCTGCAGTTCTACGACGCCAAGGCCGGCACGTTCCTCAACGGTCGCCAGGTGATCGGCCGCTGCCCCATCCAAGGTTGCAAGTCCGAGAAGGCCTATGCCGACGAGTGCGACCTGGGTCACCAGTTTGAGCCCGAGGAGCTCATCGCACCCAAGAGCCAGCTCACCGGCGAGGTGCCCGAGCTGCGCCCGGTCGACAACCTCTACTTTGACCTGCCGGCCTACCTCGACTTTATGAAGACCTACACCGCCAAGCTCGCCCAGAACCCGCAGGTTCGCTCCGTGGTCTCCAAGACCATGGAGGAGTGGCTGCTGCCGGCACAGCTCTATATTCAGAATAAGTTCCGCGAGGCCTTCGACGCCGTCGAGGACCAGCTGCCCGAGCACACTGTGCTGGAGCCCGGGGGCAACAAGAGCAGCTTTACCGTCACCTTCCCCAGCTGGAAGGAGCGCGACGATGCCCACGCAGTGCTCGCCAACGGTGGCGTGCGCTTCCGCAGCGGCAAGGCGCTCGTGCCCTTCCGCATCACCGGCAACATCGACTGGGGCGTTCCGGTGCCCGAGGTCGACGGCGTTTCCGACGTCACCTGCTGGTGCTGGCCCGAGAGCCTGTGGGCGCCCATCAGCTACACCCGCACCGTGCTCGCACGCGATGCCAAGGCTGCCGGCGTGACCGAGGGCGTCGCCGCCCAGGATGCCGCCCTTATGGGCGAGCCCGCCGCCGATTCCACGCAGGTGCCCGCACCCACCTACCAGCACAGCTCGCTCGACTGGCGCGACTGGTGGTGCTCTGACGACGCGCAGATCTACCAGTTCATCGGCCAGGACAACATCTACTTCTACTGCATCGCGCAGACCGCCATGTGGGAGGCCCTGGGTTGGGACCTTACGCAGAGCACCGTCAGCGCCTGCTATCACCTGCTCTACATGGGCAAAAAGGCCAGCTCGTCCTCGCAGACGCCTCCCCCGCCGGCAGACGACCTGCTCAACCACTACACCTGCGAGCAGATGCGCGCGCATTGGCTGTCGCTCGGCCTGTCCGAGAAGCCGGTGAGCTTTAGCCCCAAGGCATACGACACCCGCGTGACCAGCAAGGACAAGGACGGCAACGAGGTACGCGCCTGCGACGACAAGCGCGTTATCGATCCGGCCCTTAAGGAGAGCGCCCTTTTGACCGGCGTCTTCAACCGCCTGGCCCGCAGCTGCTTCTACGGCGTCGCCGTCAAGGAGGGCGACGGGAGCCCGTACCGCAACGGCTGCATCCCCGCCGGTGCTGCCTCCACCACCGTGGTCGAAGCCGCCGAGCAGGCAGCCCTCGCCTTTGAGCAGGCCATGTACAAGTTCGAGACGCACCGCGCACTCGCCGTGTGCGACGACTACCTGCGTGCCGCCAACAAGCGCTGGAGCGATGCCTCCAAGGCCGCCAACAAGCTCGAGGGCGAGCCGGCAAACGCCGCAATGACGCAGGCCCTCGTCGACGCCTTTACCGAGCTGCGCGTGGCGACCGTGCTCATGCACGGCATCGTCCCGGCCGGCTGCGAGCTCATCTGCGAGTACTTCGACGTCGATCCGGTCGCCTTCTTTAGCTGGGATAACATCTTTGCCTCCACGGACAAGTTTGTGGAAAGCCTGGGCGAGAAGCCTGGCGAGCACCGCGTGAAGCCGCTGCCCCCGCGCTTCGACTTCTTCAGCAAGCACGAGAGCCAGTACTAGGCCAACGCCAAGGCAGAGTAGTCAATTTGGGACGGGGCTATTTTAGCTACCCCGTCCCAAATTTAACTGCAACGCCTGCCGAAACGGACGGGTAGCTAAAATAGCCCCGTCCCAAATTGACTACTTTTACTGGAATGGGAAGGAAAGACGGATGTCCAAGCCGCGTCGTCGTAAGCAAAAAAAGCAGGTCAAGGCCGAGCTCAAGCTCAGGCAGTTTGCCGCTACCGAGCTTTCCGACCAACTTGCCGCCCTTCCCTGCGCCGCCGACCTGCCGCGCTTTATGGTCGACACGGTCGCAGGCGCCTATGCACCCGCCGATGCCGAGCTCGTGATCGAGGGCTTTGGCGCCGCGGCCACACGCCCAGTCACACTGCGCGCCAACACGCTCAAGGCGACCGCCGAGGACATCGCCGCTGCACTCGACGAAGCCGGCATCGCACACCAAACCGTTACCTGGTATCCGGACGCCTTCATCCTGCCCGAAGCCCAGGTTTCCGATCTGTGGGATCTCGACATCTACCGCGACGGCAAAATCTATCTGCAGAGCCTGTCATCCATGATGCCGCCGTTGGTCCTGGGCGCCCAGACAGGCGAGGACATCCTGGACATGTGTGCAGCCCCCGGTGGCAAGACGACGCAGATCGCCGCCCTCACCCAGGGCCAGGCACACCTCACGGCCTGCGAGATGAGCATTCCCCGCGCCGAGAAGCTCGAAGCCAACCTCCACCGCCAAGGCGCCAAAAACGTGCCCGTCATGCGCATCGACGCACGCGAGCTCGATGAGTTCTTCCGCTTTGACCGCATCCTGCTCGACGCTCCCTGCACCGGCACGGGCACCGTCATCAGCGGCAACGAGAAGAGTCTGCGCGGCCTCACCGAGCAGTTGCTCGGCAAGTGCGCCCGCTCGCAGCGAGCACTTCTGGACCGCGCCATGGGAGCCCTCAAACCGGGCGGCACGCTCGTCTATTCGACTTGTTCGATTATGCCGCAGGAAAACGAGGATGCCCTGCAAGAGGCCCTCGACAAGCACATGGACTGCGAGCTTATCCCCCTCGATGGCACACCGAGCGAAAGCGAAACGCGCCGTGCTCAGGAAGCTGGCGAAGAGCCGCGCGTCGAGAGCAACGCCCTCACCGAGGCCATCGCCGCCGGCCACGTCTCGTCCGTCGCCAACGGAATGCCCGGCACGCTGACCATTCCGCCCAGCCGCGACTTTGAGGGCTTCTACATCGCCCTGATCCGAAAACGCAGCTAGCGCACGGATTCAAAACTCAACAAACTATCTCCGTGCGCGTTTGTCCTGCTGGTCACGGTGCTGCTTAAGTGCCTCGCGTTCCTTGCGCTCGGCTCTTTTGCCCTTAATGGCCGTGACCACCAAGTAGATGACCGCGGCGGCAACGATTGCGCCCACACACAGGCCAATCGAGCCCAACATTGCCGTGAATTCCATACCGCGTCACCTCTCTTTTAAACGGGACATTCAAGATAGCACCTCAATACCCGCCACCACAGCTCCTTCACGTTCGCTGGCCCTTCGGTCTAACGGATGGCGCGGTGGGGAAAAATCAACTCGTCAAACGATTTAGCAAGCACAACGCCGCCGGCACCCTGCCGACCACCATCGCATAGAATCGAGTCTCCATGGATACCCTCAACGACCTAAACGAGCGCGTCGACGCCTTTGTCGGCACCAGCTCCTTCGACACGCCGGTCACGGCAAACGACCAAGCCCCCATCGATGTTCCCGCCGAGGTTCACGAGGACATCGTCGCCTCGGTCGATTTTTCCGAGGTCGAGCTCGCAGACGAGTTCACCGAGCCCCAGGTAGCCGTGACCCCCAACGGACTGCTCCCCATGGAGCCGCTGCCCATCGACGGGCGCCTGCGAAAGGCGGCCCTCCGCATGCCCGACGGGATCGAGGAGGCCAGCGGCTTTACGCTCTTCGGTCGTCGCATCAAGTCGCTTATCTACACCACCGACGTCGCGGTCATCCGCAACTCCAACGCCGATGCCGTCTTTGCCGTTTACCCCTTCACGCCGCAGCCCGCCATTACGCAGGCATTGCTGACCGTTGCCGAGTGCCCGGTCTTTGTAGGCGTGGGCGGCGGAACTACGACCGGTAAGCGCTCCGTACAGATGGCAGCCGTCTCCGAGATGCAGGGTG
>CABUBH010000077.1 GCA_902489775.1 uncultured Collinsella sp.
GCATCGCCGATGGCGGTCAGGACTTGACCGCGCTCATGGCATTCGGTCGCGCCGACGAGGCAGTGGGTCAGACGAGCGCTTTTGCGACCAGCGTGCGCGAGGCCACGCGCGAGATGCTCGTGGAGCTGGGCTGCGCCGTCGGTCCCTGGAGCGATATGGTCGCCGACCGCGCGACCCGCACCGAGCGCCCGCGCATCCGTCTTCCCTGGTCTCGTGAGGGTGATTCGCGATGAGTCTGCAGACGAGGATTAAAGCCGCCGGCGCGGCCGCCGCGGCTGCCCCCGTTGATGCGGGACGCCGCCGTGCCGTTAAACGCCGCACCAAGCGTGCGGTGATGGACCGCATGGGCTACGACGAGGTGGCGCGCATCAGTGCCTACGTCGATCCTGCCCTTGCCCGCTCTGAGTTGCGTCCGGCGGTGGAAGCGGCGCTCAACGTGGAAGAGCCGACCGACTTGGCGACGCCTGAGCGCGAGACCATCATCGACGAGATCCTAGATGACGTGGTGGGCCTGGGACCGCTGCAGCCGCTCATCGAGGACGATACCGTTACCGAAATCATGATCAACGGCTGTCGCTCTGCCTTTTTTGAGCGCAGTGGCGTTTTGCATCCCATCGAGCACGCGTTTGAGGACGACGAGCAGATCCGTGTGCTCATCGACCGCATCATCTCGCCGCTCGGTCGTCGTATCGACGAGCGTAGCCCCATCGTTAACGCCCGCCTCAAGACGGGCTATCGCGTCAACGCGGTGATTCCACCCGTGGCGATCGACGGGCCAATCCTCACCATCCGTAAGTTCTCGGACCGTATCTGTTCGTTGGACGAGCTTGTGGGGTTGGGGTCACTGCCGCTTTGGTATGCGCAGCTGCTGTCGTGCGCGGTGTCGTTGCGGCAGGACTTGGCGGTTGCGGGAGGCACGGGGTCGGGCAAGACCACGCTGCTCAACGCGCTGTCGTGCGAGATTTCTACCGGCGAGCGCATCGTGACGATCGAGGATTCCGCCGAGCTCAAGTTTGCACATCACCCACACGTTGTTCGTCTGGAGGCGCGTGAGGCGTCAATCGAGGGCGAGGGCGCGGTGACGATTCGCGACCTGGTGACCAATGCTCTGCGTATGCGCCCCGACCGTATCGTCGTGGGCGAGGTGCGCGGTGCCGAGTGCTGCGACATGCTGCAGGCCATGAACACGGGCCACGACGGCTCGCTCACCACGCTCCATGCGGGTACCGAGCAGGAGACCGTGGTTCGCCTGACGCTGCTTGCGCGCTACGGCATCGATTTGCCGAGTGAGCTTATCGAAGAGCAGATCGCCATGGCGCTCGACGGCATCGTGATGTCCGAGCGTCATGCAGATGGCAGGCGCTTTGTGGCCTCATATTCGGGGGTTCACCGCGGCGCATCGGGCGGTGTTGAGCTCGAACGCTACGTGACGTTCGATGCCGCCGAACGCACCTGGACGCTCGACCGCGAGCCGCCGTTTATTGCGGAGGGCTTGCGGTCGGGAACGCTCACGCAAGAGGAGGTGGACGAATGGAGATCGCTATGCCCCTCGTCGTAGGGGGTTTGGCGGGGCTTTCTGTCGCGACGGCGTGTGGGGTAGAGCCTCGTGTGCCGCGGATGCCGCCGGCGGAGCTGGCGCGCCAGACGCTCGAATCGATGGCGGAGAAACTGCCCCGTGAGTTGGCAGAAAACGACCTGCTGACAAAGATTGCCCGCTCGTGGGCGTCGCTGATCCCCGCAGATCGCCTTGGGCTTGCTATTGAGGATAACGCGGCTCGTCTGGCATTTCTGCTGCTGTCGAGCGGTATCTGCAGCGTTTTGCTGGCCGTTACGTCGTTGTCGCCCATCGGCTTTGTCTTGGGGCTGGTGGCGCCGTTTGGCGTGGGCGCCGCGCGTGACACCTTCGATCGCCGACGCGAACAGCATGATGTAGAAGAGGCCATGCCCGAGGCATTCGCGGCGTTATCCATGTCGCTTGCCTCGGGGCATTCGCTGGCACAGGGCATGCGCTTTGTGGGTGCCCATGCGCAAGAGCCGGTGCATACCGAGTTTTTGCGGGTGGCGGCGGCAATCGATTGCGGTATCTCGGCGACCGACGCACTCGATGACCTACTCGTTCGCATCGATGCCCCCGGCCTTTCGCTTGTCACCTTGGCGCTCAAAGTATCGCAGCGTACCGGGGCTCCGCTTGCCGGCTTGCTGTCCGAGGCGTCGAGCATGGTGGGGGAGCGCATTGAGCTCAAGCGCCGTCTGGACGTTAAGACGTCACAGGCGCGTATGTCGGCACACATGGTCGCGGCGATGCCGGCGGGCATGTGCGCGGTACTGGCTTTGCTTTCGGCAGACTTTCGCCGCGGTCTTGCGACGCCGGCTGGTGCGGGCGCCGTGGTACTGGGGCTTGCCCTCAACGTCGTTGCCCTGGTAGTTATCCGGCGCATTATGCGGGTGGAGTTATGAGCGCCCTGGTTGGGCTCGCGGCTTGTCTGTGTGCCCTGAGCGTATTTGCCGCGACAGGTTTGGAGCGTGCGGATGCCCGCAAGATTGCAGAGACGTGCAAGCGTGAGGCGGTACTGGTCATTGCCGCGGGCCGCTCGGTGGTCGATGCTCTGACCGCGCG
Source organism: uncultured Collinsella sp. (assembly GCA_902489775.1). Lineage (GTDB taxonomy): Bacteria > Actinomycetota > Coriobacteriia > Coriobacteriales > Coriobacteriaceae > Collinsella. Next base: position 2,618 of record CABUBH010000077.1, read on the forward strand.
AGTGAAGGGTGCGGTTGGAGCGGGCAGCCCGGCGCGAGTGTCGCTCGGCGAAGTGTCCGAGATGATCGATGTTGTGCGCTTGGGTCTTTCGGCCGGCCTTTCGTTTGATGCGGCGCTTGAGATTTTCTGTGCCAACCGCCGGTCAGTGCTGGCTCTTCGACTTGAGCGGGCCTGCATGGCGTGGCAGGTGGGCGTGGGCACGCGTGAGGACGAGTTGTTGGCCGCCGCGCGCGACCTGGACGTGCGAGCGCTCGAGACCTTTGCCATCACGGTGGGGCAGGCGCTCGCCCTGGGTGCCCCACTTTCCGAGACGCTGGCCGCTCAAAGTCGCGAGATCCGTGCGGCTCATCGCGCCGCGGTCGAGCGTGAGATCGAGCGTGCGCCCGTCAAGCTGCTGATTCCCACCGGCACGCTCATCTTGCCGGCGTTGCTTCTGTCCATATTGGGCCCGCTGCTGGGAGCAGGCGGGATGATGTAGGGAGGAATACATGAACACGATGGTCGAAGTTGCTGACAAGGCTTGGAACTGGGCTTTTTGCCGGGCGATCCGCGCTCGCCAGCATGCCAAGGAGCTGTTGCGGGAGGAGAGCGCGCAGGGTACCACCGAGTACGCCATTTTGGTGGGCGTGCTTGTGGTGATCGCGATTATTGCCATCGTTGCATTTAAAGGCAAGGTCCAAGATCTATGGAACGCTATCAGCGAGGGCATCAACAGCCTGTAGAGGGCGAGCGCCCCATCGGGGTGCTGCTGGTGTTTGCTTGCCTGACCGTGGCGATAGCGGCGGTGCTTTGGGGGCTTAACGCCGCGCGGCAGCAGCGTCCTGGGGCCGCCTTCGATTCGGGCTCAGATTCGGCGGTGGCGTCTCAAAAAGATGAGATGCGAGATGCGGACGATTCGGATGTCGCTGTCACGGCGCAAACCTTTCTGCGGACGCTCGACAAGCGGTCTGGCACTGCGACGGATTCGCCTGGGGACAACGCGATTACGGTCCGGCTTGCATGGTCTGAGGACCGACCGATGACCGAGGCAGCGGCGGATATGTTACGCGCCTACCGCGAGGTGCCAACGGCCCAGCTCGCCCTGAGCGGCTATCTCGATATTAAGGGCAACGTATGGGGCGCCATCGTGCGTGATGGGCGCGGCTGGGTCGATATGGTGACGGTTGCCGCGGATACTGGCGATGCTTCGTGTCGTCTGCGCGCCGTGCGCCTGGTCCCGCAAACAATAAGCTCAAAGGAGGGATCGTGAAATGCATGGCGTTCTGCGTGAAGAAGTTGCCCAGGCGACTGTGGAATACGCCATCGTCACGGTGGCGCTGCTTTCCATCGTGCTGGCAATCGCTGGGCTTTGGCGTGCCGGTGCCGATGGGCGCTTGGCGGCGCTGGTCGAGCGGGCGGCATCTCACGGCGTCACCTCGACATCGGTTGTCGACGCTGCTGCGGGTGCTAAGGACATCGCGTTGTATTGATATCGCGCGCGAGGACCGGGCGCAGTCTACGGTCGAGGCGGCATTCCTACTGCCGACGTTTCTGACACTCATCCTTCTCGCACTGCAACCGGTGTGCCTGCTCTATACGCGCGCGGTCATGGAGTCTGCCGCCGCCGAGACCGCGCGGCTCATGACCACGACGACGGCGGAGGACGACGATCTTAAGGAGTTCACCCGCCGCCGGCTTGCCGCAGTGCCCAACGTTTCGATCTTTCATGCCGGCGGGCCGTTGTCGTGGGATATCGAGCTTGGCCGGGCCGATGCGGGTGACGTCTCGTCCGTGTCCGTTTCCGGCGAGGTCAAGCCGTTGCCTGTGATCGGTGCGTTTGCGCAGGCTATGGGTGGTACCGCCGAGGGCGGCTACGTTGAGCTCAAGGTCGATGTCTCGTATCAATCACGTCCCGAATGGCTGGAGGGAGATTATGATTCGTGGATTGCTGCATGGGATTAAGCGTTTCTGGTCTAGATGCGTTTTGACGCGCCGTCCGAGCTGCCATCGCAAGCGAGGCGGCTTTATGGGCCGCGCCGGTATCGACCTGTTTATCGAAGACGGCGCCTACACCACGCTTTCTTCTGCCGTGGTCATCCTAGTGGTGCTCACGTTGTTGTTTTCGTCGACCGCGGCGATATGGAGCATGTCGCGTGCCGGGGATACCCAGGTGGCGGCCGATAGCGGCGCGCTGGCGGGTGCCAACGTAGTGTCGTCCTATCACACGGCTGCCACGGTGGTTGATGCGAGCATCTTGAGTCTGGGGCTGGCGGGGTTTGCCACAATCGGGACGGGTCTGGTCGCCATCCTCATCCCGGGCGCCGAACCAGTTGCCGGCAATATGGTCGACACCGGGATTGAGATCATTAAAACGCGCAACAAGTTTGCCAAAAGCGCATCGGAAGGCTTACAGAAAATCGAGACGGCTCTGCCATATCTGATCGCCGCGCGTGCCACGCAGGCGGTGTCGGCGCAGGATACCGATAGTGCGACCTATACCGGTACGGCGCTTG
>CABUBH010000078.1 GCA_902489775.1 uncultured Collinsella sp.
GGCTGAAGTCAAACCGGGATATGTCATCAAGCTGGTTCTTAGGCTGTTCTTGATGGACGGGTTCGGGGCCATGCCGGCGTAAGCCGAGTCTTTAGCATCACCGTCGACTGAGCAACAACCGCTTTACCTTAGTGGGCGCCAATTGAGGGTCGGTTATTGGGTCGCCTCGTCCACTAACGCATTTATTCCACGCGCTCTGACAGTCGATACTTGCGGTTGCGGCTTGTCAACGGCGCCGTCGGCTCAAGCTCACCCTGCTCAATGAGCGCATTGACGCGTGCCCTAACCTGGGAAACCGTGAGTCCCGTGCGCTCCGCCAGTTCGCGCGTCCCCAATTCGCCGTAGCGCTTGAGTGCCGTCATAATCAAGTCCCCGCCATGATCGACCGGCTCAATCTTTGAACGGTAAAGTACGACCTTGAACCGATCGAACCCCGGGCAGAACAGGGGCTCGGCCAGACCATGCGCGCGCATGGCATCGATCATCATCGGGATGCCCGAGCCATTGCCCTCAGCCGGCGAACCTGCGCCATCCGGCAGCGGGACAATCGACATGAGTTTCACGAGCGTCGCGTTACGGCATCGGGAGCTGCCGTCAAACAAGCTCTCGCGAGTCTTCCCTCCATAAAGGCCGCCGGGATTCGTCACCTCGATACGGTCGTCAAAAACGTCGACGGCGATCGATTGCCCACAGAACCGATCCCCGTATTCCCTGTGGATAACCGCGTTGGCGACTGCCTCGCGCAGGACCTCCTCGGGAATCTCCAGCGAGTCGATACGCGAGATGCCTTGGACGGTCGAGGTGCGGCGCAGGTTTTTGGCGACAGCCGCGACAGTATCCGAAATCATCTCGCCCAGGGTGCCCTCGCAGACTGTGCGGTCCATAAATCTTAGCGGTCCCGCAGCGCCCTTTTGAGTTCCCGCATGGACAGCCACATCAATGAAGAGCTTGGGATAGAACTGCTGAGGGTAAACGCCCGCGGCAAGGAGGCCGGCCTTGGTAACATTGCCCTGGAAGTCGAGGAAATTCAGACGCTCCATCTTTGTCTTCTTGTCCGCCGCACCGCGCATCGCTCGAGGCGTCAACGAATAGGCACGCTCTATCGTGCGGTCGACCAGCGACTCGTCGAGATCGCCCGCACTCGTGCCGGGCACCGCATCGCGATCGCTAGGACTCGTCCGTTCATATGACGACAGTGCCAAAACCTCGGTCGACGAAAGGGGTACGTCTTTGTCATCGATGCGTTTGTAGCTGCCACCTTGAGCGCCCCGCTCTATGACATAGCAAGGCTTGCTCGACGGGTCGAGCTCCTCAATCGTGATGACCAGAACCACGGTGCCCTGGAGCTCCACGCGCTCAATGGTGTATTTGGGCGGATTGGCCAGCTTTCCGCGACCGCCGGCATCACCCATGCCCGCCACGAATTGGTTGAGCACTTTCTCGGTCTCAAAGTTTGCAACTGGGACAAAACCCGCGCGCTCGCTCACTCCGAGTACGATGATGCCGCCGGCGGTGTTTGCGAAAGCGCTGACCGTTTCCCATACGTCGCGGGAAAGCGTCGTGGCGCTCTCCTTGACCTCGACGTTAAGATCGTCTGAGCCCATGCGCCTTAAAGACTCGAGCAGACCGGTCAGTTCGTTTTCGTTCATCTGCACGTCCTTTCGCTCGGTTCTGCGAAGAATGCCGCGAATGGATTTCCTTCGTCTCTCAGTTATCTCTCGTAATTATCTCTCATCTTTCTGTTATCTCTCATATTAGAGATGAGTGAGAGATAAAAGATAAGATGTCTGCCATCTGTTTCATATAAACATGTTTTTGCTGGTAGAACAATCGATATTGAGATAATACCATGATTGCTTGTCTCTTTACTGCTCAGTTATCTCTCATATTTATCTCTCGTCTTTCTGTTATCTCTCGTATTCGTGACGAATGAGAGATGAGAGATGTGCGGGCGGCGGATGAGCGTGGATTTTGGACGGTCGGGAAATGAGGGTGGATATTTGGACGGATTTTGGGCGTTTTGAGGCTGATTCCGTCCGAAAATCCACTCTCATTCGATAGGCGTCCAAGTTTCCACGCTCGCACGGCGGGCACGCGGGGCCTATGCCCAATCCGCTGGCATCGTCCCCAGTTCGTCGCAGAGCCGCGGCCCCATATGGGTATACTCTCGAGGATTCGACTCGATTCGCCCCCCGCTGGGGCGTCAAAGGAGACTGCATATGCCCACCACCTCAACCGACCCGCGCGCCGCTGCCGCCGCACTGCTGGTGCCCGGCACTACCTGCCACGGCTTTGCCGTCGAGCGCCGCGAGACCGTGCCCGAGCTCGACTCGGACGCCTACGTGCTGCGCCACACCGCCTCGGGCGCTCGCCTGCTGTACCTGGCGTGCGACGACGAAAACAAGGCCTTTGCCATTGGCTTTAAGACGCCGCCGGCCGATTCCACCGGCGTGTTCCATATTCTTGAGCACTCGGTGCTGTGCGGATCGGCCAAATTCCCCGTCAAGGAGCCGTTTGTCGACCTGATCAAGAGCTCCATGCAGACGTTCCTCAACGCCATGACCTACCCCGACAAGACTATCTACCCCGTTGCCACCACCAACGAGCAGGATCTGTACAACCTGATGGACGTGTACCTGGACGCGGTGTTCAACCCGGCTATCTATACCAAGCCCACCATTTTTGAGCAGGAGGGCTGGCATTACGAGCTGGACCTGCCGGAGGGCGCCGAGGACGAGGGCGACGGCAGCTCCGCGAGCCTGCGCGAGGGCACGCTGCGCTATAACGGCGTGGTGTTCAACGAGATGAAAGGCGCGCTGTCCGACCCCATGAGCGTGCTGGACGACGCCGTCAACGCCGCGCTCTATCCCGACACCGCCTATGCGCACGAGAGTGGCGGCGACCCGCGCGCGATCCCTGCGCTCACCTACGAGCAGTTCCTGGATACGCACGCGCGCCACTACAATCCTTCCAACTCCTATATCACGCTCTACGGCGACCTGGACGTGGACCGCGCACTGGCCTTTTTGGACGAGCGCTATCTGTCGCAGCCGAGTGCCGCGAGTCGCCGCATGGACGCTGCCGTCGCCGCCGGCGAGGACCCGTCCACGCTGGCGCCCAATCCGCTGGGCGTGCAAGCGCCCGTGACCTGCGAGTATAAGCGCGTCGAGATGGCAACCACGCCCGAGAACGCCCTGGTTGGCCTGGGCCTGGTGCTGGGCAGCGCGCTCGACCGTAAGCGCACGATCGCGGCGGATATCCTGTTCGAGGCGTTGCTGGGCTCCAACGAAGCGCCGGTTAAGAAGGCCATTCTGGCCGCCGGCCTGGGCGGCAACGTGGTGAGCTACACCGCGGCCGAGAGCCTGCAGCCCTACGAGCTCATCATGCTGCAAAACGCGCAGCCCGGCGTGGCGCGCGATCTGCGCCGCGTGTTCCAGGACGCCTGCCGCGACCTGTGCAAGCACGGCGTTCCGCGCGAGCGCTTGGAAGCCATCATCAGCAGCAACGAATACGACCTGCGCCAGCGCGACTACGGTATCGCCGACGGTGTGGCCATTGCGTGCGACGCGCTGAGCACCTGGCTCTACGATGACGACGCCGCGACGCTGGCACTCAAGTACGGCCCGGTGTACGAGGAGCTGCGTGGCGAGCTGGATGGCAGCTACTTTGAGGACCTGCTGCGCGAGCTGGTGCTGGAAAACGACCACATGGCGCTGGTCGAGCTGGTGCCGGTGGACGCCGCCGAGGGTTCGGAGGGTGCCGAGGCCGCCGAGCTGGCAGCCAAGCGCGATGCCATGACCGATGCCGAGCTGGCCGACGTGGTCGAGCGCACGGCCGCGCTGCGTGCCGCACAGGAGGCGGAAGACACACCCGAGGCCAAGGCTACGCTGCCGCGCCTGCGCGTGTCCGACATTGGCGAGGCGCGCCCCGAGCCGCCGCTGATCGTGGACACGACCGCGCCCATCCCCTGCCTGCGCCACGGCATCCCCACCAACCGTCTGGCCTACGCCATGCAGTATTTCGACCTGAACTGCGTCGCGTTTGAGGACCTGCCCTATGTGACACTGCTCTGCCGCCTGCTTAAGCAGCTGCCCACGCGCGAGCACTCGGCCGAGGAACTCGACAACTTGCTCGCTGGCAAGCTCGGCTTTTTGAGCTTTACGACCGAGGTCATGACGCAGCCCGAAGTGGACGGCGTGCGCCCCTACCTGCCGCGCGAGGTATGGTCGAGCACGCTTTTGGCAGATGCCGACGCCGACCGCGTGCGCGACGTGCTCACACAGATTCGCATTGGGCTTGAGCAGGGCTTTATCAACAACGGTCACTCGGCGGCGCTCGGTCGCGCGATGAGCTACAGCTCGCCTTCGGCCGTAGTGCGCGAGCAGCTCTCGGGCGTAGACTTCTACCTGTTCCTGCGCGATCTGCTCGACCACTTTGACGAGCGCCTGGATGACCTGCGCGCCAAGCTTGCCGAGCTGGCAGGCCACATCTTTGTGGCCGATGGCTGCCTGGCGAGCTTTACCGGCAGCGACGAGGACTTTAACGCGTACTGGGCCGCCGCGGGCGACCTGGGGCTGGACGCTGGCGACAGCGCCGATGCCGGCCGCGACGCGCTCGTGGTGCCGACGCCGTGCGACCGCCACGAGGCTTTTGTTATCCCCAGTGACATCTGCTTTGCGGCAAGCGCGTGCGATCCGCGTCGCCTGGACATCGATGTGACGGGCGCCTGGGCGGTTGCCGCCAACGCACTCTCCTACGACTACCTGTGGAACGAGATCCGCGTGAAAGGCGGTGCGTACGGCTGCGGATTCCGCGCGGCCGGCGAGCGTCAGGCGGCGTTCTACACCTACCGCGACCCGGCAATCGATCCCTCGATTGAGCGCATGGCGCGCGCAGGCGAATGGCTCGGCAGCTTTGAGCCTGACGAGGCC
>CABUBH010000079.1 GCA_902489775.1 uncultured Collinsella sp.
CAGAAGTTCAAATCTTCTAACGCCCACCAAATGTTCGCAGCTCAGAGGCTATGTCCTCTGGGCTGTTTTGTTTTATGTCGCCAAATCAGCTGGCAGCTCCAACCGCCCAAGCAACCACCCTGCCCATACACAAAACCGCGTCAGCGACCCAGGTGCCTATCCCGGCTGACTCCGCAGTCAATCAAAACCGCCCCAATAGCCACCGAGGCCGAGGCCAACGCGTCTCGAACCCATCCGAGCCGCAACTTCTCGGCAAAACGCCGCGATGTCTGCGCCCTGCGGTATCCTTGAGCCACTTGCACCTGCAGCACCAAGGAGCCGCCATGCGCACCGAGCTCGATGTCCCCTTTTCGCACAAAGAAGAAGCCAAGGCGCTGGGCGCCAAATGGGACCGGATCAAGAAGATCTGGTATGTACCCAGCGGCGTCAACCCCGAGCCCTTTGCCGAGTGGCTGCCCGGTGTTGACCGATCCGACCCCTCAGCGCCGTATATATATCTAGTACTGGGCAAGCGCGAGTGCTGGAAGTGTCACAAAGAGACCTCGGTCGCGGCCTTCGGCATTCCCTATCGAACCGATAACGACGAGAGCATCGCCATCGCGCACGCGCCCAACGAAGCCGGGTACATTGCCATCGACACGGCCAACGCCAACGCACTCGCCATCGTGCCCGCTCTTGGCTGCGTGCCGGCCGAGATCCGCGACTACCTGCGCGAGCGCTGCGGCTACAAGCCCGTAACGTCGCGCACCACCAAGACCGTATCGCTCGCCAGCACCTGCACCGGCTGCGGCGCACTGCAAGGCAGCCATTACCTGTTCGAGGAGCCCACGTCGCCGTTTGCGCTCACGGCCATTAACAAGCTGCCCGCACTGGAATTCGTGCGCGTGGAAGTCGCCGGCGTCTATGGAATCCCCGCCAGCCAAGGCAACTTTGACCAGGCGCTCTTTACCTGGGCACGCGACCATCACGCCGAGTTCCACAGGCAACTCGGTGAGGGGATTTATTTGTAGAGATGACATCGAAGCATTGAGGAGCAGGAGCTCGATCGTTAAACAATCCCAAAACGCTACAGCCCCAGAATGTGCTCCAGGTAGCCCTTGTTGAACCAGAACGATTGCTTCGTCATCCAGCGCCCGTCGGGCAGTTCGCAAGCATTCCTTGCGATGTCACCGATCTCTGTTCCATCGGCAAACTTATAGGCTGCTTTCGACGTATGAGGACGAACGTGAACAATTGGGTTGTCCGCCATACCGGGCAGATTGTTAGTCACTTTGAGCTTTCCGCTCGCATCCCGATACGGATTGAGCTCAACGCCCTCACGTATTACCTTTCGTGTCTCATCCCAGCAAGCTTTCGCAGGGCCTTCGATTTCGTTTTCTCCCATCGCCCAGAACAAGCAGCGGTCGAGATGCAGCACACCATCGTGGTCCTCGCGGAACACAACGAAGAAGAAGCGATTGGTCTCAAGGCACGCATGAAAAGGCGACGTCTCCCAGTCTTCTTCAATCAAACGCTTGAACTCAAACGGCGGGAACGACATAGCTTGCTCGATGTGCCCCCTGTTGTTAACTCGAACAGTTCGAACGGAAATGCCTGCCTTGACGAATTCTTCGGCAGCATTGTTTTTGATTCCGAGCATGCGATAGACGAGCGTTGTCCACTGTGCCTTATTGCCCGTGTACTCTAGCCCATACTGTTCGGCAATTTGGCGGTCGGTCTCACCGTAATGACGCTCGATAAGTCCAGTTACGTAACTTTCGAAATCGATAGACTTGCCATCGTCCTGAACAATGCTCTCCCCGACTCGCGGAGCACCGAGGACATAAGTATGGAGCACATAATCCATATACGAGCGCTTGAGGGAAAAGGCGCGGCGCTTTGCGCGATGACGCTCAATCTCACCCGTATCGGTATTGAAGTATTCATAATACTGGTCCGCCCACATCGTGGCCTCAGTTGCGCCCTTCGTGCAAGCACCCAGATAAGTCGTCATGCCTTCTGAAAGCTCGTCCGCACGGCCATCCTGAATATAGGAAATGATCTTCTCGTAGTCGGCACGAATGATCTTCATGTCTTCTTCGGGAAGACGCACCATGACAGCACGCTCGATACGCTGGTCATATTTGTCGATAGAACGATCTCGGCCGTAATAAATCAGCAGGATATTGCTGAGCTTGGTCTTGAGGTGCGAACTGTCGTAGTCGATCGAAACAGGTCGGTCATAAGGAATCATGGTCAGGACAAGACGCTCGCCAGCAGACTTACGGCCGTTCTTGAGAACATCGAAGCATGTAGCCTTGAGCTCAACGCCCGCCTCGGGAAAGTCGGGACGGTCGTCACTATTGGCCTTGTAGCCAAAGTAACGTTCTTCGATAAGAGTGCCCATGCCGCCTTTGTACTTCTTGGAGCCAAAGTCCTTGGGCGCACTCTCCCCCTCCGGAGCAATACCGAGTTCGAGAATATCGCGGAACGTCATGCCATCGAGATTGGCAGCATAGCGCTCAATGCTTGAGGGGTCAGAAAAATCAGTATCGTCAAGCATGCGCTTGAAATCGAGGCGCTTCTTAGACACGGGATACCTCCGAAACTCGCAACTAACCTCATGGTAGTTCAGAGCAACTACTAACGCCCAGAAAATTGAGGTCTTGATTGTCCCCTCGATCGGTTATTGTTGTGACCACCATAACCGGACACAGCAGCGATTGGAGAAACGTGTCTGAGATTAATATTGCCGAGCTTTTTGCGGGCGTCGGTGGATTTCGTTTGGGTCTCGAAGGCTATGCCGACCCTCGCCATCCCGAGTTTTATATGAAGCCCGCCGGCCCCTTCCGCACCATTTGGGCCAATCAGTGGGAGCCGCCCGGAACCAAGGCGCGTCAGTTCGCGGCCCGTTGCTACATGGATCGCTTCGGCAATGATTCTGTCGTCAACGAAGACATCAATAAGGTCCTGGAGCAGGCCGAGGCAAAAGAAATCGAAATCCCCGATGTCCAAATGGTTGTTGGCGGTTTCCCCTGCCAAGACTACTCCGTAGCTCGCCCGCTCAATCAGGCACACGGCATCGAGGGTAAGAAGGGCGTCCTGTGGTGGGACATCTATCACTTCCTCGAGATGAAGAAGCCACGCTTCGGTCTCTTTGAGAACGTCGACCGCCTGCTCAAGTCGCCCGCGTCTCAACGCGGTCGCGACTTCGCCATCATCCTAAGCTGTCTTGCCGACCTCGACTACACAGTCGAATGGCGCGTGGTCAACTCTGCCGAATACGGTTTCCCCCAGCGCCGCAAGCGTGTTTATATCTTCTGCGAAAAGGACGCCGGCAAGGTTGATCTCGTTGATCGCATGCACAACGGCGTCATGGCGAAGGCCTTCCCCGCCATCTACCCTGACGAAATGGCAGAGCTCGATGTTCTATCCGATCCTTACGAGAACTCAACTCGTTTTGGCGTCGGCCAAAAGACCTCTCAATTCAAGAATGCTGGCGTCATGCAGGGCTGCCATGTTCTGACCTGCGACTTTGCCGAGGACTATCATGGTGAACGCCGCGTGCTTGGCGACGTGCTTGTCGACGAGGTTGATGTCCCAGAGCAGTTCTACATCTCCGACGAAAAGCTTCCCGACTGGCGCTACCTTAAGGGCAGCAAGCGCGAAGAGCGCACCAACAAAAAGACGGGCTTTACGTACACGTATTCCGAGGGAGCCATGAGCTTCCCGGATGCCACCGACAAGCCGAGCCGCACCATCCTCACGGGAGAAGGCGGCACGGGAGCGAGCCGCTTCAAGCACGTCATCGAATGTCCCGATGGCCGTTTCCGCCGTCTTGTTCCCGACGAACTCGATCAGCTTCAGGGATTCCCGAAAGGCTGGACCGATACGGGCATGACTGACGGCCATCGAGCCTTCTGCATGGGCAACGCGCTCGTCACCGGCGTACCCCATCGCATTGGCGAAGCTATGGTCGAAGTGTACGGCCTCTAAGGCAAGCAATCCGGAGCCGGCAGCTCACGCTGTCGGCTCCGTTTTTTCCATCCCACTCCCCTGTATACTGATGTAGCACGTGTTTCATCCGGGCTTGTTGGGCCGGATTGTTCATGAGAGGGTCTTATGGCTGCTTCGAATCCGCCTAAGGGGAGCGTTTCTTCTTCGTCCATCAAGCCGGTTACGCGCAAGGCTGTGCGTTGCCAGCGCGAGGTCGCTTGGCTTGTCACGCAGGCGGCGGGCAGGCTTGTGGCGACCACTCAGGACGTCAATGCGCCTACGCCGAGCTTTGTGTTAGCGGCGGCGCTGGATTTTGTGCGCCAATTGGAGCTTGCCGCACAGGATGCCAGCGGCCACCTCGACTACCAGAATGTTATGGCACCCGACCTGCAAACGTTCTGCCACATGGCCAAGTTGCCCGCCGCGCCCAATGCGCTTTCGGACGCAGGCTACATGTTTACGCTTTCGGGCGCGGACCTTATCCGCGACATCTATGCATACTGCAGCGAGCTCGCCGAGCGCCACGTCTTTGACGCGGCTGAAGTCAAACCGGGATATGTCATCAAGCTGGTTCTTAGGCTGTTCTTGATG
>CABUBH010000080.1 GCA_902489775.1 uncultured Collinsella sp.
GACATAGCCTCTGAGCTGCGAACATTTGGTGGGCGTTAGAAGATTTGAACTTCTGACCTCTTCCGTGTCAGGGAAGCGCTCTCCCCCTGAGCTAAACGCCCGATCAAGGGTGCGCAAGCGCGCAAGGGATAATATAACGGAGCCTGAACTCGGTGGCAAGAACATTTTTAAAAATCGCTTACATTGTGGAATTCGGGGGCTTTGTCGCATCCATTTCAAAAGAGCCTGCTGCCGCGATTTGGCTGTCGCATAATGCAAGGCCATTGCGGTATCGAGCTATGGAAAGACGCCTGCGGAATTGTCCTACCGATAAGCGGACAAGCCTCCAGCTGGTGACTTCGCCGTGGTAAGGTAAGCCGAATTGTTTCCAGGCTGTTTCGGGGGAGTGGAATGAGCAAAGAGTGTGTCGAGCAGGTCGAAGGCGCAGGGGCTTCGGTGCCGATGACCGATATATCGAACATTGATGTGCCCGAGGGCACCGACGAGCTCAGCCGCAACACCCGTCGCGCATGGCGCGACCGCCTGAACAGCGCTTCGACGCGCAAGATGATCACGGGCGTCTTGGCTACGCTGGTGGGCGGTTCGTTTTGGGGCTTCTCGGGCACCAGCGCGAGTTTTTTGTTCGATACCTACCATGTCGATACGCTGTGGCTTATGAGCGTGCGTCAGATTCTCGCCGGCCTGCTCTTTATGGCTGTGGTTGTCACGCGCGACCGCGCACGCCTGGTCAAGCTTTGGACCACACCCGCCGATCGCAAGCAGCTGCTGCTCTTTACCGCCTTTGGCCTGCTGTTCAACCAGTTTTGCTATCTTTCGGCCGTGCGCCTGACGAATGCCGGAACCGCGACAGTGCTCCAGTGCCTGCAGCTCGTTATCATCATGGGCTACACCTGCGCGATCGATCGCCGCATGCCGCGTACTCGCGAAGTCATCGGCATTGGCCTGGCTCTGGGTGGAACCTTTTTAATCGCCACCGGCGGCGACCCCACCAGCCTGAATATCTCGCCGCTTGGCCTGGCAGCAGGTCTTATGTGTGCGGTCAGCGCCGCGTGTATGGCGGTGATTCCCGCCAAGATCCTGCCCGAATACGGCAGCCCCATCGTCACGGGCTCGGCAATGCTCACGGCGGGCGTGGTCTCGTGCGTCTTCGTGCAGCCTTGGGCGCATATGCCGGCGCTCGACGCCGCCGGCGTCGAGGCGCTCGCGGTGTTCGTGGTTATCGGCTCGTTTTTTGCTTACATGCTCTATATGCAGGGCGTTAAGGACATCGGCTCGGTGCGTGCGAGCCTCATCGGAACTGTGGAGCCGGTTTCGGCGACCATCACGAGCGCCGTTATGCTGGGCACGGTGTTTTTGCCGACCGACCTTATCGGCTTTGCCATGATCATCGTGATGATGTTCCTCACGGTGTAGCTAGCGCCGCCGCCAAGACGGGAAAAGATGTTGTGCCGCATTTTCGCCAATTGACGTCCGTGTCTGGAGTTTAGCTGTCGACGCTCAAAATGCCATAAACTAGTAACGTTATGGACTTTTTCATTGCGACTCAATTGCGAGGATTTCTTTATGGCTGGTAATCACTTTAAGGGCAGCGATAGCGGCCGCCCTGCAGTTCCGCCGCGTCCGAACGGGGTTGGTAAGGCCGGCACGCCGAGCGGCGCTGGACAGGGCGGTTCCGGTAAGCGCGTGTCCCCGGGCGAGACGGCGATGTTTACCGCTCTGTACGAGCAGTCTCAAAAGGCAAAAAAGACCGGCCGTGCAAGAGGGAATGTCTTTGCGGACGGTGCAACCTCCACGTCGCAGCCGAGCGGCGCTCCTTCGGTACCCGCGAACAACGCGGGTGCTGCCAACGCCGCGAATGGCGCCGGCAACGTTAATGCCGGCAAGGCCGACAACAATACTCCCTCTGCCGGTGGCGCGGGGCTTACGGGTAACCTCGGCACGATTTACACCGGCGCCTCCGAGACTGGTACGTTCGCCCGCCTGGATGATAGCGGTGCCGAGTTTGCGGGCTCGGGTTCCAAGGAAGATTATTACGATTTTGGCTTGAACTACGGTAGCGACGCTTCGTCGAGTTCGACCTCTGACGGTCTGGTCCGTCATCGCCATCGCAAGGGCGAGCGCAAAAAGCGTCACACCGGCGCCATTATTGCCGCTGTAGTCGCGGTGCTTCTCGTTGCGCTTGGCGCAAGCGGCTTTATGCTGCTTAACTCGGCAAAGACCGTAAAGAGCGAAGCGAAGGAGGCTGTCGAGATCGTCGGTGGCCTTAAGGACAAGGTCACGTCGGGCGATTTTTCGACGCTGCCTGACGACGCGAAGAAGATCGATGAGCTCTGCGACAGCATGAAGGCGGAGACTTCGAGCCCGCTGTGGACGGCGGCTTCGTTTATCCCTGTGTATGGCAGTGACATCAACGCAGCCCGCACCATGATTGATGCCCTGTCCGATGTCTCGAGCAACGCGCTGGTTCCCATGGCCGACAACCTTTCGCAGGCCACGCCCGGCAAGCTGTTCCAGGACGGCATGATTAACGTGTCCGCGCTGCAGGCGGTCGCCGATTCGCTTTCCAGCAGCTCGAAGGTGTTCAAGAGCGCCAACGAGAAGGTCCAGGGCATTGGCGATACTCATATTTCCCAGGTGACCGAGCTGGTCGATAAGGCCAAGGACGGCTTTGCCACCCTCAACGGCGCGGTTGACGCGGCGGAGAAGGTCGCCCCCGTCCTTCCCCAGATGCTCGGCGCCGACGGCCAGACGCGCAACTACCTTATGTACGCCATGAACAACGTCGAGATTCGTGCTTGCGGCGGCTTTGGCGGTTCGCAGGGCCTGATTTCGGTCACCGACGGCCAGATGTCGATTGGCGAGTTTGTTCCCTGCATTGCGCGCAGCAAAGACGAGGCGGTTGAGAGCGTCGACGAAGAAGATGAGACGCTGTTTGGTGACCACAGCAACCTATACATCTCGGGCAACACCTATTCGCCCGACTGGCCCCGTAATTCGCAGCGTGTCGCCGCGCTGTGGAAGTCTGAATATGGTCAGGACGTCGATGGCGTCATTGGTATCGATCCGGTATTCCTGCAGTATCTGTTGGGCCTCGTGGGTAATGTTTCACTGCCCGACGGTACAGTCGTTGACGGCACTAACGCGGCGAAGGTGCTTATGCATGATGTGTACTGGAACTATCCGGTCGAGGAGTCGGACGGCATCTTTGCATCCGTCGCCAGCGCTGCCTTCGACAAGATCCTTGGCGGTATCGGCGACGTCGATGTTGCGAACCTTGTCAGCGCCGTTGAGCGCGGTGCCGAAGAGGGCCGCCTGATCGCGTGGATGAAAAACGATGACGAGCAGAACGCTATCAAGGAGATGAACATCGACGCCTCACTGCCCGATCCGGATGACCCGAGTGAAGATCCCGTTGCTGGTGTCTACTTTAACAACCTGAGCTTCTCCAAGCTCGACTGGTATCTGAACGCCGATACGCAGATTGGTCAGGGCGTGAAGAACGGCGACGGCGCTTGCTCGTATCGCATCACCGTTACCCTGACGAACATCATGACGCAGGAGGAGGCAGGTAAGCTGCCCGACTACGTAGCGGCCAGTGCGCCTGGGACCTCGCGTGACGATGAGCGCTTGTATGTATCACTGTTTGCGCCGACAGGCGGCAGCATTACCGATCTAAACGTCGAGGGGACTCAGTTTGGACTGTTCGCTGCCACTTGGCACGGAGTTCCCTGCTATTCGGGCACCGTTGACCTGCATGCTGGCGAGACGACGACGATCACGTATACGCTGACCACGTCGGCCGAGGCGGGGGACAAGCCTCTTACGCTGCGTCAGACCCCTACATGCCAGGCGGCTCGCGACAGCGCGTCGGCGTAGGGTTTTTCTGGTAGCGCAGATAATCGAGTACCATTTTGGGGCGGACAGGCAATCTGTCCGCCCCTATTTTGTAAGGAGAGCGCATGAAGTACTTTGGCACCGACGGCTTTCGCGGTGAGGCCAACGTTGGGCTGACGGTAGAGCACGCTTATAAGATTGGCCGTTTTGTGGGCTGGTATTACGGCGCCAACCGCAGTGCTAAGGCGCGCGTCATCGTGGGCAAGGACACACGTCGCTCGAGTTATATGTTCGAGGCGGCGCTGGTGAGCGGTCTGGTCGCGAGCGGTGCGGACGCCTATATGCTGCACGTGATCCCCACGCCGGGCGTGGCGCATCAGACCGTGGAGGGCTGCTTCGATTGCGGCATCATGATCAGCGCGAGCCACAACCCGTTTTGCGATAACGGCATTAAGCTCGTCAACAGCGACGGCTTTAAGATGGACGAGGACGTACTGGAGCTCATCGAGGACTACATCGATGGCAAGAGCGAGGTGCCGCTGGCCACGGGCAACCACATCGGCGCCACGGTGGACTACATGCAGGGCCGCAACCGCTACATTGCTTCGCTCATCGCCAGCGCGAACTTTTCGCTGCAGGGCGTCAAGATCGGTATCGACTGCGCCAACGGCTCGGCTTCCTCGGTGGCC
>CABUBH010000081.1 GCA_902489775.1 uncultured Collinsella sp.
CCGTCGAAGTTATTCCCGGGCCCTCTGCTTGCGTCACGGCGCTCGTTTCGTCCGGTATTCCCTGCGAGCATTTTTTCTTCGAGGGCTTTTTGGGCCGAAAGCACGGCGACCGCGTGCGCCGTTTGCAGCGCCTTGCCGTGGTGCCCGGCGCACTCATCTTCTACGAGTCTCCACATCGCATCGTGGAGACGCTCGAGGCCGTGGCGGAGGTCTTTCCCCAGCGTGAGGTTGCCGTCTGCCGCGAGCTTACCAAGCTGCACGAGGAGGTCTTGCGCGGGCCCGCTGCCCAGCTTGCCGAGGAGCTGCGTGCTCGCGGCGAGGTGAAGGGCGAGATTGCGCTGGTCATCGCGCCGCCGAGCGAGGATGAGGAGGCCGGTATCGTGCCGGTTGGCGCCGCGGCAGCGGATCCCGACGAGGCCCTGCGCGAGGATATCCGCGCCGCGCTCGAGGAGGGGGAGCCCGCGTCTGCGGTGGCCAAGCGCCTGTCTCAGAAGTATTCGCGCCGCAAGCGCGATGTCTATGCCATGGTGCTCGATATGCAATAGATGGAGGATATCCAGCCCTTGCGCTAGAATCATCCTCTGTATGCAACGTTTTTCTGGAGGACAAACCCCATGGATCAAAGCAAGCCTTCGTTCTTTATCACGACGCCCATCTACTACGTCAATGCCGATCCGCACCTGGGCACGGCTTATTCCACCATCATCGCCGACGTTCAGGCTCGCTATCGCCGTTCCGCCGGCTATAACGTCAAGTTCCTGACCGGCATGGACGAGCACGGCGAGAAGGTCGCCGAGGCCGCAGCCAAGCACAACATGACGCCGCAGGAGTGGACCGACAGCCAGGCTCCGCACTTCAAGGAGCTTTGGAGCAAGCTCGAGATTTCCAATGATGACTTCATCCGCACCACCGAGCCGCGCCAGCACCATGCCGTGCAGTACCTGTGGGAGCGCATGAAGGAGTCCGGCTACCTGTATAAGGGCAGCTACGACGGCTGGTATTGCGTGCCTGACGAGACCTACTTTACCGATACGCAGGTCCAGAAGGGCGACGAGGAGTACGGCAGCGTCGGCCAGCACCTGTGCCCCGACTGCCACCGTCCGCTTGAGCGCGTGCAGGAGGAGTCCTACTTCTTTAAGCTTTCCGCCTTCCAGGACAAGCTGCTTAAGCTCTATGACGAGCATCCCGACTTTGTCGAGCCTGCGTTCCGCATGAACGAGGTTCGCAGCTTTGTCGAGGGCGGCCTCAACGACCTTTCCGTGAGCCGTACGAGCTTTGACTGGGGCATTCAGGTCCCGTTTGACGAGGGTCACGTGACCTACGTGTGGTTCGATGCGCTGCTCAACTATATGACGGCCGTCGGCTACGGTGTCGACACCGACGAGGCGCGTGCCGAGCTGGCCTATCGCTGGCCCGCGCAGTTCCACATCGTGGGTAAGGACATCATCCGTTTCCACTGCGTCATTTGGCCCGCCATGCTCATGGCCATCGGCGAGGCCCTGCCCGAGCACGTCTTTGCCCACGGCTTCCTGACCGTGCGCAATGCCGAGACCGGCAAGGCCGAGAAGATGTCCAAGAGCCGCGGCAACGCCATTGCTCCGCAGGACGTTATCGACATGCTGGGCGTCGAGGGCTATCGCTACTACTTTATGACCGACGTGGTCCCCGGCACCGACGGTGCCATCAGCTTCGACCGCATGGAGCAGGTCTACAACGCCGACCTGGCCAACAGCTGGGGCAACCTCATTTCGCGTTCGCTCAACATGAGCGGCAAGTATTTTGACGGTTGCGCGCCCGCCAAGCCCGCATCGTTCGATGCGTTCGATAACCCGCTGGCAAAGATCGCCGATGGCCTGGTCGACCGCTACATGGCCAAGATGGACGTGCTCGATTACGGTGGAGCCAAGGACGAGGTCATGGAGCTCATCCACGCTGCC
Source organism: uncultured Collinsella sp. (assembly GCA_902489775.1). Classification (GTDB taxonomy): domain Bacteria; phylum Actinomycetota; class Coriobacteriia; order Coriobacteriales; family Coriobacteriaceae; genus Collinsella. The sequence continues at coordinate 1,938 of CABUBH010000081.1, forward strand.
AACCACTACATCGAGGACTCCGAGCCCTGGGCACTTGCCAAGGACGAGGCCAAGGCTGACGAGCTGGCATTTGTGATCTACAACCTGCTCGAGGCCATCCGCATTGCCGCTCACCTGCTGATGCCGCTCATGCCCCAGACTTCTGCCGAGGCCCTGCGCCGTCTGTCCTGTGAGGGCGAGGCCGCGAGCGACGACCTCAAGGGCATTTGCACTTGGGGCCTGCTTGCCGGCGGTCAGCCCGTCGAGAAGGGCGATCCGCTGTTCCCGCGTCTGGCGTAGAGACCGCGCGAGCGCCATATCGGCAATTTGCTGTTTAGCTGTAAGGGCATGGCCACCACGGTCCATGCCCTTTTGTTTCAAGACGCCGCCATCATGCTAAGGAGGCAACCATGACAACTTCGCCTTTGGCAAACCCCACGGCCACCAGGGAGCTGCTAGAGGAGTTTGGCCTTGCGACCAAGCATCGCCTGGGCCAGAACTTTCTAATCGACAATCATGTGATCGAGCGTATCTGCGAGCTTGCCGAGCTTGCAGGTGACGAGCGCGTACTCGAGGTGGGTCCGGGTTGCGGTACGTTGACACTTGCGTTGCTGCAGGAGGCGGCGTGCGTTACGTCCATTGAGGCCGATCCTGAGCTCGAGCCGGTGCTCGACGCCCACGCCGCCGACTATGCCAACTTCCGCTTTATCATGGGCGACGCGCTTAAGGTGGGCCCGGAGCAGATTGAGCAGGCTGCCGGCGGCGAGCCCACGGTATTTGTCGCGAACTTGCCCTATAACGTGGCAGCGACGATCATTTTGCAGTTTTTCCAGACGATGCCGGCGCTCAAGCGTGCCGTCGTCATGGTGCAAAAGGAGGTTGCCGATCGCATTGCCGCAACGCCCGGTAACAAGACCTATGGCGGCTACACGGCAAAACTCGGCCTGTACGCGCAGGTGACGGGTCGCTTTGAGGTGCCGCCGCGTTGCTTTATGCCGGCGCCGCACGTGGACTCGGCCGTCGTGCGTATCGACCGTGTTGACGGCGTGGTGCCCGAGGGGCTCGATCGCGAATTTGTGGCCCGCGTGATTGATGCTGCATTTGCTCAGCGTCGCAAGACCATCCGCAATTCCATGAGCGCCAACGGCTTTGCCAAGGACGTGCTCGATGCTGCCTTTGAGGCTTGCGGTATTGCACCCACCACGCGCGCCGAGACGCTTGATGTTGCTGACTTTGTCCGTCTGGCCCAGGAGCTAATCCATGACGCTTAATGCCGAACGCGTGACGTTTACCAAGAAAAAGAAGACGGTTGCTTGTCCCGTGCCCTTGGCGCCGCTTGCCGACACGCATGCACATCTGCTTTCGTTCTGGGGCAAGGATGTGCCCGAGACGCTCCTGCGTGCCAAAGCCGCGGGCGTCGACCTGTTGGTGACGATGCTCGACCCCATCGCCGACAAGCGCAGCGTGACGGACTATAGCGACTGGCTGACGCGCGAGATTCTGCCGATGCAGGATATCCCGCAGATCAAGTATCTTGCCGGCGTGCATCCGTATGGCGCGCCGGACTATGCCGACGACGTTCACGCACAGGTCGTTGCCGCACTCGATGATCCCTTATGCGCCGGTATTGGCGAAATCGGTCTGGACTACCACATGGACTATGACGACGATATCGCGCCGGCACCCCATAACGTGCAGATTGACTGCATGGCGCGCCAGCTCGAGCTTGCCGTGTGCCGTAACGTGCCGGTGGAGCTGCATCTGCGTCACGAGGACACGGACCAGGAGCGCACCTCGCACGTGGACGCCTACAACGTGCTTCGAGAGGTGGGCGTGCCCCAGGCCGGTTGTGTGCTGCACTGCTTTGGCGAGGACCGCGCCACGATGGAGCGCTTTGTGGAGCTGGGTTGCTATATCGCCTATGGTGGCGCGGCCACCTTTAAGCGCAACGACGACGTGCGCGAGGCATTTGCGGCAACCCCACTCGATCGAATTTTGTTCGAGACGGATTGCCCGTATATGGCTCCGGAGCCCATCCGCGGTCTTGAATGCGAGCCCGCAATGATCTCCATTACGGCAAACGCGCTGGTTAACGACCGTGTCGATCGCACTGGTGAGGATGCTGAGGCAATCGCGCGAGCAGCTTGGGAAAATGCCTGCAAACTTTTTCAAAAATAGTTCTTGCGTTCGCGATGGCGCTCCGTTATTCTAATTCCTGCACGCGGGCGTGGCGGAATTGGCAGACGCGTACGGTTCAGGTCCGTATGGGGGCAACCCCATGAAGGTTCAAGTCCTTTCGCCCGCACCATTAAATGAAAGAGCTCCCAGCAATGGGAGCTTTTTTGTTACGGGCCCATCGCTGGGACTTGAACCTGCGAAGGAGCGAGCGTAAAGAAAACGCGGAGCGTTTTTAGCGAGCTGGCGAGTCCGCCGGCAGGCGGGCGAAGCCGGTGCGGATCCGCGAAGCGGGGTAGCGCGCAGAGATGTGGTGTAAGAGGCG
>CABUBH010000082.1 GCA_902489775.1 uncultured Collinsella sp.
CGAGATAGCCCTCCTGGTCGAAATGCATGATCTCGATCTTCTCGGTTTCCTTCATGGCTTTTCCTTTCTGTCCTGCACGCAACTCTATACATCGCGTTTCTTTTCGATACCAATTATAGACATACACCTAATGTGTTTTTAATACCACTTATCAATCTGCTCCAATCCTCGGTGAACGGTCGAAATTCTCTGGTGAGTGGTATTAAATTAGAATTGAATGTATAGCTAACGCCTCTGGCGCCTCCCTTGTGTGACAAAGAACAGCGTTCCTACCAGCGCAATAATGGTCGATGCCCCAAACAGTACCGTCTGGACACCCAAAGCCTCCGCCAAAAACGGAGCGGCCAGCAGCGGCAGCACACCGGCACTCATCAGGCCAAAGCGTACAAAGCCGGTAATGCGTCCCAGGTATTTGATGTCGGCGCGCTCCTGAATCAAGATCATCTGCAGCGGTTCCAGGAATCCCCAGGCCAGACCGTTAATCGCCTGACCGATAATTGCGACCCCCAGCATATCGGTGCCCACGTACACCATGGACCCAATGCCCACGGCCATGAGCGCGCCGAGCAGCAATCGCAGGTTGACATGGCGAGCAGGAAGCTTGGTCAGGATGAACGCGCCCACCGAGGAAGTGAGGCCCACGACCGAGGACAGCCAGCCCAGCCAGACGATATCCACGTTGAGCACATCGCGGTAGAACAACGACTCAAGCGAATCGAACGCGCCGAACGCAAAGAAACCCAAAAAGCCCGAGATAAAGATGAGGCGCAAGTCGTGGTCGCGAAACGTAAGTCGCGCGCCCTCGGCCATGCCGCCCAGAATACCGCCCTTCGGCTTCTCCCCTTTTGCGGGAGCAACACACTCGTGACAGCCCAAGGAGAGCACGGCCGCCACACCCATCATGCCCGCCATGAGCAGATAGACCGATTGCGTGGCAAAACAGCTCACGATGGCACCACCGAGCAGCGGGCCAGCGGTATAGGCGATATTGCTGTAGAACACCATAAGACCGTTCACGCGGGTACGGCCCTCGGTGGTCGACTCCAGGTATCCCGGAAACGCATGCGTGCAGGTGTTGATAAAGCCGCCCGCAAGTCCCAAGACGCACGCGGCAAACACAAGCCCGGGGACAGACAACGGCGCCAGCCCCACGCCAAGCGATAGCACTGCCGTAATCACGCACGTCACAAACGACGTCCGGCGCGGTCCGAAGCGATCGATGACCGAGCCCGACACCATATTGCCCGCCGACGTCATAAGATTGCGCACGAGCGTAATGGTGGCAACCAAAAAGGCCGTGCCGGCCAGATCATACGTGGCCGCACCGATAAGCCCCAAAAAGTAGACCGCGTTGTTGGCGCACCACTGCAGGGACTCAATAAGAATCAGCCTGACCTCTGCCGGCGTCAGGCGCATTGCTTCGCGATCCTTCGCGAACATACGAACTCCTTCTATACAAAAAGGGATGGAGGGCATAGGCCTGCTCCATCCCCTTTCCAGGTTGCAACGAAAATCTATGCAGCCGGGCCCTTACGCCAGCACGCCGAAGAACGCGCCGATGATGCCCACGACCATGGTGGCCACGATCAGCACCATGGGGTTGATCTTCTTGGACAGCAGCCAGTAGTACAGCCAGAAGGCGATCATGCCGAGCATGCCGGGCATGATGCCGTCCAGGATGTCCTGGAGGGTCTGGGCGTCGTCGCCCGAGCCGATGGCCACCGGGATGCTGGCCCAGAACATGTCCTTGCACATGGCGCCCACGACCATGACGCCCACGATTCCCACGCAGGTCATGATCTTCTGCATGAGGCCGGTCCTCTGGGCCTCGTCCAGGAAGCCCACGCCCAGCTCGTAGCCCTTGACGGCGCCCCAGATGCGCAGCGCGAAGCCGGGGACGTTGTAGATGAGCAGGAAGGCGATGGGGCCGAAGGGGTTGCCGGCCTGGCACAGGCTGATGCCCACCGCGGCGGCGACCACGCGCAGCGTCGACAGGAAGATGGAGTCGCCGATGCCGGACAGCGGGCCCATGAGGGCGGCCTTGACGTCGTTGACGCTCTCGGGCTCGATCTCGCCGCGGGCGACCTTCTCCTCCATGGCCATCGCGATGCCGCCGACGAACGGGGCGAACTGGACGGTGATGTTGAAGAACGCGCAGTGGCGGTGCAGGGCCTCGGCGTAGTCGTCGGGGCGGCCGGCGTAGATCTTCTTGAGCATGTTGGCGACCATCAGGCAGAAGGCGATGTTCATCTGCTTGTAGTAGGTCCAGGAGAACTCCATGCCCAGGGCGCCGGTGTTGACGGCGCTCTTGATGAGGTCGGAGCGCGTGATCTTGTTCTCGGGACTAGAAGTCATCGTCCTCATCCCCTTCCGCGGAGAGCTGGGGCTGGGCTCCGCCCAGGCCGAGCAGGTCGAACTTGTCGATGCCGATGATGATGGCGATCAGGGCGACGCCCAGGACGGGCACGTTGGCGTAGGAGCACAGCAGGAAGCCCAGGAAGTAGAAGGGCACGAGCTGCTTGGTGAGCACCAGGCGGCCGAGCATGGCGAAGCCCATGGCAGGCAGGATGTTGGCGGCAACGCCGCAACCGTCGATGATGAAGGGCGGGATGAAGTCGAGCAGGCCCTGGATGGCGTCGGAACCCAAATAGAAGGCGCCGCCGCACAGCAGGAAGTACTCGACGCAGCCCCAGATTCCAATTCCCCAATGAACGGCGTAGATGCCTTTAAGGTTTCCCTTGAGGGCGAACTTGTCTGCCATATCGACAAACACAGGGAACAAGGCATTGGTAATGTTGCCGATCGTCAGCGCAAGGACGGCGATAGGCATGGCGAGCGCGATGGCCGTCTCGGTACCCTAACCGAGCTGAATGGCAAACGCGCAGGCGAGCACGCCGCCGACGGTTTCGTTAGGCGGCACGTAGGCGCCGATGGAAATCGAGCCCATGAACAGCAACTCCAGGCTGGCACCAACGGCAAGGCCAGTCTGCAGGTCCCCCAGCACCAGGCCCACGAGCGGGCACAGGACGATGGGGCGGAACGCGTAGAGGGTGCCGAGCTGGTAGTCGAGGCATCCAAACGCTCCGACTAAGCCGACGAGGATTGCTTGGACAAGCATAATTCCTCCCAATAAGGAATCTCGAACCGTCGTCACTCCCGTCGCGCGCGTTGTTGATATCAATTCCGGGAGTTCGATTCCACGGCTCGAAGCGTACCTGGTGTGCTGCTAACACCCATGCCAGGCACAAATGATTTGATACCAATTATAGGTATGCAGGTTCGCCTTATTTAATACCAGTCGCTCAGCGGGGCGTTTTTTACCGTAAACGGCAGGCGCATCCCATTAGGCACGCTCTTTGTTTCGATGGCGGACAAGCGCCACCAGAAAGCCGTCGCCAAAGGCATCGGATGCCAAGTTGGCCACAATCACCAAAACGATCATCGCCGCGCCCAAGAACTCGTTCCAGCTAAAGACCTCGCCAAAGATGAGCGCCGACCAGCAGGGAGCGAGCACGACCTCACTCATGCAAACCAAGTTGGCCGCAAACGCGTTGGTGCGCGCAATCCCCTTGGCATACAGCACACTCGCAAGGCCGCTGCAAAAAAGGCCATGCACCAGCATAAGCCCCCACTCAAAGGGTTTCACGGAGCCTAGGTCGCCGGCAAAATAGACGATCGGCAGTATCGAGATGCCGCAGGAGATGAGCGAGGACACCATGGGCGACGCATCGGGGCGAGAGTTTAAAAAGAAACACAGCCCAAAGGTGGCGCCCGAAATGACGGCAAGCAGATTTCCGAGCATGCCCTCGGCACTCAAATCACCTAAAAAGAAAAGTCCCATACCCGTAAAAGCAACCACCACGGAGGCAATCTTCGCAGGCGAGGGCAACGTGCGAGTTGCGAGCGATTGATACACGATAACGAAAATCATCGAGGTGTACTGCAGGACGATCGCGTTGCCGACCGTCGTGAGCTGGTTGGCAAAGTTAAACGTGGTGCCCGTCACGAAGTTGCAGACGGCCACAAGGACAATAAGACGGCTGACGCGGAGGACAGGCCTGCCGACGAGCAGGATAAAGAGCGCCATAAATATTGCCGTGACGGCACCAATCAAAAGAGCTGACTGCGAATTTGCGTGAACGAGGATGCCGATAAAACTCCACAGGAGCGCCGTGCCAAATAGATACATCGCCCCGCTCACGCCATTATCGGGTGGATTGTCAGATCGAATCACGAAGCACCTCCAGCTAGCTTTCGGTAATAAAAAACGGCGACCGCAATGGGTCGCCGTTTCCCTTGGGGGCAGAATAGAACGCAGGAACCTACGCCAGCACGCCGAAGAACGCGCCGATGATGCCCACGACCATGGTGGCCACGA
>CABUBH010000083.1 GCA_902489775.1 uncultured Collinsella sp.
CGTGCCCGCCGCCGCGAAGCCGCGGATCTGGTCGCGCAGCTCCTCGATGCCGATGGGGTCGAGGCCGTTGGTGGGCTCGTCGAGCACGAGCAGGCGTGGCCGGGCGATCAGCGCCAGCGCGAGCCCCAGGCGCTGCCGCATGCCCATCGAGAAGCGCCCGGCGCGCTTCTTCCCGGTGTCCGCGAGGTCCACGGCGGCGAGCACCTCATCTATGCGGCTCTCGGGAAGGCCCAGCAGCGTGGTGCGCACGCGCAGGTTCTCGCGCGCGGTGAGGTTGGGGTAGAGCGGCGCCTCCTCGATGAGGCTGCCGATTGCGTAGAGGTCCTCGCGGCGCCAGGCGTGCCCGGCAAAGAGGATCTCCCCGGCCGTCGGCCGCAGCATCCCGCAGATCATCTTGAGTGTTGTCGACTTGCCGGCGCCGTTGGGGCCGAGCAGCCCGTACACCTCGCCCTCGCGGATATGAAGGCTCACGTCGGCCACGGCGTCCTGCGCCTGGTCGCCGCGGCCGAAGCGCTTGGTGAGCCCGCGCGTCTCGAGCATGTAACCCATGGGTTCGTCCTTTCTCTTCCGGGCGCGCGGGCCGAGTCGCCGTACCCGCGCGCCTTACCTTTCGGGTTCACCATCCATGGTGGGACGCGTTTCTAACGAAGCCGTAACGGCCGTTGGGCTCTTTTGGCGCCAGCCAATCTCGACCCACACGCATTTGCTTAAAGCAACAACTTTCCCGATCGATGTAATCACCAAATCAAAACGTGTACATCAACCACCTAAGATGCCGAAAAATGTCGTTTTTGGAGGCTGATGTACACAAAAGCGATAGACATCCCGCCCGATACCGTCCTCCACATGTCTGGACTCTCTATGCTTACGCTGGATAGACATCGCTAGAACGGGTATAGTATCGAAAGTTTTGTCGTTTACCAGCGGGGGAGTCCTGTGGGCATCAAAAAGAAGATCAAAAAGGAGCTTATCGGCACTTCCGATTACCCGTCGAATAAGATCTTTACGATCTCCAATTTCATTACCTTTACGCGCCTGGTCCTCACGCTCGTCTTCCTGTACCTGTTTGTGACGGACAACAACCGTGTCGTCGCCATTGTCATCTACGCCATCGCGGCCTCCACCGACTGGATGGACGGCCAGATTGCCCGCATGACCAAAACGGTCTCGTGGCTCGGCAAGGTCATGGACCCCATCTGCGACCGCGCGCTGTTGTTTACGGGCGTTCTGGGTCTGGTAGTCCGCGGCGAGCTTCCCATCTGGGTCTGCGTGCTCATTATCGGTCGCGATATCTACCTGGGCATCGGCACGCTCATCGTGCGCCATTACCACCGTCGCCCCATCGACGTCGTCTTTCCCGGCAAGATTGCCACGGCACTGCTCATGACCGGCTTCTCGCTCATGCTGCTTGGGTTCCCCGTCGTTGATGGCTGGCATCTGCTGCCCGCCACGTTCACGGCATTCCCGGGCCTCAACGGCAGCTCGGTGCCCCTCGGCATCTTCTTTGTGTATGGCGGCGTGATTTTCTCCATGCTCACCGCCGTCATTTACTCAGTTAAGGGCGGAATGGCCATTAAACAAGCCATCGAGCATCCCGAGGACGAGGACACCGACTTTCTTAACCCCGAAATCGAAGACTAAGTCGTTGGGGTATGATTACGTACGGTTCATTCTTTGCGGCGTGGCCGCGTTAGATAGGGGTTGTCATGGACAACAAGGTTAATAATATGCCTCAGAACGATAAGACTGCGGACGCTACCTGCGTTTTCCGTGTTCCTTCGAGCGATGTCACCGTTCCCGACCTTATGGCCAACGTGCGCATCACCGCTCCGGTTCTGTCCATCGTCAAGGGCCCGCAGACCGGAGCTGCCTTCGAGCTCGAGGACGACGTGACTACCATCGGCCGCGATCCCGCGAACGGTATCTTCCTCAACGACATGACCGTCTCGCGCAGCCACGCACGCATTATTCGTGAGGGCCTGGGCGCCCGTATTGAGGATCTGGGCTCGCTCAACGGCACCTGGGTCGACGGCGCCATCGTCAACGGTGCTCCGCTGCACGACGGCTCTTCCGTTCAGATCGGTACGTTCACGCTCATCTACCACGAGAGCACGCCGGAGCGCATCGAAACCGGTGAGTAGGTAATGGCCGAACGCAATTATCTGAGTATCGGCCAAGTCGTCAACCTTCTTCGAGGCGCATACCCCGATCTATCGAACTCAAAAATTAGATTTCTAGAAGATGAGGGGCTCATCACCCCTCATCGTACGCCTAAGGGGTATCGCCAGTACTCCAAGGAAGACGTTGATCGTCTCGAGGTCATCCTGCACCTGCAGAAGACCCGCTATATGCCGCTCAACGTCATTAAGCAGCGCTTGGAAAACGCAACGGACCTGTCCACGTTGGCTTACGAGGTGGGTCTTCTGTCCGATGTTCCGCTTAAGACGGAGCCCAAGGAGACCAAGCAAAAGCTGCATCCCATCGAGACCATTCCCGACATGCTCGGCGTCGAAATCTCGTTTATCCGCTCCCTTGCCGAGAACGATCTAATCCGCATCATCAAGAGCCCGCAGAACCGTGAGCTCGTCGATGGCCGAGATTTCCCGATTATCCGTTACTGCTCGGAGCTGTCGCGCTTCCACATTGAGCCGCGCAACCTGCGTCAGTACGTATCGTCGGCAAATCGCGAGTCTTCGATGTTTGAGCAGGTTCTCGTGAGCATGCTCGGCATGGATACCTCCGATGACGAGCGCGACGCCAAGCTCGAGCGCGCTTTTAAGAAGCTGCACGACCTCACCGAGGGTGTTCACACCGCGCTACTTAAGAACCGTGTCTTTGAGTCGCTCAACGCCGTGGTCGAGGACGCTGATATCGATGCCCTCGATGAGGAGATCGCGCGTTCCGAATCCACCAAGGCTAAAAGCGATGCGACAAGCGTCCCCGCGGTTGCCGCGCACGACGAGTCGCTCGTGCAGCCGTCCAAGGTCGTCGTCCCCTCGCATAGCTCGTCTGCTAACACGGGCAAATAACCGCCGTTCACCCGGCAATCCATGAAAGGTCACGCCATGTACGACTTCGAATCTCATATCGTCGATATCCCCGACTATCCCGAGCCCGGAGTCGTCTTTAAGGACATCACGCCGCTCTTTGGAAATCCCGAGGCCCTGAAGGCTATGGTGGATGCCCTTGCCGAGCATTTTGCCGACCTGGGCATTACCAAGGTCGTAGGACCCGAGGCCCGCGGCTTTATGGTCGGTGTGCCCGTGGCCGTCGCCCTGGGCGCCGGCTTTGTTCCCGCACGTAAACCGGGCAAATTGCCGCGCAAGACGGTAAGCGAGAGCTACGAGCTCGAGTATGGAACGGATTCTATCGAGATTCATGCCGATGCTATCAGCTCTAAAGATACCGTGTTGATTCTGGACGACTTGGTCGCGACGGGCGGAACCGTCGAGGCAACAGGTAAACTGGTGCGAGATATGGGCGCAAAGCTTGTGGGCTACGGTTGTATCCTTGAGCTTGCGTTTCTCAACCCGCGCAAGAAGCTCACGCCTTCTAACGAGGACGTTGAGCTCTTTAGCCTGGTAACGGTGGACTAGCCGCTACCCTTAGATACCGGAAAGGAAGCTACATGCGCACAGCAAATACGCACAAAAACATGGCACGCTGCGCTGCTACGGCAACCCTCGCTTGTGTTTTGGGCCTGGGCCTCGTGGCTCCGGCCTACGCCGATACCGCATCCGACCTTGCTGCTGCCCGTACTAAGCTCGAGCAGATTGGCACCCAAACCCAGCAAATTCATGAAGAACTCTCCGCACAGACGCAGGAGCTTGATCAGACCGCAGGCGAGATCACGCAAAAGCAGCAAGAGATTGCGGAGGGTCAGGCAAAGCTTTCGAGCTACGTTGCCGGTGAGTACAAGACCGGCGGCCTGAGTCTCCTTCAGGTTCTGACGGGCGTCGACGATCTGGGCGACATGCTCAACCGTCTGTTCTACTACGGCAAGGTTTCCGACAAGCAGGCCCAGACCATTCAGGAGGTCAAGGACCTTAAGCAGCAGCTCACCGATAAGCAGACCGAGCAGGAGAAGAACGTCGCCGCGACACAGAAGAAGGTCGACGAGCTCAATGCCCAGCAGGCTGAGGCCCAGAGTGTCGTGAACTCCTTGGATTCACAGCTGCAGGCCGAGCTTGCAGCCGAGGCCGAGGCCAATGCCGCACTGCAGGCTGGCATCAATGCCAGTACTGCCGAAAAGGCCACGGTGAGCAACGACACCGCCGGTACGACCGAGAACACCAACAATGGTGGCGGTACGACCAACAACGGCGGCGGCAACACGCCTGCGCCCGCGCCCGCTCCTGCCCCCAC
>CABUBH010000084.1 GCA_902489775.1 uncultured Collinsella sp.
ACAGAGCCTTTTTTAATCCCCGTCCCAGAAAAATCATCGGGAGTAGTGCCTGCTCGAAAAGCCAAAAAAGCCCCGTCCCAAAAAGACTGGGTATTGGGCGTTGACAGTTGGCGAGCCGTAGGTAAAATATCAACTTGTCCTGGGGACGTAGCTCAGTTGGGAGAGCGCTGCCGTCGCATGGCAGAGGCCGAGGGTTCGACTCCCTTCGTCTCCACCCTTGGATTTGATAAGCCGCTGACATTGTGTCGGCGGCTTTTTTTAAAAGAAAGGGCTGCACTATGGCCGAGCTTGAGTCCCAACCACTGTCTGCCGAGGAGCGCGCCGAGTTGGAAGAGCTCCGCGCCGAGAAGGCTCGTCGCGAGGCCCAGGAAGAGGCACGCCGCGAGCGTGAGGAGCTGGCCGCTCTGCGTGCCGAGCGCGAGAAGGCCGAGGAGGCTGCTGCGAAGGTTGCATCCGAGCCTGCGCCCGCGCCCAAGCCCGCCGCCGCGAAGCCCGCGCCCGCCGCACTCAAACCTCAGCCCAAAAAAGCCGCTCACCCCAAGCCCGCCGAGCCCAAACCGAGCCGTGACGAGATGACCTTTGCCCAGCGCATGGTCACCTCCAAGGAGCCTACGGGCGAGAATGAGATCCCCGGCATGGCTCCGGCTCAAAAAATCATCATCGTGCTCGCCCTCATCGCGTTTATCGTCTTTATGGTTTACACGATCACGGGCAGCATGGGCCTGCACTAACCTGTTCGCGCCGGGCTCCATGCCCGCACGTCCGCCTCGCCCAACCCGTAACCTCTGCACAACACATCCGAAAGGTCGCCCCATGGCTTTGACCGACATCTCGCATCCCACCGACATCGCAATGCTCACCGATCTGTACGAGCTCACTATGGCCCAGGGCCTGTGGGAGAGCGGCAAGGCCAATGAGCAGGGTTGTTTTACCGCGTTTTACCGCGACCATCCCTTTGGCAGCGCCTATGCCGTCATGTGCGGCACCGCCGAACTGCCCGAGCTGGTCGAGAATCTGCGCTTTACGCCCGAGGACATCGACTACCTCGCATCGCTTGAGGCCCCTGCCGGCGGCGCGATGTTCAAGTCCGCATTCCTCGACTACCTGCGCGATTTTCGTGCGCATGTAAATATCGACGCCGTTCCCGAGGGCGAGCTCGTCTTTCCGCGCGAGCCCATGGTGCGCGTCACCGGTCCTGCGCTCGAGTGCCAGCTGCTTGAGACGGCGCTGCTCAACATCGTCGGCTTCCAGACGCTTGTCGCCACCAAGACGGCGCGCGTGGTGCTTGCCGCCGACGGCCGTCCCGTGGCGGAGTTTGGCCTGCGCCGTGCCCAGGGCCCCGATGGCGGCCTGGCCGTTGCGCGCGCGAGCTACGTTGCCGGCTGCTCCTCTACGTCCAATGTGCTCGCCGGCCGCCGCTACGGTATTCCCGTCTTTGGCACGCATGCGCACAGCTGGGTGATGAGCTTCGATTCCGAGCTCGAGGCCTTCCGCGCCTTTGCCAAGTCGAGCCCCAAGAACTGTACGCTGCTCATCGACACCTATGACGTGCGCGAGGGCTGCGAGCATGCCATTACGGTTGCCAAGGAGATGGAGGCGGTGGGCGAGCGCCTGTCGGCTATTCGCATCGACTCCGGCGACCTTGCCAAGCTCTCCAAGTATGTTCGCGGCCGTTTTGATGCCGAGGGCCTGCCCTATGTGGGGATCTCGGTTTCCAACGATCTTGACGAGTACACGATTCAGTCGCTGCTCGACCAGGGCGCGCCCATCGACAGCTTTGGTGTGGGTACCAAGCTTGCGACCTGCTATGACCAGCCGGCGCTGGGTGGCGTGTACAAGCTTTCCGCCCGCCGTGCGAGCGAGGCAGATCCATGGACGCCGGTGGTCAAGCTCTCCGAGCAGCCCTACAAGCGCACGATCCCGGGTGTGCAACGCGTGCGCCGTTATTACGACGGCTTTGGCGGCCCGGTCTGCGACATGATCTACGACGAGGACCATCTGGCGGGGGAGGGCGCCGCGCGCGGCAATACCCTCGTGGCCGTGAATGATGCCGCCCTGGTGACCGACGTGTCCGAACTTGAGTATCGCGAGCTGCTGGTGCCGATCGTGCGCGACGGCAGCGCGGTGGCTCCGCGTGAGAGCATCCAGGACGCGCGCGAGCGCTGTGTTTGGGCGCTCGATCATCTGGACGCAGCTTTCAAGCGCTTCCTGTACCCGCAGACCTATGTGGTGGGCATGGAGCAGGGCCTGGCTCAGGTGCGCGACGAGCTCGTGCGCAAGAATATGGCCGCGGCCTCTGCTTTTCCCTGGGCTCACTAATTCTTTGGGCGGTAGGGGCGAGTCACGCTCCCTTGGCCGCCGCTCGGCCGTTCGCTGAACAGTTGATTGGTTTGACGTATGACGACTTCTTATAAAACGATGGTGGTAAAGATCGGTTCGTCCACGGTGGTGGGCGCCGATGGCAAGGTCAACCGCGCCTTTATCGGCGGACTTGCCGATCAAGCCGCAGCGCTGCGCAAGCTCGGCTGGCGTCTGGTCGTGGTGAGCTCGGGCGCTATCGCCTGTGGCTATCCCGTGCTGGGCTTCGACCGCAAGCCGGTCGGTGACCTGCCGAGCCTGCAGGCTTGCGCCTCGGCCGGTCAGTGCATCATCTCGTCGGCCTACGACGAGGAGTTCCATGCGCGCGACCTGCTCACCTCGCTCGTGCTGCTCACGCGCCACGACACGGCCCGCCGCACGTCCTACCTGCATGCGCGCGACGCCCTGCTGCGCCTCGTGGAGCTTGGCGTGGTGCCGATCGTCAACGAGAACGATACCGTTACCGTCGATGAGATCAAGTTTGGTGACAACGACACACTGGCGGCGCTTGTGAGCTGCCTGGTTTCTGCCGATCTGTGCGTGACGCTCTCGGACATCGATGGTCTCTATACTGCCAATCCGCACGAGGACCCGACGGCCGAGTTTGTTCCTGTCGTGCATAAGATCGATGCCAAGATTATTGCCTCGGCGGGCGATTCTTCCACATCGGTGGGCACGGGCGGCATGATTACCAAGATTCGCGCGAGCCGTATCCTGATGACGGCGGGCATTCAGAGCGTGATTTGCTCGGGCGAGGAACCCGATGCGCTCGTGCGCCTCGCCCGCGGCGAGAGCGTGGGCACGCTGTTCGATCCGCCGGCGGAGCGTCTGGACATCGCACCCCGCAAGCTGTGGATCGCACTGGGCGACAAGGCGCACGGCTCGGTGACGGTCGATGATGGTGCCGCGAAGGCGCTGGTCAGCCGTGGCTCTTCCTTGCTTGCGGTGGGTATTCGCGAGGTCGATGGCCAGTTTGCCGAGGGCGATGTGCTCGATGTGTGCGATCCGAGCGGTACGGTCGTCGCCCGCGGTATCGCTGAGGCCGATTCGGACGTGCTGGAGCTTGCTGCCGGTCGCCGCCAGGACCAGATCGCCAGCAACCGCCTGCTCGCTAACCTGGCCGAGAAGCCGGCGATACACAGGGATAATTTAATCGTCTTCGCATAACCAATTGACGCTGCAAACGCCCCTAAGCGGCAATCTGACGTTCAATCGTCGGGCATGACCAAAAGGTCAATGCCCTCCTCTTTCACGTCACCTTGCTCGCTTAGGGGCGTTTTCGCTTTCCGTTCTCTACCTGCGGCATTGTCGTTGCCGGCACTTGTTCGGCACTTGGGGACGTTCCTTTTAATATGAGCAGGACATTGTCAAGAGGCAAAATCGGGCCTGGCCCCAACGATATGGGGTCAGGCCCTCTCCCTATATCAACCCGTCCGCGGCGACCTCGGCGTGTCTTCCCGACGCTCGTCTTTGCAGTTTAATATCCGCCCGTGGCGATCTCTCGCTGGGCAATCCGTTGCTACGGCTGAGGCTTCTTCGTCGAACCGACAGTCTGTGCACGCGTGTGGCGCCCTGGGCGCTCGCAGAAAAGGGACCTGAGGTTCGCCTCAACGGCTTCGGATCGAACCGCTTCCGGGGTGATCGGCTTATGTGCGGGGGACCGGCCCCCTACGCCTCCTCGGCCATGAGGCCGACCGCCCACACCCAGCAGGCGAGCTCGCGCGCCGTGGCCACGTTCGCCTTGTTGTTGTGGACCCCGCGCGCGAG
>CABUBH010000085.1 GCA_902489775.1 uncultured Collinsella sp.
GACCTGCTCAAACAGGGCAGCGAAACGCGCATGAATGCTTGCGTGGCTCTCGTCGTCAAAGCCGGCGACAAAGAAGTGCGGCTTATAGCCCATGCCCTCAAAGAACTTGGTGAGCTCTTCGTCGGACACGCGAGCAAGGATGGTGGGGTTGGCGATCTTGTAGCCGTTGAGGTGCAGGATCGGCAGGACGATGCCGTCGGTTGCCGGGTTCACGAGCTTGTTGGACTGCCAAGAGGTCGCGAGCGGACCGGTCTCGGACTCGCCATCGCCCACCACGGCCACGGCCAGCAGGCTCGGGTTGTCCATAACGGCGCCGTAGGCGTGGCTGAGCGTGTAGCCGAGCTCGCCGCCCTCGTGGATGGAACCGGGCGTCTCGGGCGCAAAGTGGCTCGGGATGCCGCCGGGATAGGAGAACTGGCGGAAGAACTTCTGCAGGCCGGCCTCGTCATTGGTGATGTCGGGGCGAATCTCGCGGTAGGTGCCGTCGAGCAGCGACTGAGCAGTACCGGCGGGGCCACCGTGACCAGGGCCCATCAAGAAGATAGCATTCTGGTTGTGGTCGGCGATCAGACGATTGACGTGACCGAACAGGAAGTTGATGCCGGGCGTGGTGCCCCAGTGGCCAACCAGGCGGTGCTTAACGTCCGGACGACCGAAGTCGCGCACCTCACCGGTTTTCTCGTCGACAAAGTCGGGGCGCATTAGCGGGTTAGAGCGAAGGTAGATCTGACCGACGGACAGATAGTTCGATGCGCGCCAATACAGGTCGACGCCCTCGAGCTCGGAAGCCGGCACCTCGTGGCCCAGCTTTTGCCACGGCGTCCCCAGTGTTTTAGCCATTGTTTATGTCCCTTCGCTGTGCGGTCGCCCTCCGATACGGCAACCTTTCGTTGGGACTAGTATATTTGCTAAAACGTTTTATCATGGTGAAAAAACGTTTTACCACCCTTATCAATCCCATCGATTAGCAAAACGCGACATTCACCTGCGGCATTGCCCGTCACAGGTGCTCCACATTCGGTCTCTGCAAATTGATAAACGTGTTTAGTTGTGTTTAGTAAGCTCGAGCACGCTGTCCTTAACGATAAGCTCCGGCTCCAGAACGACCTCTTCGGCACGCCTGCCGCCCCTACCGGCAAGACGCTTGGACATGCAGCCAAAAGCATGCTCCGCAAGGACACCAGGATCCTGCTCAATGGCGGTCAGCGCCGGCTCAAAGAGAACGTCGGCCGCCGAGTTGTCATAGCTCACCACCGAGATATCGCCCGGGATGCTCTTCCCCATCTCGTGCAAGCGCTTGAGCAGACCGAGGGCGATGTTATCCGAACTTGCGAACACAGCGGTGGCATCAGTTGCGAGCACCGCCTCCGAGGCCTCGTAGGCACTCGGAATGTAGTACTCGCTCTCAAACTCCAAACGTGCGTCGATAGGCAGGCCAACCTCGCGCAGCGCGCGCTCATAGCCGGCAAGTCGCTTACGCCCCGTATTGGAACGGCGCGCGTTAACCAAGCAGGCAATGCGACGGTGACCCTGCTCGATCAGATAGCGAGTGGCCATGTAGCCACCCATCTCGTGGTCGAACATCACTTTGTCGCACTCGAGCCCCTCAATGGCACGGTCGACCATCACGGCAGGGATAGGCAGATGGCTGACTTCTTCGCGCAGGGCGCGGTCGTCGGAGAACTCGTCACCCACCACCAGAAAGACACCATCAACGCCGCGCGTTACCAGCTGGCGCAGCAGCTCCAGATCGTCGTCGGCACTTCCACCCGAGCTGGTAATGAAGAGCGCATAGCCGTCCTCGCGGCAGCGCTTTTCCAGGCTACCGGCGAGCGAGGCAAAAAAGCGGCTCTCGATGTTAGGGACGATAAGGCCCAGCGTGCGCGACTCGCGCATGACCAGGCTGCGCGCAATCTGGTTGGGAACATAGTGGTTGCGCGCCGCGACCTCTTTGATGAGCTTGCGGTTTTCTTCCGAGATGCGACAGGGCCGATTATTGAGCACAAGCGAGACCGACGAGGGGGAAAGCCCCACCTCCTGGGCGATCTGCTTGAGGGTGACTTTGTTGGCCATCTCGCTCCTTCCGGGTTTACGCGCAATCTCTTGAAAGTATAGCGACTACCCCTCTACCTCGGTGATAAACACTTTACCAATCCGGTAGACGGCTGTTTTATCGCCGCCAGCGCACCAAATCCGTCCGGGTGGGGTATATTGCAATCGATTGATGACAACGACCACCAAAAGGCGGATATTCGTATGCACGAGAACGACTTTTTTAACGAGGACCTGCTGTGCGCGCTCGCTGGCGTTGCCGGCGAGGACAACGTGCTGATGAGCGAGCCCATGCGCGAGCACACCACGTTTAAGATCGGCGGCCCGGCCGACGTCTTTGTCACGCCCGATACTGAGCAGGGCCTCGTCGCCACGCTCGATACCTGCTATCGCTGCGACCTGCCGCTTACCATCGTGGGCAACGGCTCCGACCTGCTCGTCGGCGACAAGGGCATCCGTGGCGTCGTCGTGGCGCTGGGCGAAGGCCTCTCCGACATTACGGTCGACGGCACGCACGTCACGGCGGCGGCCGGCGCCTTGCTTTCCGATGTCGCCGCGGCGGCAGCCGAGGCCGGTCTCACCGGCATGGAGCCCATCTCGGGCATCCCCGGATCGGTCGGCGGCGCCTGCTACATGAACGCCGGTGCCTACGGTGCCTGCATGGCCGATGTGCTGGAGTCCGTGCGCGTCTACAAACCCGCTCGCCAGCTCGACGACGGCACCCGCGGCAGCGGCAATATCATCGAGTTCGATGTCGACGAGCTCAACCTGGGCTATCGAAAGAGCCGCATCGCCGATGACGGCTTTATCGTGCTTTCGGCCACCTTCAATCTCGCCCCGGGCAACGCCGCGATGATCAAGGCCGACATGGACGACTACCGCCAGCGCCGCGAGGACAAGCAGCCGCTCGACATGCCGAGTGCCGGCTCCACCTTCAAGCGCCCCGAGGGCCACTTTGCCGGCAAGCTCATCATGGATGCCGGACTGCGCGGACACGCCGTTGGCGGCGCGCAGGTGAGCGAGAAGCACTGCGGCTTCATCGTCAACGCCGACCACGCCACCGCCGCCGATGTCGACGAACTCATCCGCCACATCCAGGCAACCGTCAAAGGCCAATTCGACGTAGACCTAGAACCCGAAGTCCACCGAGTCGGCGAATTCCTTTAACAAAGAAGGCCCCGAAAGGGGCCTTCGCTATCTTTATATCAGACAACCAGTCCGGTGTGTGACGCATTGGACCCGAGAGGTCCGTGGCTGCCCGAAAGGCATTAGGTTGATCGCGAGTTCCGCACGAGCCGGAGAGCACTTAATGTGCTCTCCGTGCGAGCAGGACTGTCCGAGCAGGCAACCTAATGCCTTTCGGGCAGCCACGGACCAACTTACTTCAAACCGCAGCTACGACAGCGCAATACCGCCAAGCCAGCCCCAACGCACGCCAGAGCCAGTGCCATAGAAGCTAATAAACGAGTCAAGCGACTTAGACGTAATGGCACCCTCGTTGCTCATAACGATGCCGCCGCCAACGTAGATACCCACATGACCGTAGATAAGGCCCGGAGCACCCGTGCCGCTGTGCGAGGAATCGGCCACGATCATGCCCACCTGCAGCGCCGAGCGGTCGGAGCTATAGCACCAGGCGTTGAACATGTCGCAGGCGTTGCCGCCAAAGTAGCCAACGCCGGCGTTACGGAAGACATTGGTAACCCACGCCGCGCACCAGTTCTGGCCCGGCGAAGGCGTGGAGTAGCACGCGTTGACGACGGCCTGTTGCTTGCCCGAGCCGGCATTCTGCTGCGGAGTTCCGGGCGCATACGATCCGCCACCCGAGCTCGAACCACCCGAGTAGGAATTGTTCTTGTTCGCGGCGGCCGCGGCAGCGGCGGCCTTTCTGTACGCAGGTATGGAAGGC
>CABUBH010000086.1 GCA_902489775.1 uncultured Collinsella sp.
TGGCTTGCGGCGTTGAGCTTCTCGGCCATATCCCAGAACTTCTGCGTGGTCTCGGTGTTGGTCTTCTCGACACTCGGGGCCGACTGCAAAAGCGTTGCGGCGGCAACGGACTCAACATGGCGCTGAGCCAGCGTGCGGTTGCCGTAACGGGCAAAGATGACCTCGCCCTGCTCGGTGAGCTTAAAGAAGCAGTTGACCGAACCCTTGGGCTGCGCCAACACGGCCTTGTTGGCCGGGCCGCCGCCACGGCCCACGGCACCGCCGCGACCGTGCATGAGCACCAGGTCGATATCGTTCTTCTCTGCCCACTTGGCGATGCGCTCCTGCGCGGAGTGCAGCGCAAGCATGGCCGTGGTAGGACCGGCATCCTTGGAGGAGTCGGAATAGCCCAGCATGACCTCCATGCGGCGGTTGGTCTGGGCAAGGCGCTTTTGCACCACGGGCAGCGTAAGCATCTGGTCGAGCACGTCGACGCAGCCCTCGAGGTCCTCGAGCTGCTCGAACAGCGGGATCACGTCGAGCTCGGGGACATCCTCCTCGTGTGCAAAGGACAGGTGGGCCAGCTCAAAGACGTCGGCCACATGCTGGGCACTCTTGGTAAACGAGATGATGTAGCGGTGCGCCATCTTCTTGCCGTAGCGCTTTTGGATGGAACCGATGGCACGGAAGGTGTCGATGACCTCGCGCGTCATGGGCTGCAGGTCACCATGGATACCGTTCTCGTGGATATCCTTGAGGGCGCGGGCGTGCACCACGGAGTGCTGACGGAACTCCATCTCGACCATATGGAAGCCGAAGGACTCGACCTGCCAGATGATGGTCTGGACCGGACCGTAGGCGGCACGGACGGCACCGCAGGCAGCAAGCGAACGCTGGACGACGCGCAGGTCATCCAGGAACTCGTCGGCGCTGTGGTACATGGTGTCGGTGATACGGCGCACGGTGGCGTTCAGACGGTCGGCCATGACGAGCATGACGGCGCGATGCGGCTCGTGCTCGGAAATCAGCTCGGCGCGGGCCGTGTACTGGGTACTCATCTCGACCTGATGGTTCCACAGGTTGATGAGCTCGGCAGACGGCTTGCTGTAGGTGGCCTCGAGCGTGAGGTTGCGGCCGATGCGGCGGCACTTGTCCTCGAGCTTGAGCACCATGTGGGTGAAGTACTTGGCGGCGACCTCACGGCTCACCTTGGCGGTGACGTTGGGGTTACCGTCGCGGTCGGAACCGATCCAGCTGCCGGGATGGAAGAACGCCGGGCACAGCGGCGGCACGGTACCGGCCTTGTCGCCCAGCACCCAGTCGTCAAAACGACGATAGATGACGGGGATAACGTCGAACAGCGTGTTATCGAAGATGTCGATGATGGTATCGGCTTCCTCGACCGGCGTGGGCTTCTTGAGCGCGATGGGGCTCGTACGCACCAGGGCGTCGATCTCCTGCAGCATATGGCGCTCGTTCTCCACCAGGTCGGAGCCGCCCAGACGCGGACGCTCCTCCAGCAGGTTGGAGATACGGCGAATCTTGCCCTCGACGGCCTTACGACGGGCCTCGGTGGGATGCGCGGTAAAGACAGGGTGGAACTCGAGCTTGCCGAGCAGCTCATTGGCACCCTCGACGCCCATCTCGTTTACCAACTGGTGATAGGCGACGGTGAGCTCGTTGGCGGGATCGACCTCGGTATCGGTCGATGCGCCGGCCTCGCGCTCGCGCAGCTGCGCCACACGGTAGTTCTCCTCCGACAGGTTTGCCAAGTGGAAGAAGCTCGTAAAGGCGCGAACGATGACCTGCTGCTTATCAAGCGGCAGGCTGTCAATCAAATCGACGACTTCGCGAAACGCCACGGCGGTGGGCTCGTCGGCAGTGGGCACGCCCTGTTCGTCAACGGACTCGTCGGCAGCGCGGCTACCGGGGTTGCCAGCATTGGCCACAATCTCGGCTGTCAAAATCTTGTCGAACAGGTCCGCGATCTCGGGATCATACTCGCTAAGCACACGACGTTCCAGGCGCAGGAACAGCGCCAGATTATCGCGCAGCTCCTCGGGGATCTCGATCTCGGCGAGACGCTCCCTGGACTCGGCATTCGAGCCGATTCGGTTAACGAGGCGGTTGACCACGGCAGCGACGCGCGCCGCGGCTTCGGGTACAGACTGGTTGCTTAGGTTCTCAGCCACGTTTCCTCCCATTCCTCCTTCTATGCACGTAACATGCGGTATTCATTATAGGCGCTTGAGAAATACTTTCGACACTGATTGCGCTTTACCACACAAAAGTATTTTCTGCATTGCAAGGGTTTTTGCCCCAAATGGTCGTATTTCTCGGTGGGCGGCATATGCAAACGAGGGCATTCCGCATAAATGCGAAACACCCCCGTAACAATAGCTCGTCGCGAGCGGGACATGTTAGCGGGTCCGCAGCTTAAAAATCATGCGCTACAGACGCTCGCGAACCGCCTCGACGACGTTGGCCAGATCGACGAGAACCTCGTCATGGCTCTGCATGTCGCGCACCTTGACCTTGCCGGCGGCAAGCTCGTCGCCGCCCAGGACCAGGATGAGCTTGGCGCCTACCTTATCGGCCTGCTTAAACTGGGCCTTGAGCGAACGGCCCTGATAGTCGGCCTCGGTCACAATCCCTGCGGCGCGAAGCTGCTGCGTAATGGTAAAGACGTTCTGACGCAGCTCCTTGCCGGCATTGGCGACGTAGACGCACGGGACCTCCTCGGCACCCAGATCGCTGCCAAAGGCCTGCAGGGCCAGCAGGGCGCGCTCAAAACCGACGGCGAAGCCGACGCCCGCCGTGGGCTTGCCACCCTCAAGCTCGACCAGGCCGTCGTAGCGGCCGCCGCCACCGATGGAACCGACGCCGGCGCCGGGAGCCTCGACCTCAAAGACAGTGCGGGTGTAGTAGTCCAGACCACGCACCAGGGTGGGATCCTCGACATACTCGATACCGGCGACATCCAGATAGCGCTTGACCTGCTCGTAGTGCTCGCGGCACTCGTCGCACAGGTTATCGCCCATCAGCGGCGCGTCGGCCATGATCTCGCGGCAGTGGTCGTTCTTGCAGTCGAAGGCGCGCAGCGGGTTGAGCTCGGCGCGCTCGCGGCACTCATCGCACATCTCGTCTGCGTGATCGAGGATGAACTGCTTAACCTGCTCGCGATAGGCCGGACGGCACTGGGCGTCACCCATCGAGTTGATGAGCAGACGAAGCTTGGAAAGATCGAAGCCCAGGCGCTTGTAGAACTCCATGAGCATGATGATGCACTCGGCGTCTGCCGCCGGATCGGGAGCGCCGAGCCACTCGATGCCCACCTGGTGGAACTGGCGCAGGCGGCCCTTCTGGGGACGCTCGCCGCGGAACATGGCCTCGGCGTAGTACGCCTTAAACGGCGTGGAGCCCTGGGGCACCAGGTTGTTCTCGACGACGGCGCGCACCACGCCGGCCGTGCCCTCGGGGCGAAGTGCCAGGCGCTGCTTGGGCTTGAGTTTGGTGTCGGTGCCCTCGGTAAAGACGCGCTCCAGGTTGGCACCGCTGAACACGCGGAACATTTCCTTGCGTACGACGTCGGTCGACTGGCCGATACCGTGGACAAACACGTCCACCTGCTCGATCGCGGGCGTCTCGATGGGTTTAAAACCAAACGGCTCGAACACGCCGGCCGCAATCTGCCGCATCTTTTGCCAGGCGCGCATCTCGGCGCCGATAAGGTCGCGGGTTCCCTCCGCCTTCTGTGCCTGCATGGGCAAACACCTTTCTTTTGTATCGCGTCATAGGTAACGGTCATTATACGGCACAAACACAAACCGCGGCGGCGCGTCTGACCGAAC
>CABUBH010000087.1 GCA_902489775.1 uncultured Collinsella sp.
GTTGCCCTTGCAGAACAGGATGTCGCAGGCCTGATGCACCGGGTAGGTGAGCAGAAGGCCGGTGAGCTCGTGGCCCGAGGCCTCCATCTCGGCCTTGACCGTGGGGTTGCGCGCCAGCTCGGCCTCGGAGACCAGCGATAGGAACGGCAGCATGAGCTGGTTTGCGGCGGGCACGGCGGAGTGTGCGTAGATCATGGTCTTGTCGGGGTCGATGCCGCAGGCAAGGTAGTCCATGACCATGTTGTACACGTTGTCCTGGATATGCTCGGTGGTGTCGCGGTCGGTGATGACCTGGTAGTCGGCGATGAGCACGTTGGTCTTGGCGCCCATGTTCTGCAGCTCAACGCGGCCCTTGAGGGTGCCAAAGTAGTGGCCCAGGTGCAGACGGCCGGTGGGGCGGTCGCCGGTAAGCATGGTGAACTTCTCGGGCGTCTTGGCCAGGCCCTCGCGAATGGCGTTGCTCTTTTGCAGCGCGACTTCGTAGCTGTTCTCGTTTGGCATGATTGCTCCTAACGTATGTTCATGGGTCAAGATGATAACGCGTTTATTGGAGGGTCGGGGCGTAAGTAAGCGAGGAGCAGGAGAGGGGCGGCTTGCATGATGGGCGCATGGCTGCACATGGTCAGCGGCACCGCACGCATCCTCGGCAGCTTGCCCTAGAGCTTGTGGTGGCGCTCTTCCTTACGTTCCTCGGCTGCCTGCTCCTCCTGCTTAAAGGCGGGGTCGTCGGGGGTTACCAGCTCGTCCTCGTGCGTGCGCTTGTTGTAATGGTGGCGCAGCACGGGCTCAAACAGGTGCAGGTGCTTGGCGAAGGCCGCCGAGCCAATGGCGAGCACGGTAAAGATGAGCACGCGCGTGGGCACCTCGACCTGATTGATCGCGGCGGCGCCGCCCGAAAGCATGATGCACCAGGCGTAGATGAGCAGCACGGCCTGCTTTTGGTTGTAACCCTCTTGGATCAGGCGGTGGTGGATGTGGCCCTTGTCAGCCTGTCCGATGCTAATGTGGGCGCGCTTGCGGCGCACGATGGCGCTGAACGTGTCGATGATGGGCACGCCGGCTACGATGAGCGGGATGATGAGTGAGGTGAGCGCGGCGGTGCGGCTCACGTTGAGCAGCGAGATGGAGCCCAAAGCGAAGCCCAACAGCAGCGACCCCGAGTCGCCCAAGAAGATGCTCGCGGGGTTGAAGTTGTAATGCAGAAAAGCCACGCACGAGCCAAAGAGCGCGATGGAGAGCGCGGCGGCGTCGATACGGCCCGAAAGCATGGCCATCGTGAACATGGTGAACGATGCGATGCCGCAAATGCCCGTGGCCAGGCCGTCGAGGCCGTCGATGAGGTTGATGATGTTGGTGAACGCCACTAGGTAGATCACGGTGATGGGGTAGGCGAGCCAGCCAAGCATGATCTCGCCGGGGGCAAACGGGTTGATGATGACGCCGATTTTTAAGCCGCCGATGCAGGCGATGAGCGCGGCGAGCACCTGGCCGGCCAGCTTTTGCTTGGGCTTGAGCTGGAAGACATCATCGATCGCGCCGGTCGCAAAGATCACGGTAAAGGAGAGTGCCAGCACGGGGTAGCTGATGTGCAGGCGCGGGTGCGGTACCAAAACGGGCGGCCAGCCCAGGTACCAGGTGCCCAGGATCTGCACGATGCAGGCAACGACGAGGCCCAAAAAGACTGCCGTGCCGCCCATGCGCGGGATGGGTTTGGTGTTAATGCGGCGCTTTGAGGGATAGTCGACGGCGTCGAGCTTAATCGCCAGACACTTGACCAGGGGTACCGTGAGAAAGGTCGTGATAAAGGCAGCGGCCGCCACGCATAAGTACGGTATGAAGCTCGTGGAGGAAGCCATGAATCGAAAAACCGCCAAGCGTCGAAGGAAAAGGTCAAAGGGCGCTACGCGCAAAAGGACATAGCTGACCCATGATACTCGACCGAGGGGGTGCGGGGGTTTGCGCCGTGCGATTATCACGCGCTTACCAGATATTGGGATGGTGGCGGGGGTTCAGCCGTGTGCCGTTGGATGTCATACGGGATCTGTGATGGCAATTTTTGCCAAAATCGGCAAAAGAAAACCACCCCCCACGTTACGAAAATGAACCCACCTAAAACAGGTGGGTGCCCTCATCGACTGTTCCAGCGTCCTTAACAACGAAGGATACCTGTACTAAGTACGACTGTGTGGGCTCCCTAAATAAACGCGACGGTTCACCCAGTTGCTCCGCGGGGGGCGGAATACCTACATCATAAAGCGGCACTTTGTTGATTCCAGTCTTGACATTACAAAAATCGTGTCGGACGATTACGGCGCCTTGGGCTTGGAGCCGTCTGCGCGGTCCGGGCCTTTACGTTTGAGCTGCTGAATCGTTGTTTTGGAGCATGTTTTTATGCCGACGTCGTTGACCGAACTTTTTTCGCCCGCCTGCCATTTGTGTCCACGCCGTTGCGGCGCGGCACGCGACGAGGGCGCGCGTGGCGTGTGCGGCGCCGACGACACGCTTAAGGTCGCCCGCGCGGCGCTCCATATGTGGGAGGAGCCGCCTATCTCGGGCGAGGCCGGCTCGGGCACGATCTTCTTTAGCGGCTGTTCGCTTAAATGTGTCTACTGCCAAAACCACGAGATCTCGACGGGCAATTTCGGTCTTGAGATTTCGCCCGAGCGCTTGGTCGAGATTATGCTGGAGCTGCAGGACCAGGGCGCCAACAACATCAACCTGGTGACTGCGACGCATTATGCTCACCTGCTGCCGGCCGCGATTGCCGCAGCGCGGGAGCGCGGGCTGGACATCCCGATCGTCTACAACACGAGCGGCTATGAGCGGGCGAGTGCCGTGGCGGCGCTCGGTGATCTGGTCGACGTGTGGCTTACCGACTTTAAATATGCCGATGCGGCGCTTGCACAGTCGCTTTCTCATATTAAGGATTACCCGCGCGTGGCCGTGTCGGGCCTGGCACAGATGGCGCGCGAGATTAAGCGCCGCGGGGGAGAGCTGGTAGACGACGAGGGACTCATGAAGCGCGGCATCATCGTGCGTCACCTGGTGCTGCCGGGTCATGCGGACGATTCGTGCCGCGTGCTGGACCTGGTGTGGCAGACGGTGGGTGACGTGCCGATTTCGGTCATGAACCAGTACACCCCCAATGCGCTTATACGTGAGCAAGGCGGCGAGTTGGCACGCGCCGTGACGCGCGAGGAGTACGAGCAGGTGCTCGATCATGCCGACGACCTGGGCTTTACGACGATGTTCTGGCAAGAAGGCGGAGCGGTAGACGAGAGCTTTACCCCGGCGTTCGACACCACCGGTGTTCTTACTAGTGCAAAGTAGTGCGTTTGCCGATGATTTTTCTGGGACGGGGATAAAAAATCATTAGGTACGCAATGATTTTTTAAGGCTCTGTTAGACCAGGATTGACATACATGTGTCCCCACGGTGCCATATCGTTGA
>CABUBH010000088.1 GCA_902489775.1 uncultured Collinsella sp.
CGCGGCACTCACGGTGGGCGGCGTGCAGATCTTCCTGTCCTACGCCAACCAGTACACCAAGCCGTTCAACGAAGTCACCAACGTCATCACGCAGATCCAGACCGCGTACGCCTCGGCGCGCCGCATGTTTGCGCTGCTCGATGCGCGCGAGCAGGAGCCCGACGCCGCAGATGCCGTTGAGCTCACTGCCCCGAAGGGCGAGGTCGTCTTTGAGCATGTGGACTTTAGCTACGTGCCCGACCGCAAACTGCTGCGGGACATCTGCATCGACGCCAAGCCCGGCATGCGCTTTGCCCTCGTCGGCCCCACGGGCTGCGGCAAGACGACGCTTATCAACCTGCTGCTGCGCTTTTACGATATCGATGCCGGGCGCATCGTGGTCGACGGGCATTCCTCGCGCGACTACACGCGTGAGAGCCTGCGCCGCGCCTTTGGAATGGTGCTGCAGGACACCTGGCTGTTTGAGGGCACGGTGGCCCAGAATATCGCCTACGGTTGCCCCGACGCCACGCGCGAGCAGATCATCGAGGCCGCCAAGCGCGCGCATGCGCACAAGTTTATCGTGCAGCTTCCCGACGGCTACGACACGGTGATCGGCGAGGACGGCGGCACGTTTAGCCAGGGTCAAAAGCAGCTGCTGTGCATCGCGCGCGTCATGCTCACCGACCCGGCTATTCTGCTGCTGGACGAGGCCACCTCGAGCATCGATACCCGCACCGAGCTGCAGGTACAAGCGGCGTTCGACGAACTCATGGCCGGCCGCACGAGCTTTGTCGTCGCGCATCGCCTGTCGACGATCCGTAACGCCGATTGCATCCTGGTCATGCGCGACGGCCAGATTATCGAGCGCGGCACGCATGACGAGCTGCTGGCGGCAGACGGCTTCTATGCCGAGCTCTACCGCAGCCAATTCGCCCAGTGAGCAAGACGCGGGACATGTAACGCAGCGCTAGGGCGCGAGCGTGTCAACGGGGGCAACGATGATGCCCTCGGGCGTTGTGTGGACCGGCATGCCGAACCCGATGACGATGAGTTTGGCCGCGGGAGGCCTCTCGCCGCGTTCGACCAGCTTGCGCTCGAGTCGAAGCAGGTTTGCAGACGCCTCGGGGATCTGCGGGCTTCCGAGTTTTACTTCCACGGCAATCCAAGTTCCATCGCGCCTGTGTATAACGGCATCGACCTCGAGATCGTCGGCGTCGTGGTAGTGGGACACCGATGAGTCATTTGCGGCGGCATAGACCTTAAGGTCGTGCAGGACGAGGGATTCGAAGAGCAGCCCCAGTGTCTTCGGGTCGGATGCCAATGACTCCGGATTTGCTCCGAGCAGCGCAACGGCAAGCGAAGGGTCGGCGAGGTGCCTTTTCGCACTTTGCCGCAGCTTTACCGGCGACCTGAGCGCCGGATGCCAAGCCGGGATATCGTCGATGATATTGATTCGTCTCAGAGCATCCATGTATCTGGAGACCGAATTCTTCGAAACGCCGGTACCGATATCTTTATCGATGGACTTCGATCCAGCAAGTGTCGACTCATTTCGCGCAAGCGATGTCAAAAGAGACCTGACCTTGACCGGATCACGTTTGACGCCGTCAGTTCTAGAAACATCCGATTCGCATACGCCATCAACATAAGCAGCGGCAATCCGCATAGCATTTTCAGTTGTTTTCCCCATCGCTTGAGGCCAACCACCGCGACACAGCAAATCGGCGATGCCGGCGACACCAGCGATCGATCCGACCGCCTGCTTGGCGGGGTGGCCGGAAAGCAGCGCTCTAATCGAAGCCGCGCCCGAAGAAACGCCGAGCTCAAACAGCGTCATGGTATCCATTCGCAATCTAGCTATTCGCCCAACGCCGCTATGCATTGGCTGCTTCGAATCTTGCGGCGTTGCTGAGCCCGTAAGAATAAACTGTCCGGATTCTCCCTGTCTTGCGTCACACTCGAAACGTATGGCATCCCATAGTTTTGGTTCTTCCTGCCATTCGTCGATGAGTCTAGGCGACGGTCCTGCTATTGCCTGCGCTGGGTCGATCCGAGCCAACTGGAGAGCGGAAAAATTTCCAGCCGGATCGGAAAGAGACAAGGATGATTTGGCAAAACGTCTGGCCGTAGTGGTCTTTCCGCACCACTTCGGGCCTTGAATGAGAACCGCACCGAAGATATCGAGATTATGCCTGATTGCCTTGTCGATGCATCTGTCTACATACCTATCCATACCGTCACCTTCTCAACTTGCCTTGATTATGTATTTTACCAGCTGCGTGGTGACGATTGACGGTAATCTGTGGTGACGATTGATTACGAACTATGGTGACGATTGGCGGGTATCTGTGGTGACGGTTGTCATCGATTCGGGGCATAGGGCAGCTTAGCTGTCTCAAAGCTTATAGATTTCGGGGCTTGCGCTGCGGGCGTTTTTGTCCATTGATGTCGCCTGCGTCGCCAATCGGCAGACGGTGGTTTACATCTGTCACGTTAGTACTAAGATATTCATCTAATAAATTGCATTAGTGGCTTTAGTTTTGGGGGAAACGAGGCAACGTGACTATGACATGCTCTTTGGTGGTTAACAGCAAGAGCGGTAATACCAGGATGGTTTCGGGCGCGATCAAGCGCGCCCTGCAGGCTGCGGGCGTTGAGTTTGTCCATGCCGCGGCGTTGAGCGACGATGCGGATGCCGAGCAGGTCGCGCGCGAAGCGCAGGGGGCTTGCGCGGCCGATACCGTGCTCGTCGGTTTTTGGTGCGACAAGGGCGCATGCACGCCTTCGGTCGCGGCGTTGCTCTCCGCCCTGCACGGCAAGCGCGTTTTCCTCTTTGGTACCTGCGGCTTTGGTGCCGATCAGAGCTATTTTCAGCAGATTATCGACCGCGTGTCGTCCAATTTGGCTGTGGATGCCGAGCTTGCGGGTTGGGCGATGTGCCAGGGCAAGATGGGCCCCGCGGTCAAGCAGCGCTACGAGGCCATGCTCGAGCAAGATCCCGACAACGCCCGATTTAAGATGCTGCTCGACAACTGGGTTGCCGCAAAGGATCACCCCACCAAGGAAGATCTGGACAACATGGCTGCAGCCGCCAAAAAGGCCGTGCTGGGGGAGTAGCTCCCATCGCCGACGGCGGTCGGTCCATCTTTCTAAATGAAACGTCCTCCCGGGCGTCGGGGCACGAAGTTCCCTGCTCTACAGTCCTGCGCAAGACGAAGGCCACATTAAGTGGC
>CABUBH010000089.1 GCA_902489775.1 uncultured Collinsella sp.
CCACCTGCAGCGCCGAGCGGTCGGAGCTATAGCACCAGGCGTTGAACATGTCACACGCGTTGCCGCCAAAATAGCCCACGCCGGCATTGCGGAAGACGTTGGTAACCCAGGCAGCACACCAGCCCTGGCCGGGAGAAGGCGTCGAGTAGCACGCATTGACGACGGCCTGCTGCTTGCCCGAACCGCCCGTCTGTTGCGGGGTGCCGCCGGCATACGAGCCGCCACCCGAGCTCGAGCCACCCGAAGAAGAGCCCGTGTTCGCAGAGGCCGCGGCTGCCGCAGCCGCCTTCCTAGCGGCCTCCTCGGCCTGGGCGGCAGCGAGGATCTCGGAATCGCGCTGAGCCATGAGCTCCTTGACGTCGTCGGAAAGACCGTTCAGCACGGTCTGGACTTCTTGCTGCTTGGCCTGCATATCCTGCATCTGAGCCGTCTGCTGGTCCTTGAGTTTCTCCAGGTCGGCCTTTTGTGCTTCGAGCTCGGTCTTCTGTGCGTCGAGCTCAGCCTGAATCGTCTGGATATCCTCGATGGCATCGCGGTCGCTCTTGTTGATCTTCTCAACGTAATGCGCGTTGGCGACGAGTTCCTCAAACGAGCCAGAGGCCAGCAGCAGCGACAGGATGTTCGTGCCGCCGGACTTGTAGCTGGCGGCCACGCGATCGGAAAGGTCGTTGCGCTTCTTCTTGAGCTCGGCCTTCTTTTCATCGATCTGGGCCTGCGTGTCGTCAATCTTGCCCTGGACATTCTCGATGTCGTTGAGGGTCTGGGCATTCTTGTTGGCCAGCGCCGCATACTCATTTGCGATGCTGTCGAGCTGGGCCTGAACCTCGTCGAGCTGGGCCTGGGCGGCATTCAGTTTATCGGTTGTTTCTTTGGAAGCCTCCGCCGCATGGGCGCGAGCGGGCAGGCCAAAAAGAACTGCCGCAGAAGCGGCGCCGAACAGGGCCTTAAGGGCAGTGCGGCGCGAGAGCTCCTGGGAAAGGATGGAATCGCTGTTTGGTGACATATGTACTCCGTTACATGTTTATTTATATGTCGCTCAACTCATACATATTAGCGTACATATGGCGCGTCCCAACGATTTCCACGAACGGCAGGAAACTACAAGGTCAGCGGCTCGTAAGCAAATGTCGAAGATCAGGTTATGCGTACGCAAGCTCTTCTATGAGTACGTTGGCACAATCCTCCGCTTTTCCTACAGCGCACGATTTGGGCGTCCCTGCCTGCGCTATACTCCCCTGAAGAAGTGTTCCTGATTCGATAGGAGACTACATGTCCAAAGCACTCGACCCCAAAGACACCTGTGTCCTCGTTACCGGTGGCGCCGGCTTTATCGGCTCGCACACCGTCGTTCAGCTGCTCGAGGGTGGCTACCAGGTCGTCATCGTCGATGATCTCTCCAACTCCAGCGCCGTCGCCGTCGACCGCGTCAAGACCATCGTGGGCGACGAGGCCGCCAAGAACCTCACCTTCTACGAGGCCAACGTGCTCGACCGCGATGCGATGAACAAGATCTTCGATACCCATCAGATCGACCGCGTCATCCACTTTGCCGGCTTTAAGGCCGTCGGCGAGTCGGTGAGCAAGCCCGTCGAGTACTACCACAACAACATCGAGAACACCCTGGTGCTCATCGACGTCATGCGCAACCATGGCTGCAAGTCCATCATCTTCTCGAGCTCCTCGACCGTCTACGGCGACCCGGACAACCCGCCCGTCACCGAGGAGGATCCTAAGAAGCCCGCGACCAACCCCTATGGTTGGACCAAGTGGATGATCGAGCAGATCCTTATGGACGTCCACACCGCCGACCCCGAGTGGGACGTCGTGCTGCTCCGTTACTTCAACCCCATTGGCGCTCATCCGTCGGGCCTGATCGGCGAGGACCCCAAGGGCATCCCCAACAACCTGGTGCCCTATGTCGCCCAGGTTGCCGTGGGCAAGCTCGAGGCCGTTCAGGTCTTTGGCAACGACTACCCCACCCCCGACGGCACCGGCGTGCGCGACTACATCCACGTGTGCGATCTGGCCTCTGGTCACGTTGCCGCCCTTAATTGGATGAACGGCAAGACCGGCGTCGAGATCTTTAACTTGGGCACCGGCACCGGCACCTCGGTACTCGAGGTCGTCGCCGCCTTCTCCAAGGCTTGTGGCAAGGAGCTGCCCTACGTGATCCGCGAGCGCCGCGCCGGCGACATCGCTGCCAACTGGTGCGATGCCTCCAAGGCCGAGCGCATGATGGGCTGGAAGGCCCAGTACGACATCGCGGACATGTGCCGCGATAGCTGGAACTGGCAGAGCCACAACCCCAACGGCTTCGCCGACGCCGAGTAGCAAAAAACCTACATACCGCTCTTGCCCCGATCTCACGTTGTGAGGTCGGGGCTTTTTCATGGCATGTAACCATTCGCCGAAAATCGACCAACTTTTTTATCTTGCCTGTACATGTTTAAACAACATGTTTTACAATAGGCGTATCGAATCAGAACATCGGAGGCGGACTGCACACCCATCGGCAGGCCGACCCCACAACAAGAAGGTTGGTGAGCGCATTCATGGAGCGTGCAAGCGGCGTCCTCATGCCCGTCTCATCTCTGCCCGGACCATACGGAATCGGCGGCTTTGGTTGGAATGCCTACGACTTCGTCGATTTTCTCGCCTCGTGCAAACAACATTACTGGCAGATTCTGCCCCTTACGACGACCAGCTATGGCGATTCGCCCTATCAGTCGTTCTCGGCCCGCGCAGGCAACCCCAACTTTATCGACTTTGCCGAGCTTGTCGAGGCAGGGTATCTGGAGCAGCGCGATATCGATGACGTGTACCTGGGATCCGACCCCAGCAATGTCGACTACGGTGCTATCTTTGGCGGCCGCCGTCAGATTCTCGACCGCGCCGCCGAGCGCTTTGCTGCCGACAAGCCGGCCGATTTCGATGACTTTATCCAGGCCAACGAGGACTGGCTCATCCCCTACTGCGAGTTCATGACCGTCAAAGAGGAGTGCGGACTCAAGGCCTTTTGGGAGTGGCCCGCAGAACTGCGCACCCGCGGCGAAGCATCTGCCAAGGTCTGCGCCGCCCATCCCGCGCGCATGCTCTACCACCAGATGACGCAGTATTTCTTCGACCGCCAATGGAGCCGCCTCAAGGCCTATGCCAACGAGCGCGACATTCTCATCATCGG
>CABUBH010000090.1 GCA_902489775.1 uncultured Collinsella sp.
TGCTGTTTGACATGGACGGCGTGCTGGTCGATACCGAGTGGTTCTACAACCGTCGCCGCGTGGCGTTTATGGAGGAGAAGGGCTTTCACTTTGACGAGATCCCCGATCTTTCGGGGTCTAACGAGCCGGCCATTTGGGAGGCGCTGGTGCCCGACGATGTTGAGCTGCGCGAGCGCCTGCGCGTGGAGTATAAGCAGGTCTACAGCCCGGACCACCCCGTTCCGTATGCCGAGCTGCTCAACGAGCAGACGGAGCCGGTGATGCGTGAGCTGCACGAGCGCGGCGTGAAGTGTGCCATCGCGAGCTCGTCCTATCGCGAGCTTATTGACGAGCTGGTGGAGATTGCCGGCATCGCCGACGTGCTGGACTACACCATCAGCGGCCACGAGTGCAGTGCGTTTAAGCCCGATCCCGAGATCTACCTGCGCGCCATGGAGGCGCTGGGGGTGGAGCCCGCCGAGTGCTTGGTTATCGAGGATTCGCCTTTGGGTATCGAGGCCGGCAAGCGCTCCGGTGCCCGCGTCCTGGCGCTGCGTCCGCACGAGGGCGTCAACCTCGATCAATCGCGAGCCGATGCCGTTATCGATAATCTGACCGACATTTTGGCCGCTTTGTAGCGTCAATCCGTCGCGAGAAGCACTGATTCACGCGTCTTTTGCTGCGGATTGGCTTAATTTGTCATCTATTTGGATCCGTTTGGCTTCGATTCGGACTAAGTGAGTAGACTTTTTGGTGCAGGACGAGCACAAAGCGCATCTGCTCTGTAAACCCGCAGGTCACAGGGGTGGCGGTTTTGGGTGTGCTCTGCAGGTCGCGTAAAGTCTACTCACTTGAAATTTGGGCCTTTGGTCGTGGGGTTGCTGGTCCCGCTTTGGTTGTCGAGAGAGGGTGAATTGAAGCGCCCCCGCACGCTCCGTGCTACAATCGCGGGCATGCCCCACAACTACATCTGCCTTCGAAAGGAGCCTGCGTGGCGAACGCCATCGATCAGCTCACGGACCGAGTGCTCGTACTCGGCCGCCTCACCATCGTCCGTCGCGCCATCACTGCCGTGGCGGTCACGATTTCCGCCGTCCTCCAGACATTCCTGATCCAGGCGTTCATTCAGCCCGCCGACCTGCTTCCGAGCGGCCTCACCGGCGTTGCGGTCCTGCTCGATCGCGTTACCTCGCTGGGCGGCGTTCACATCGACATCTCGCTCGGTATGCTCGCGCTCAACATCCCCGTGGCGCTCCTATGTTGGAGCGGCATTAGCAAGCGCTTCGTCATCTTCTCGATGATGCAGGTCGTGCTCTCGTCGCTGTTCCTCAACGTCTTTCACTTCGCTCCATTTTTGGGCGACAAGATCATGCTAATCATTTTTGGCGGCGTGGTCTCGGGTCTGGGCGCTGCCATCGCACTTAAATCCGGCGCATCCACCGGCGGCACCGACTTTATCGCGCTGTGGGTCTCCAACCACACGGGCAAGACCATCTGGGGCGTCATCTTTGGTTTCAACTGCTTTATCCTGGCGATCTTTGGCTCTATGTTTGGCTGGGACAAGGCGGCGTATTCCATCGTGTTCCAGTTTATTTCGACCAAGACCATCGACAGTTTCTATCGTCGCTACGATCGCGTGACGCTGCAGATCACGACGCGTAAGGCAGACGAGGTCATGACTGCCTACGTAAACCATTTTCAGCACGGCATTAGCTGCGCCGAGGTCGTCGGCGGATATAGCCGCGAAAAGATGTACCTGCTGAACACCGTTGTCTCGACCTACGAGAGTCAGGACATTATCAAGCTGGTGTGCGACGTTGATCCCGGCGCCGTGATCAACGTGTTCCACACGCTCAACTTTGTGGGCGGCTGGTGGGGTGGTCATGTCGACGAGCCCATGCCCACGGCCGTTCCCGATCCCGACAAGCCCGCACGCATGGCCAGCAGGCAGGCGCGCCTCAGCGAACAGGACAGCCTGCAGCAGGACGACGGCAAGTAGGGTATTGGCATTTTGCCGGTCCTGCGCAACCCATCCGAACGAGCCCCCCGAAAGCCCCGTTGCTTTCGAGAGGCTCTCGTTTGCCCAGATAAAAGCTACCAAAATGAAGCTGTCGCTTTTTGGTAGGGAGGGTGTATCGTTTTATCATTATGAGGTAATATGAAACTAGACGTTATATACGTATTAGTTATTTCGATATTTCGATAAGAGTGATTAGATATGCCTGCACCCAAAAATGCACCGCTTTACCAGCAGATTTACGACGAAATTAAGGATGCGATCGAGAAAGGTGTTTATGCACCCAAGGAGCGTATTCCGTCCGAGCTTGAGCTAGCCGAGCAGTACGACGTGAGCCGCATTACGGTGCGCCGCGCCGTCGAGGAGCTGTGCTCCGATGGCTACCTGGTTAAGCAGCAGGGCCGTGGCACCTTTGTCTCCACGCCGCACATCAACCGCCAGTTCCACGCTTCGACGCTGCAGACGTTTACCGCGCTGTGTGCCAGCAACGGCATGAAGGCGGGCGCGCATGTGGTCGATCGCCAGATTGTGCCGGCACGTCAAAACGAGATGGAGTTCTTTGGCCTGCAAAAGGACGCGCTGCTGCTGCATATTAAGCGCGTGCGTACAGCCGACGGCGAGCCCATCTTTGAGGAGAACATCTTTGTGCCGTTTGACGCCTACCGTGAGCTGTTGACGGCCGATCTTGAGGACAAGTCGATTTTTGCCGAGGTCGAGCGTGTTGGCGGAACGCCGATTGTCTCGGTTGGCTACCGCACGGTCGAGGCCGTTCGTGCCAATACCGAGCAGGCGGCCGAGTTGGGCATTGCTCCGCACGATCCGCTGCTCAACCTGCGTGCAAGCTTTACCGGTCCCAATGGCGAGCCGGTCCTGATGGGTAAGCAGTACTACGTGGGATCGCGCTACGTCATGGTCATGTAAGTTACGCGGTTTTACCAAACCGCGTAACGGCTCGACGCTACAAGCCCGCCAGAGCGGCAATCTGCAGAATGAGCGTGGAAAATCTCCCGTTTTTGGCTTGGTGACGGGCTTAAAGTGGGAGATTATCCACGCTCATCAGGAAAGTGTCCAAAAATCCACGCTCGTTCGCCTTGGATTGCATCGCCCGTGGCCGGCAGCCGCGCGGCACCGGTCCGCGTGGCGGCGTATAATCGGCGGCAGATGACTT
>CABUBH010000091.1 GCA_902489775.1 uncultured Collinsella sp.
AGCAGCAGCCACACTCGCCGGCACGGCGCCGTTGGCGACCATGGCCTCCAGGCGTGCCACGCGCTCGGCCAATGCCTCAATCGTTAAATCAGCCTCGGGACGTGCCAGACGCGTACAGGCAATCTCGAGCACCAGGCGCACGTCGCTCGCGCCCCTCATCTCCAGCGCGGCATCGTCGAGTACTGTCAGCACACGGGCCAGGCGGTCAGCAGGATGCTCGCCAAAGGCAGCGGCCTCGGCAGCAAGCGCCTCGGCCTGCTCCGAGCCGCCCTCAAACAGCTCGGCACGGGCACCGGCAACGCAGGCAACATACACGTCACGCACATGCGCCACCAGGTCGCGCGTCAGCTCAAGCAGGTCATTGCCCTCCTCGACCTGCGCACGAATCAGTCCATAGAGTTCGGCAACATCGCGATCGGCAATGGCGCGGGCAAACTCGCCCAGGATCTGGTCCGAAACCTCGCCCAAAAGCGAGCGGGCATCGTCCGCATGCACGGCGCCGTTGCCAAAAACGCTCAGCTGCTCCAGCGTGGACAACGCGTCGCGCATGCCGCCCTTGGCATGGCGCGCCACAATGGCCAGCGCCTCGTCGTCGTAATCGAAGCCCTCCTGCTCACACACGTAAGACAGGCGATGCTCGATATCCTCGTTGCCGATGCGGTGGAAATCGAAGCGCTGGCAGCGCGAGAGGATGGTCTCCAGAATCTTTTGCGGGTCGGTGGTGCACAGCACAAAGATCACGTGTGCCGGCGGCTCCTCGAGAGTCTTGAGCAGCGCGTTAAACGCCGCCGTTGTGAGCATGTGGACCTCGTCGATGATATAAATCTTGTACTTGCCGCGCACCGGGGCAAAGTTGACGGAGTTGATGATTTCCTCGCGCACATTGTCCACGCCCGTGCGGGAGGCGGCAT
Source organism: uncultured Collinsella sp. (assembly GCA_902489775.1). Classification (GTDB taxonomy): domain Bacteria; phylum Actinomycetota; class Coriobacteriia; order Coriobacteriales; family Coriobacteriaceae; genus Collinsella. The sequence goes on from CABUBH010000091.1 coordinate 912, forward strand.
CGAGCTCGTAAACGTCTGGGTGGTTACCCTCGGCAATGAGCTCGCACTCCTCGCAAGTACCGTCGGGCATGCAGCCGCTCGCACCCTCGGCGCGCGCCGCCTCGGCATTGCGGCACAGCAGCGCCTTGGCCAGAATGCGCGCCATGGTGGTCTTGCCCGTGCCGCGCGGTCCGCAGAACAGGTAGGCGTGGGACAGGCGCCCCTCGGTGATGGCGTGCTCGAGCGTCGAGACGATATGCTGCTGGCCCACCACGGAGTCGAAGGTGAGCGGGCGATACTTTCGGTACAACGATTCCATGGGTGCTCCCCCGGGTATACTGAGTCTTGTTGCCGCGGCGGCCATGCGGTCGCACGGCATACTGTATTCCATAATACCCGTACGGCGAGCCCGCCGCGATAGGAGTCCAAAGAGCATGGCAGACGCAGAGAGCAACCTCGTTCCCTCCGAAGCAGCCGACCAGGTCGAGGTCGCGCTCGAGGAGCAGGCCGCAGCCGACGACGGCATCCTGTACCTCAACGAGTACCAGTACGAAAACGACCTGGTCACCGACTTCGCCCGCCTGGTCGCCTCGCCCAGGCGTCGCGGCTCCCTGTACGTCACCGCCGCGATTGCCGCGCTCATCGGTATCGGCATGCTGGTGGCCGGCGACAACTGGATCAAGTTTGGCGTCGTCCTGATCGTATTCGGCGCCTTTTTGGCCTGGTGGAGCAAGAACCTTCACCACACCCTCGCCCGCGACTTTATCGACGCCGTTGAGGCCGACGAGTCCATGGGTGGCCGCTATCGCCGCGTCGCCGCCAACGAGGACGGTCTGATGGTATGGGGTAAGAGCGGCAAGTCGCAGTTCTTCCCGTTTGAGAAGCTCGACCACGTACTCGACGGCGAGCGCATCTTTGTGGCCATGTTCGCCGACCAGGGCGTGACGATCCCCAAGGACACCTTCGTCCGTGGCGATGCCGAGCAGTTCGGTCCCTTCCTCAAGGCCCGCATCAACAAAAAACTCCGTATCGAGACCAAGAAGAAGAAAATGAAGGCCGAGAAGGCCGCCGCCGAGGCCAAGCAGGGCGACAAGCCCCAGGAGGCCAAGGGCAAGCAGCGCAAGCAGAAGAAGAACAAGAAGAAGCGCTAAGGCCAAACCAGACAGGCGGCCTCGCATCCCGCTATCCTCCCCATGCACCCGAGCGTGCTACACTAGCAGCATCTATGCCACCGCGAACGGCTCGGCTCCGCGCCCGCCACTCGCAAACGAACTTTAAACGCACGAGGGTTGGCCATGCCGCTTTTCTCGCAACATACCGCCCGGTTCTCGCCGGACGTTCCTTTGGAGGGCACCAGCTCTCGCGAGCTGCTCAAGCGGTACCAGCCGCTCGAGACACTTGCGACCGGCGGTTTTGGCTCCATCGAGATCTGCCGCGACACGCACCTGCGCCGCCGCGTCGCCATTAAGCGCATCCCCCTTATCAACGGCGCCGGCATGCCCGCCAGCGACATCATGGATGTCCTGCGCGAGGCGCACACTGCCGCCATGCTTCAACATCCCAATATCGTGCAGGTCATCGACCTTACGCATGACACCGCCTATGCCTACCTGGTCATGGAGTATGTCGACGGTATGTCGCTGGCCGAGTTTTTGCATCGCGTAGACGGCCACTCCCTTACCTTTGACGAGGCCGCGGCCATTGCCGACGCGCTGGGTCAGGCACTCACCTTTGCCCATGCAAACGGCGTGCTTCATCTGGACATAAAGCCCGCCAATGTGCTTATCGACCATTCGGGCAATGTAAAGCTCACCGACTTTGGCATGGCGCGGCTGTCGTCTGCCGGCGGCTTTGGCGGCTCGCGCGGCGGCACCATCGGCTACATGCCGCCCGAGCAGCTCGATATCGAGACCGGCACGGTCGACGAACGCGCCGATGTCTTTGCCCTCGCCTGCGTTATCTATGAGGGCTTGTGCGGCAGCGCTCCCTTTATGGCGGCCACGCCCGCCGACTCGCTCGACCGCATCATCGGCGGCGCCACCTATCCCAGCGAGCTGATACCACACTTTCCCCCGGGAGCCGAGGCCGCGCTCATGA
>CABUBH010000092.1 GCA_902489775.1 uncultured Collinsella sp.
CGAAATCGCGGAGAACTTCGCGGTGAAGAACACCACGAAAAAGCCCGTGCCCAGGTAAAAGATAATCGTGGCGGCGAGCGCATTGCCGCCGTTGCCATCGGTGATAAGCACAAAGAACGAGAGCGTGGACAGCATGGCGGCGCACGTCATGATGATATTCATATACGAGCGTCCGCGCAGGTCATACAGGGCGCCGGCAGCAAGCGCACTCACAACCAGCAGCAAGCGCGGCCAGTCACCCAGATCGATAGCGCCGGCGGCATGCGAGGTCGTAAGACCGGCATTGAGAGCCGCGAATACGCCGGTGAGGCAGGCGGTCGCCACCGTCAAGCGCACTACGGCACCCTGGAAGGCCGCCTTTGCCTCGGGATTATCGCGCCACTTGGCGCCATGCTCCGACGCATCGACCGATAGCTCGGCAATCTCGGCTTCGAACTCGGGCGCGGACTCATCGCGTAATTTAGCTCGGCGGGTACCGTGAAGCAGCCCAACCAGCGCAATCGCACAGGCAATAAGGACAAACTGTTGAGGAATGCCCGCAGGCATCACCATATGGTTGAGCACCTGTACCAAAATGCCCGCAGCATAAGAAACCGCCACGGCACGTGCCAGACAAGGCGTCTGCGCAAAACGCCGCGCCAGATTGGCATGGGCGGTCGATCCGCAGTAGCCCAAGGCGCAGCACGCCACCAGACCGCCCGCAATCACAACCTGAAACTGCGCCGCCATAATCAGCAGCAGCAATGCCGACACCAGCAGCACGCCCGTCATATCGCTCGTCGCATCGATTGTCTGGGGACGGCGATAGTACAGGAGAGGGCGCACAAAATAGCCGATCACGCTCGCGCCGACGACGATGCTCTCGTAGATAACGACCTCGTTCGCCGGCACAAACTCGGCCACGCGCACGTCAAAGAGGTACTCGCCGGCCAAAAACGTGAAAAAGAAAAGCGCCAGGCACAGAATCTCCCGTATGCCCCGGCGCAAATATGCGGTTGTGTCTCCCAGGTCCCTCATGGTAACCCCCACCCGCTTAGATGTCCGGAAAACCATTTTAATGGAGAATGGGTCTTAGTATCCACGCAATGCCCGAACTGTTACGCATCCGGCGCAAATGCCCCAACAGCAGTTGCGGTGAAATAGTTCCTGTTTGACCGGCCCGGGCTGTCATTTAGGAACTATTCCACCGCAACATATAAAGGGGACTGGGTTGTTGATATCGGAAAAGGGAGGGAGGTGCCCGGGCCGAGGGAGCAACTCGGGATCGAAGCTCGAGCGTTAGTGCTCGGGAGTCAGGATCACCAGGGCGTCGTGCTCAAAGGGATGCTGGGCTACGCGCACGGTACCGTCGCCGTTGTCGCGCACGGGCAACTTGGCGATGCGTTTGTCCTCCATGTCGAGCGCCGTCGCCGTCCAGCCGCGAGCACTATCGAGCTTAAATGTAAGCGCCGTGGTGCGCGGCAGATAGGTAACGACACGCTCGCCGATACGCGCCACACGGATGGCCTCGCGCGCGTCGTCGAGCAGCTCCTGTGCGGGGACCACAGCAAGGGCGTCGTCGCACGCCGTGGCACCCAGGCCGGCAAGCACATGCTCGATGGCGGCAAAGTCCCACACGCCCGCAAACTGCAGGCACTCCTGCCAGCGGAACGGCATATCGAAGCCCTCGCCCAGCACCGAGCCCTGGCTCTTGCTGGTCTGCCAGTTCCACACGCCGTGCGCGCCGTAGGTCACGCCGGCGCTGGCGCCGGCAAGGATCGACGACCACACGCTCGCGCGGCAATCCTGCGCGGTAAAACGCCAGTACACATTGCGCGAAGCACCCATCTGCTCGTAGCAGGGCTCGGAGTTGACCATCGGCTTTTTGGGGTAGTTGGTGATAAAGTCCTGCGGCAGGCGCCAGGCCTCGGGTTGGCCCTCGTAATTGTGGCCGGGCTGGAACATGTAGAAGTCAAGGCGGTCCAGATACTGCGCGGGAATCGTGCGGTTGCCGCGGTTGATGTGCATGGTGCGCAGAGCCTCGGGCGCGCGCTTTGCAACCTCGTCGAGCGCATCCTCGTAATAGGCAATCGCCTCGGCGCCGGCAAAGTCGGTGTCGCCCGTCACCACATAGACGGGATCGAACTCGCCCAGGTTCTCGACGACACGGGTAACATGGGCACGGACCTCCTCGCGAGGCATAACCTCGGCACCGCAACGCTCGGCAATCTTGGCACCCCAGGTACCGGGCACGTAGTTGCACCACATGAGCACGAGCGCCGGGCGAATGCCGTGCTCGACGGCAGCGCGGCACATGGCAGCGGCGCGGTCCCAGTATGCCTGGTTGGGACGGGACCAATCAAAGTGCACGCCATCCTCGCTGGCGTAGGGCCAAATACCCAGATCGGGGCAGCAGCGATCCCACTGCGGCAGCGTGTTGATCTGCAACACGTTCATGCCCTGCTCGGCACGGCGGATCAGATAGTAGTCCCAATCGGCCTCGGCAATGCTGGTAAATGCACTCCAGCACGTGTCGGCAAACCAAAAGAACGGCTTGCCCTCGCACAAAAAACCATCCCTACGACCGTTAACGGTCAGCTTTCCCAAACTCATCTGCATGCCCTTTCGTTTGATAAAGGAATTGCGAACCGGCAGATTCTTTCGCGCCCACACTTGGCGCAAAAGCCCCCGTCGCTTAGCAAGCCCCGGCAGGCGGGCACCACTCGCCCACTCCAGTCTACCTTGCAAGAAGGGCCCCGCCGGGCTTGCGCCTGACGGGGCCCTGTCGTGTAGGTAAGGTCGTGTGCGACCGAATGGCTTGGCCTTAGGCCTCCATCTCGGCGAGCTCCTCCTTGGAGAAGCCGGTGACGAAGACGACGGCAGCGGCGATGACAAAGGAGATTGCCATACCGACGATAGCCCAGACGGTGTTCATCTGGCCACCCTGCAGGTAGTTGGTGAAGACCA
>CABUBH010000093.1 GCA_902489775.1 uncultured Collinsella sp.
GGGCTGCCACGCGCTCGACGTCGGCGGGGTAGCGGTCGTAATACTGCTGCGTCTTGGCGGCCATACGCGGGAAGGTGTGCGCGTAGACCTCGCTTGCGCTCGCCGGCACGTGGGGGATTCCGCCGCAGGTAAAGCTCGCCGCCACGCCCTCGGGGAAGAGCGACAGGTAGCTCAGCGTCAAAAAACCGCCGTAGCTTTGGCCGAGCGTGACCCACGGCTTGCCGCCAAAGCCCACTAGGCGCAGGTACTCAAAATCGCGCACGATGGAGCTGGCGAGGTGGCGCTTGAGGAAGTCCGCCTGCGAGCGTGCTGTATCGGCGCCGGCGGCCGTTGCGCGATCACCCAGTGCCTTGATCGTGCGTCCGTCCACGCAGCTACTGCGTCCGGTGCCGCGCTGGTCGGGAAGGACCACGCGGAAGTGCTTGACGGCCTCCTCGATCCAGCCGTCGCTTGTGGGCGACAGCGGACGTGGGCTCTCGCCGCCGGGGCCGCCCTGCAAAAACAGGAGCAGCGGCAGATCGTCGTTGATGCGGTCGGGCGCGCAAACCACGCGGTAGAAGAGCTTGATGCTCTCGGGCGCGCCGGCGATGGGTGCCGGCATAGCGCCGCGGCGCATGGTACTGCCGACGGCCAGGAGCATCGGCTCCAGGCCGCGCCAGTCAAGGGGGACGTCGATGCTGTGGTCCTCGACGTAAAGGCTGGGGACGTGGTACGAAGTGATGAGGGCCATGTGAGTCTTCCGTTCGTTGCGGTGTTTCGGGTTGACCAATTCTACCGCCGCGGGCGAGGCCATGCGCAAATCGGCTACCATGGTTGCAAACTTCTAGGAGAAAGGGCCGCCCATGTCGGTCGATATAGCCACGTATGTCCACGATCTTGCCGTTGCCGCCAAGGCAGCGTCGGCCTCGCTTGCCACGGCGAGCGATGAGCAGCGTCAAGAGGCCGTGCGCGCCATGGCCGCAGCACTGCGCAACGGTGTCGACTCCATCGTCGCCGCTAACGAGCTCGATATGTCCGCCGCGTGCGATGCGGGCACTTCAGCCGGTCTGCTCGACCGTCTGCTGCTGACGCCTGAGCGCGTCGAGGGCATGGCCGCCGGTTTGGAGAAGCTCGCCGAGCTGCCCGATCCCGTCGGCCGCGTGCTCGACCACCGCGTGCTTGCGAGCGGTGTGGACCTGACCCGCGTGAGCGTGCCGTTGGGCCTGGTCGCCATGGTCTACGAGGCGCGCCCCAACGTGACGGCCGACGCCGCAGGCATCTGCATCCGTACCGGCAACGCCTGCATTCTACGCGGCGGCTCGCTGGCCTATCACTCGTGTGCCATGATCGCCGAGCTGCTGGCCGATGCGCTCGAGGCCAAGGGCTTCCCGCGCGAGGCCGTGTCGATGATCGAGTCCACCGACCGCGAGGCCACCGGCGAGCTCATGAAGCTCCGCGGTATTGTCGACGTACTCATTCCGCGCGGAGGTGCAGGCCTGATCCAGCGCTGCGTGCGCGAGTCGCTTGTGCCGGTGATCGAGACGGGCACGGGCAACTGCCACATCTACGTGCATGAATCCGCCGACTTTGATAAGGCGCTCAACATTATCGTTAATGCCAAGACCCAGCGCGTAGGCGTGTGCAATGCCGCCGAGTCGCTGCTGGTCGACCGTGCTGTGGCCGATGCGTTTTTGCCTGCGGTCGTTGCTGTATTGCACGACCACGGCGTGCTCATTCACGGCGACGAGGCCACGTGCGCCGCATGCGCCGACGCCGGGCTTGCCGAGGGCGACAACTACGTCGCCGCGACTGAGGAGGACTGGGGTCGCGAGTACCTGGCGCTCGAGATGAGCGTGAAGGTCGTGGCAAACGAGGACGAGGCCATCGCACACATCAACCGCTACGGCACGATGCACTCCGAGGCCATCGTTGCCGAGGATACGGATGCTTGCGAGCGCTTCCTGGATGCGGTCGATGCCTCGGCCGTGTACTCCAACGCCAGCACTCGCTTCACTGACGGCGGCGAGTTTGGCCTGGGCGCCGAGATCGGCATCTCGACCCAAAAACTCCACGCCCGTGGCCCCTTTGCCGCCGAGGCCCTCACCACCTACAAATACAAGCTCCGAGGCACCGGCCAGGTCCGCCCCTAGCGTCCGCGCAAACAAAAACCACCACAAAGGTGCCTTTCCCCTTTGTGGTGGTTTTAAGTGGCGCGGGCGGTTAGGCCTGGAAGGTATCGTGGTCGGGGGCGAAGGACTGCATGGCTGCGATGGTGCGGTCGAAGAGCTCAGGAAGCTCCCAGCCCAGCATCTCGGCGCCCTGCGAAATCACGTCGCGCGAGCAGCCGGCGGCAAAGCGCTTGTCCTTGAACTTCTTCTTGAGCGACTTGGTCGTAAAGTCCATAACGCTCTTGCTCGGGCGCATGATGACTGCAGCGCCGATCAGGCCGGTGAGCTCATCGCAGGCAAACAGGATCTTTTCCATCTGCAGCTCGGGCTTGGGCAGCGAGGTATTGAAGTCCGACGTGTGCGTCTGGATGGCGCGAATGAGCTCGGGAGACGCACCTTCGCCCTCAAGAATCTCGGCAGCATAGATGGTGTGGTTCATGGGGTCGTCCTCATGCTCCTCCCAATCCAGGTCGTGCAGCAGACCGACGATGCCCCAAAACTCCTCGTTCTCGGGGTCGAACTCGCGCGCAAAGTAGCGCATAGTGCCCTCGACCGTCTCGCCATGGGTGATGTGGAACGGGTCCTTGTTGTGCTCGTTGAGCAGTTCGAACGCGCGGTCGCGGGTGATTCCGGCGGTAAGCGGCTCTGCCATAAGAGACTCCTTGTGCTCGTGGGTATCGATAAGAATGAATACTACTGGAACAAGAAAACCACCACAAAGGTGCCTGTCCCCTTTGTGGTCCCTGATTATCGACTTCATCCGAACACCTCCCATATTCATCCGTACATGTACGGA
>CABUBH010000094.1 GCA_902489775.1 uncultured Collinsella sp.
GCGGTTCCGGTAAGGTCGTGGCCGACCCCTGCCCCGATTGCGGTGGCAGCGGGCGAACCCGTGTGACCTCCGAGCAGACGATTGAGTTTCCTGCCGGCACGCACGATGGCGACGAGGTCCGCATTAGCGGCATGGGCCATGCTGGCACTAACGGTGCCGCGGGCGGCGACCTGGTCGGCCGCGCCCATGTTGAGGCCGAGCGCTTGGAAGGCAAGGCCCGTACTGGCTTTTACCTGATGGGCATTGTGGCGCCGTTTTTGGTGCTGTCGGCCATCTCGGGCGTGTTCTCGGCCTTTGCCGTGATGTGCTTTATTCCGTTTACCATGGGCCTGTTCATGGTGCTTTCGGACGGTGTGCTTCATCGCAGCCTGCTGTGGTGGAAGCGCGGTGCGATGCAGTTTGCCAACGGTTTTGCCAACGGCTTCATGTTCGCGCTCGTGTCGGTTTGGTTCGCGAGCTGCTCGCAACGGGCCATGCTTTCGCCGTACCAAATGCAATAACATCAAACCCTCTGTTTGCGGCCGGCCCAGCTTGGGTATAGGACGCACTGTGACAATAATGAAAGTCGGAAGGATTAGGTCGTGTCGGAAAATAGGGATTACTACGAGGTGCTTGGCGTCGACAGGGATGCCGACGCGCGGACGATTAAGCGTGCGTTTTTAAAGAAGGCCCGTACCGTACATCCGGATGTTTCGGACGATCCCGAGGCCGAGGCCAAGTTCAAGGAGCTCAACGAGGCCTATTCCGTTCTTTCCGATGAGCAGAAGCGTGCTAACTACGACCGTTACGGCACTGCCGACGGTCCTGGTGGTTCGGGCTATGTCGACATCAACGATATCTTTGGTGGCATGGGCATGGACGACCTGTTCTCGTCGTTCTTTGGCGGTGGTGCCGGTGGTGGCGCCCGCAGCCGTCGTGAGCGTCGTCGCGGACGTGACATGGCCATCTCGCTTTCGGTGACGCTCGAGGAGGCGGCACTCGGCTGCAAAAAGACGATCAGCTATGATCGCCTTGCTCCTTGCGAGGACTGCAACGGTACCGGTAGGGCCGAGGGTGCACAGGAAAAGCAGTGCAGTCGCTGCCACGGTACGGGCTACGTCACGACGGTTCAGCGATCGTTTTTGGGCCAGGTTCAGTCTTCCTCGCCTTGCCCCGACTGCCATGGCGAGGGCACGGTTATCGACCATCCCTGCGAGACCTGCGACGGTCAGGGCCGCACGCCTTCGCACGAAAAGATCGACATCGATATTCCCGCCGGCGTTTCGACCGGTCGCCAGCTGCGTGTGAGCGGCTTTGGCGAGGCCGGCCTTCGCGGCGAGCCTTCGGGCGACCTGATTGTCAACGTGCGCGTCGCCGACCATGAGCGCTTTAAGCGCAACGGTGACGACCTGTACCTGGTGAGCGATATCTCGATTGCGCAGGCTGCGCTCGGCTGCGAGATCGAGGTCGAGGGCATTATGCCCGACGAGGTCGTTAAGGTGACGGTTCCCGCCGGCGCCCAGTACGGCGACACCGTGAGCGTCAATAATTACGGCATGCCGCGCATTGGCGGTGGCGGTTCGCGTGGCCGCCTGATCGTGCAACTGCGCGTGGTCGTTCCCACCAATCTTTCCAATAAGCAACGCGAGCTGCTCCGTGCTTTTGCCGATGAGATGGGCGATGACGTCGCTTCCGGTAAGAAGTCGGTGACCGACCGTATCAAGAGTGCCCTCGACGATATCCTCGATTAAGGAGCCCGCGTGCTCGCACCCCATATTTCCGTCGTCAACCTCGGCTGCCGTGTCAACCGGGTTGAGTCTGACCGTATCACTGCTGATCTTATGCGCCTGGGCTTTGCTATGGTGGAGCCCCACGATGCCGATCTGATCGTCATTAACACCTGTGCCGTTACGGGCGAGGCCGAGGCCAAGACCCGTAAGGCCGTCCGTCATGCGCTGGCCCATCCAAACGAGCCCTATGTGGTCGTGACCGGATGCGTGGTCAATTTGCATCCCGAGGAGCTGTTGGAGCTTTCGGATCGCGTGATTGCCGAGCCGTCTAAGATCGATGTCGCCGAACGTGTCTGCGATGTGCTGGGCGTTGAGTCCGATAGCGTTCCCGCCTGCAGCGATGGTGACGTGGTCGATGCACTCGGTCGTTCGCGGCTGGGCGTGAAGATCCAGGACGGCTGCAACCATCGCTGCACCTATTGCATTGTGTGGAAGGCACGCGGCCCCGAGCGCTCCGTGCCCGTCGAGTCCGTGCTCGAGCAAGTTCGCGAGGCCCAGGAGGCCGGCGTGCCCGAGGTGGTGCTGACCGGTGTGAACCTGGGTGCCTACGATGGCAAGAGCGCGACCGACGAGCATGTCGAAATCGATGAGCTGCTCGAGGCCATCATGGAGCGCACGTCTATTCCGCATGTGCGCATTTCCTCGGTCGAGCCCATGGATATCTCTGAGCGCCTGCTTAAGGTGATGGCGCGCTATCCGCAGCGTATCGCCCCGTTTTTGCACCTGCCCGTGCAGTCCGGCTGCACGGCGACCCTGCATCGCATGGGCCGTCCCTATAGCGCCGAGGCCTTTGAGGACACGGTGCGTATGATTCGCGCCAACTTGCCCCAGGCGTCTCTTTCGTGCGATGTCATCGTCGGTTTTCCTGGTGAGACGGACGAGGAGTTCGAGGAGTCGCTGGCGCTGTGCCGTCGTGTGGGTTTCTCGCGTATGCACGTGTTCCGCTATAGCAAGCGTCCCGGTACCCTTGCTGCCGATATGCCCGACCAGGTGCCGCCCGAGGTTATGGCCGAGCGCAGCCGTCGTATGCGAGCCGCGGCGCAGGAACTCGCCATTGCCGACGCTCGTCGTCGCGTGGACACCGTCGAGCGTGCCGTCCTCGAGTACGGCGACAACCTGA
>CABUBH010000095.1 GCA_902489775.1 uncultured Collinsella sp.
ATTCCGCCCGCCTGCGCACCGAGATCTCCAAGAAGGTCGGCGTGAGCCCCAAGTCCATCGACGCCTACATGATCGGCGAGCACGGCTTTAGCCAGCTGGCTGCCTTTAAGGCCGCGACCATCGCCGGCAAGAGCCTCAACGAGCTTCAGGCCGAGAACCCCGACAAGTACGCCTTTGACCACATGGAGGTCGAGGAGCTCGCGCGCAAGGGCGGCTATGTGACCTACCAGGGCAAGCAGTGCACCGAGTACGCCGTCGCCAACTCCGCCGCGCGCGTCTGCGCCGCCGTGCTGCACAACGAGCACGCCGTGCTTTCCGCCTCCACGCTCATGACCGGCCAGTATGGCGAGGAGGGCATCTTTACCTCCCTGCCGTGCGTGATCGGCGCCGAGGGCGTCGAGGAAGTCTACACGCTCGACCTGTCCGAGCACGAGCTCGAGGGCTTCCACAAGAGCTGTCAGCACATCCGCGACAACATCGCCCAGCTCGACTGGTGGGACGCCGAGGCCTACGACGCAAAGTAGGCCGCTGGCTGCCGCAACCTTGCGAATCGAAGCGCGATACCAAGCGGGCCGTGCCGGAAATCCCCGGCGCGGCCCGCTTTTTTGACTCACGCAGTGCCCTTGCGAATCGAAGGTGAATACTTTTCCGCGAAGTGAACGAGCAAAAACGAGCCCCCGAAGCATCGGCACTTTTCAGACGCCGTTTCCTGCGGTTTCGCCGAGTTTTTCCTGCAGTTTTTGCGTCAAAATGTGTGGATGCTTCGGGGGTCCAAAATAGGTCGTTCACTTCGCAGAAAAGTATTCACCTTCGTTTTCGCGCAGACACGAATCCGGCCGCCCGCAACGCAAAACGGGGCCCGCGCGCAGCGCAGACCCCGTCGTGAGAGGTTATTCCCGGTATATTAGTACTGCTCGATGCCCATGTAGCGACGAACCTCGGGGCTGTGGTCGAAGACCTTGCCGCGGGCGGCGCGCAGCTCGCAGCTCATGTTGTAGAAGAAGATCGGCTCCAGGAACGAACGCACGCTGGCAGGCACTTCGCCCACACCGTACTCGAGCGCATCGAGCACCATGATCGTGTCGGTGTGCGTGTTGAGGAACGCAAGAGCGCGCTCCTCCATGGGGCGGCACTCGCCCGCGCCAAGCTGCACAAAGTAGAACACGCCGGGCTCGGTGGCTTCGAACGGGCCGTGGAAGTACTCGCCGGAGTGGATGTAGCAGCAGTGCTGCCACTGCATCTCCATGAGCGAGCAGATGGCCATGGCGTAGGTCTGGCTAAAGTTGGGTCCGGAGCCCAGGATATAGAAGAACTTGTGCTGCTGGCAGAGCTCGGCAAAGCGATCGCCCAGCTCGGTGTTGACCTTCTCGCGGGCGGCGGGCAGCAGCGCATCCATCTGCTTGAGGCCCTCGTACATGTCGGCGAGTGCCTCGTAGCCTTCCTGCTGGTCGAGCAGCTCGGCGGCGATCAGAGCGCCGATGCCCTGAGGCACCTCGGCCTGCGGCACGCCCTCGCCCCAGGGGTAGACCCAGGTGGTCCACTTGCCGTTGTCGATCTTGGAGCCCTCGCAGTCGGTGAGGGCAATGACCTCGGCGCCGGCAGCCAACGCCATCTCGCAGCCGTCGACGACCTCCTGCGTGTTACCGCTGTGGCTGCAGGCAATAACGAGCGACTTCGGCCCTAGGCTCTTGGGGGCCATCAGGCAAAACTCGCGTGCCGTGTAGACCATCGAGGTAAACGTAGTGGCCTCGCGCTTGAGCAGCTCGTTGGCCGGCATCAGGTCAATCATCGAACCGCCGCAGGCGATCCAAAAGACGTTCTCGACCTTGCCCTTGCGCTCGATGATTTCCTGAACCAGATCATGTGCGTTCATCCTGATGTCCCTCCTTGTGGGGTGGCTTTGAGCGACGGCAGCTCGTGCCTGCTGTCGTTCTATGTTGTCCTATTTATAACACGCGTAACAACGCCCGTGAAGTCATCTCGGCAAATTTGTTCTATGTTGTTCTATCTGTGGACGTTAGATGTCGAAGACGTAGCGCGAGCCCACAATCTTTTGGCGACCGAGCAACAGAGGGTGCCCACCGGCGTCGGTAAAGTAGGCCTCCATATAGAAGAGCGGCTCACCGACCGGCACCTCCAGCAGCGGGGCCGTTTGGGCATCGGCAAGCGCAATCTCCACGGTGCAGGGGTCGGACTTGAGCGGCGCGCGACCCGAATGCTCGGCAACGAGCGCAAAGATGGAATTGTCCGTGAGGTTCTTGTCGGCAAGCGTCTGCAGATAGGGATGGTCGGCGAGCACAAAGGCGTTGTTCTCAAGCATGACAGGGATGCCGTCGGCTGTGCGCACGCGTTCGACCACGATAAGCTCGCAGCCGGGCTCCACGCCAAAGAACGCCGCATCCTCGTGCGTCGCTGCGACCACCGTGCGCGACACCAGACGCGCACCCGGCACCATGTCGTTGGCAGCACAACCCTCAGTAAAGCTCTGGACGTCACCCTTCTGGCGAATCTTGCGCTTGAGCTTGGGCGCACACACAAACGTGCCCCTCCCCTGCTGGCGGTTGAGATATCCCGCACGCGACAGCTCCTCGATGGCGCGGCGCACGGTGACGCGCCCCACGCCGTAGGACTTCGCGAGCTCCATCTCGGAAGGAATGCGCGAGCCGGCAGCGTACACGCCGCGCGCGATCTCGCCCTTTAGGTCATCCATGACCTGCTGGTACAGCGGCACGGCGGACACGTCAGCGCGGCCGGTTTTATCGTCGAATGCCATCGTTACGCTCCATCCCGCGCATGCTCGGACTCAAATTCTTCAATCGCCGCCATAAACTGCTCGCCAAAGGCATCGGCCTTTTTCTCGCC
>CABUBH010000096.1 GCA_902489775.1 uncultured Collinsella sp.
CCTGCGGCGATGAAGGATGCCGTATGCTCGCCCGGTGGCGCCACCATCAAGGGCGTCGTTGCGCTCGAGGACGCCGGCATGCGCAGTGCCCTGGTCAAGGCAATCGACGCAACTCTCCAGTAAAACCTGCCATTTAGGGACAGGTTTATTTTGGCAGGTTTTTCCTGCGGTTTTGTCGTATGTGCGAAAAGCGCCCTGCAACCGGATCGTTACCGGTTGCGGGGCGCTTGCATTTGCCCAGATAAAACCGACCAAAATAAACCTGTCCCTTTTTGGCAGGTTAGTCCCAGAAGCTGTCTTCTTCGTCCTCGGACTTGGGGCCGCGGTCGACATACATCTTATGGGTGCGCTTCTCCATCACAAAGGCAAGAATCGCAAATAGCAGGATGCCGCCGGCGAAAAGGATGGCAAAACCGGTGCGGGTGCCAAACAAAAAGGAAAAAACTGCGTCCATTGGGTGCCTTCTTGCGTAGTTGAGTTGGGTCGTAAACGCTCATAAGTATATACTTGCCCATACATGTACAAGGTTGCAACCTAAATGGAATGTATATCGCCGGAGGATCTAATGCTTGATATCAAGTTTGTTCGCGAGAATCCCGATGCCATCGATACCGCCATGGCAAATCGCCAGACGTCTTGGGATCGCGAGAAGTTCTTTGAGCTCGACGACGAGCGCCGTGCCGTCATCACCGAGGTCGAGGAGCTCCAGGCCACGCGAAACGCCGAGTCCAAGAAGATTGGCGCCCTGATGAAGGAGGGCAAGAAGGACGAGGCCGAGGCCGCCAAGGAGGCCGTGCGCGCCGTCAACGAGAAGATTGACGGTCTGGCCGAGCGCCGCACCGCTCTCGAGCAGGAGCAGTACGACTTCATGTCTCACCTGCCCAACATTCCGTGCGAGGCCACCCCGTACGGTAAGGACGAGGACGAGAACATCGAGCGTCGCCGCTGGGGCACTCCGCGCGAGTTCGACTTCGACTTTAAGCCGCACTGGGATCTGGGTACCGATCTGGACATCCTCGACTTCGAGCGTGGCAACAAGCTCTCCGGCAGCCGCTTCACCGTTCTCGGTGGTGCCGGCGCCCGCCTGGAGCGCGCCCTTATCAACTTCTTCCTGGACACGCACACGAGCCGTGGCTTTAAGGAGTGGTGGCCACCCATCGTCGTCAAGCGTCAGACCATGTTCGGCACGGGCCAGCTGCCCAAGTTTGAGGACGACGCCTATCACGTCTCGGGCGACAACTTCCTGATTCCTACCGCCGAGGTCGTGCTTACCAACCTGCACGCCGGCGAGGTTCTGGACGCCGACACCCTGCCGCGCCGCTACACCGCCTTCACCCCCTGCTTCCGCGAGGAGGCCGGTTCCGCCGGTCGCGATACCCGCGGCATCATCCGTCAGCACGAGTTCGACAAGGTCGAGATGGTCAAGTTCGCTAAGCCGGAGGAGTCCGACGAGGAGCTCGAGAGCATGACCGCCGAGGCCGAGTATCTGCTGCAGCAGCTGGGCCTTCCGTATCGCGTGATTAGCCTGTGCACCGGCGACTTGGGCTTCTCTGCCCGTCAGACCTACGACGTCGAGGTCTGGCTGCCGAGCTACAACGCCTACAAGGAGATCAGCTCCTGCTCCAACTGCGGCGACTTCCAGGCCCGCCGCGCCAACATCAAGTACCGCGACCCCGAGAACTTCAAGGGCTCGCGTTACCTGCACACCCTTAACGGTTCCGGCCTGCCGGCTGGCCGCACCATGGCTGCCATTCTGGAGAACTACCAGAACGCCGACGGCACCATCACGATCCCCGAGGTCCTGCGTCCCTACATGGGCGGCCTCGAGAAGATTGAGCCGGTCGCGTAACTTGGCTGCATAGGCGATATGCAAGGGCGCTCCTTCGGGGGCGCCCTATTTCGTGCGCAGGTCCATACCATGCCGTGCGGACAGCTCAATAGAAAACACACGAACAACTGTTCTGTATACAGCCATCTACCTGCTATGCTTTTGCTAAATAAGAGCGAGAGAAAGGGGACGCGATGGAGCTGTTTGA
Source organism: uncultured Collinsella sp. (assembly GCA_902489775.1). Taxonomy (GTDB): domain Bacteria; phylum Actinomycetota; class Coriobacteriia; order Coriobacteriales; family Coriobacteriaceae; genus Collinsella. The sequence goes on from CABUBH010000096.1 coordinate 2,037, forward strand.
TGATCGGGTGGTTTTGTTTGAGAGCGACGAGGGCGGGGAGTACCTGCTTGTGACGTGTGAGCCGTCTGGCATGGGTGGCCTGGTGGTTCGACAGACGAGCGAGGGGCCGTTGACGCAATGGTGCTTTGAGGAGTCGCCGCATGTGGTCGAGACCTTTGTGGCGCACGAAGGGCTTGTGGCCCTGGAGCACTTCTATGGGGTCCGGACATCTAACCAGGTTGCTCGCATGTTGAGCATCTCGTTTGCCGATTATGATTGTGCCCAGCGGGTGAGATCGCTCCTGAGGGAACTTGATGCTAAGTTTGACGTGATCGAAAAGCCAATCGATCGTACGGGGAACGACGGTATATGCGGAGCAGCATGACAAAACTGCGTTCCACAAAAAAGTTTGAGATTGTGCTTGACTCCAATAAGCTAAAGTGGTTTTATATGTCTTGCGCTGCGGCGTTACCTCAGCTGGATAGAGGGTCTGACTACGAATCAGAACGTCATAGGTTCGAATCCTATACGCCGCACCAATTGAAATTGAAAGCCTCCGGCAACGGGGGCTTTTCTTTTATGGCAACACCGCATGGATTCGAACCTCGGTCGAGGCGCGAGCGTCTTAATCATCACTTCGTAAAATTTTTCCAAATTGTCGCTTGACCCATCGAGGGGTCACGTGCATAATAATCCGTGCGTTGCGGCGTTACCTCAGCTGGATAGAGGGTCTGACTACGAATCAGAACGTCATAGG
>CABUBH010000097.1 GCA_902489775.1 uncultured Collinsella sp.
GCGTTGGCGATCGCCTGTCGCTCATCGATATCAATATGGCATGCCCCGCCCGCAAGGTTGTCACCAAGGGCGAGGGTTCGGCGCTCATGCGCACGCCCGACCTGGCGGAGAAGATCGTCGAGGCCACGGTGGGCGCGGCGCACGTGCCCGTGACCGTCAAGATTCGCAAGGGCTTTTATGCCGAGGACCGTAATGCCGCGACATTTGCCCAGATGCTTGAGAGTGCAGGGGCTGCCGCAGTCGCCGTGCATGGTCGTTGCGCCACGCAGCTCTACACGGGTCAGGCCGATTGGTCGGTCGTCGATGAGGTTGCCGACGCTGTCGAGATTCCCGTGATTGGTTCGGGCGATGTGTTCTCGGCCGAGGACGCTGCTGAGCATCTGCACGGCTCGGGTGCCAGCGCGGTGTTTATCGCGCGCGGCATCTACGGCAATCCGTGGGTGTTCGGCGATGCCCGAGCCCTTGCACTCAATGGCACGCCGGTTCCTTCTCGCTCCTCGGTCGAGCGCCTGGAGGCTCTGCGCGAGCACCTGACGTTGACGCACGAGCTTCTGCCGCTCATGTCGCGCGCCCGCACGTACGCAAGCTGGTACTTAAAAGGCATGCCCCATGCCGCCGCCTGGCGCGCTCAGGTGGTGCGTTGCTCTACGTACGAGGAGTTTATGGCGCTGGTCGATGATATCGAGCGCGATGTGGTGGCCTGCGAGGCCGCGCTTGCCGCCGGTGAGTCGGTGCCCGCTCATCCGCTGGAGGCTTAAGGGTGGCCGTTACCGCGCTGTACGTGCACGTGCCGTTTTGCGCTCAAAAATGCCGCTATTGCGACTTTGACTCGCGCAGCTTTGCTCTGTGTGACTTGGATGCTGCGCTCGATTCCTATTTTGAGCAGCTGTATGCGCGCCTCGATTCCTTTGGCGACGCCGGGGCGCTTGCGCAGGTCCGTACGGTCTATATTGGCGGCGGCACGCCGTCACTGGCTGGGGAGCGCCTGGTGAAACTTGCCCGTCGTATCTCCATGTGGTGCAAGCCCGTTGAATTTACTTGCGAAGCCAATCCTGAGTCGCTGACCGCCGAGCTCGCCACCGCGCTTGCCGAGGCGGGTGTCACGCGCATCTCTCTGGGCGTGCAAACCCTCGACAATACCGAGCTGGCTGCTATTGGCCGCATTCACGATGCTAATCGGGCACTTGCGGCTATCGCGACGGTGAAGGACGCTGGCCTCGATGTGTCGTGCGACCTGATGTGCGGCCTTCCCGGTCAGACGGTCGCAAGCTGGCGGAGCACGCTCGATGGCGTGTTGGCGGCGGCGCCTCATCATGTGTCGGTCTACCCGCTCACGCTCGAGGAGGGCACGCCACTCTATCGCATGGCGTGCCGTGACGAGTCGCTCGAGCCCGACGAGGATTTTCAGGCTTCGTGCATGGACGCGGCGCGTGAGCGCCTGGGTACGGCCGGCTATCATCCGTATGAGGTGGCAAGCTACGCGCTCGACGGCCATGAGTGCGCCCATAACATTGCCTACTGGACCGGACAGGGCTACCTGGGCCTGGGTCGTTCTGCCGCGGGCATGCTCGACGACGAGGATTTCGACCGTCTTGCAGGTTTGCTCCCCGGCGTGTCTTCTCGAGGCGATGCGTACCGCGTGCGTCTGGTGCAACGTGACGATGACGCGACGGCGTTCGAGGCCGAATATCTGTCGCAGCGTGAGGCTGTCGCCGAAGACTTGATGCTCGCTTGTCGCATGACGCGCGGTGTTGCGTCCGACCTGTTGGCTCGTGCAGCTTGCGTCATCCCAACGGGCGAGCTGGCAGCTGCCTGCGATCGCGCACTCGAATTGGGTCTTGTCACTTGGGTTCCCGAGACGCTCGGGGTCCATGAGGGACCCTTCACTTTGGCAGATGTCGTCGCGGGCCATGTCCGAGCTCGTCTGGCGCCGACACACCTGGGCTGGCTCGATGGAAATGTTCTGTTCGAGCTGTTTTGGGATCTAGCTTAGGCCGCTCGGGTAGAATTACCGGAATATATACGCTGCTGTGAGCAGGAGGTTGCCGCGCATGGCGACGATGAACGAAAAAGATTACTACGAGATTCTGGGTGTCTCCAAGGACGCCACCTCGCGTGATATTCAAAAGGCCTTCCAGCAAAAGGCCCGTAAGCTCCATCCGGACGTCAATAAAGAGCCGGATGCCGAGGAAAAGTTTAAAGAGGTTTCCGAGGCCTACGCCGTGCTTTCGGATGAGCAAAAACGTGCGCGCTACGACGCCATGCGTTCTGGCAATCCCTTTGCCGGTGCTCCTACGGCTTCGCCCTATGGTGGCGGCTACGCCGGCAGCACGGGCTATGGCAATCCCTTTGAGGGCAGCTTTCCCTTTGGTGGCGCCTGGGGCCAGCAGCGTCGCGGCCAGGCTGCCTACAATCCCGAGAACGGCGCCAACGTGGTCGTCGATATCAAGCTCGACGCCAAGGAGGCCAAGGGCGGTGCCCGCAAGACCGTCCGCTACACGCGCTTCGATACCTGTGGTCACTGCGGCGGCTCGGGCTCTGTTTCGTCCGAGCATGCACATACCTGCCCGAGCTGCGGTGGCCGCGGCCACATCGACGTCGACCTGTCCTTCCTGTTTGGTGCGGGCACGTTCCAGTCGGTCTGCCCCGAGTGCGGC
>CABUBH010000098.1 GCA_902489775.1 uncultured Collinsella sp.
CCGTCCATCAAGCGCGCCGACATCGGCGTGGGCATGGGCATCACCGGCACCGACGTTACTAAGAACGTCGCTGATATGGTGCTCGCCGACGACAACTTCGCCACCATCATCGGTGCCTGCGAAGAGGGTCGTCGCATCTACGACAACATCCGCAAGGTCATCCAGTTCCTGCTTTCGGCTAACCTTGCCGAGGTGTTCTCGGTGTTTATCGCCACGCTCATCGGCTTTACTATCTTCCAGCCGGTGCAGCTGCTGTGGGTGAACCTGGTCACCGACTGCTTCCCCGCGCTCGCGCTGGGCATGGAGGACGCCGAGGGCGACATCATGAAGCGCAAGCCGCGCAACGCCAAGGACGGTGTCTTTGCCGGTCACATGGGCCTGGACTGCGTGGTCCAGGGCCTGATCATTACCGTGCTGGTGCTGGCGAGCTTCTTTGTGGGCGTGTACTTTGACATGGGCTACATCCACATCGCCGATATGATTGCCGGTAATGCCGACGAGGAAGGCGTGATGATGGCCTTCATCACGCTCAACATGGTCGAGATCTTCCACTGCTTCAATATGCGCAGCCGTCGTGCGTCGCTGTTTAGCATGAAGAAGCAGAACAAGTGGCTGTGGGCTTCCGCCGCGCTGGCACTGGTGCTGACGGTGATCGTGACCGTGCAGCCGACGCTTGCCGAGATGTTCTTTGGCCCCGTGACGCTTGAGCTCAAGGGCGTTATCGCCGCCTTGGGCCTTGCCTTCCTGATCATCCCGCTGATGGAGATCTACAAGGCGATCATGCGCGCGGTCGAGAAGGAGTAAGTTAACCTGTCCGGGCCCGCCCCTGCGTGTTTTCTTCTTCGCTGGTCCTCGCGCTTCGCGCTGCGGGATCGCTCAGAAGAAAACACTCCCGGGGCGGGCCCTACGGTATCCTTGCTGGCTTTTCTCCCGCGCGGATGAAAAAGGGCTGAGGGAAAGTTTGTGAGCTGGTCGGGCTTTGCCCGGCCAGCTTTTTTTGATTTAAAATACCTGCTCAGTTGTGATTTGTGGTGCTGGGAGGCGTTTGTGGCTAAGGCTAAGGCTAAGGCGAAGAAAAAGACGACGGGGGCGCGGGCTAAGCGCGATCGTCGTCGGAAGCTCGCGACCGAAGCCCCTGCATCTGCTGAGGAGTTGCTGGCGAGTGTACCGGGGCTTGACGCGTTGCAGGATGTTCCGGCGTTCGATGACCTGCCGGTCGATGCGGCTCAGCAGGCTGCATTTGACGACTTTTGTGCACAGGCCGAGGAGCCCGAGCAGATGCAGCTCGGTGCCGTGGTGCGCCTGGACCGCGGGTTTCCGCTGGTGGCGACTGCCGATGACACGTTTCGTGCCGAGCATGCCGTAGGGTTTGCCAAGTCGCGTGGCGAGGACGAGGTCTTGCTGCCCGCTGTGGGCGACCGCGTGGCGGTTCGCCGTGCTCCCGGGCACGACATGGGCGTGATCGAGTGCGTACTGCCGCGCCGTACGAGCTTTGAGCGTTGGCGTGGCCGTGCCCGCGGTGAGCGCCAGGTGCTCTGCTCCAACGTTGACAGCGTGCTGATCGTGCAGGCGCTCGGCGCCGGCGAGGTGCTGCTCGATCGCGTGGCGCGCTCACTGGTGTTGGCGCTCGATTGCGACGCCGAGCCGGTGGTGGTGCTCACCAAGGCCGACCGCTGCGAGGCCGATGAGCTCGAGCGCGATCTGGACCGCGTGCGCCGTCTGGTGGGTCCGGACGTGCGCGTGATCGTGACGTCTTCTGCCGAGGGCCTCGGCCTGGACGAGGTGCGCGCCTGCGTGCCGGCTGGGAGCTGTGCCATGATCTTGGGCGAGTCGGGCGCCGGCAAGTCAACGCTGCTCAATGCGCTGCTGGGCCACGATGCGCTAGCCACTGGCGGCGTGCGCGAGCGTGATGACCAAGGTCGCCACACCACGGTTGCGCGCGTGATGGTGACGCTGCCGGGCGACGCCGGCGTGATCGCCGATGCCCCAGGCCTGCGCAGCCTGCCGCTCGTAGGACATGAGCGGGGTCTGGCGCGTGCCTTCCCCGAGATCGTCGAGGCGTCGCGTGCGTGCCGGTTTGGCGATTGCACGCACACCCATGAGCCGGGTTGTGCCGTTCGCGAGGCCGAGGACGCGGGACAGATCGACAGCCTGCGCCTGGAGACGTTCCAAAACCTGGCGTCATCCATGCGCGTGAGTGCCCAAATGCTCGACCCAGATGTCCATCTGTAATTGAATTTTCCTATGACAGCCGTCTTCCAAATGTTCGGGAGGCGGCTTTTTTGCTGCCAAAGCGCCCCGAAATATGCGTTTTGCCGACGTTCTGACCAAAACCTTGCCACGAGCTTGACGGGCTGGTCAGCTTTTGGTCAGCAATTGGTTTGACACGTAAAGCCAAGATTGCGATTGCGCCGCTTTGCGCCCTGGTCGCCCAGACAATGGTGGTACGGGCATTTGCCCGGCACCGCCATGAGAGGAGCGGCCGTGAACAAGAGCAAGCGCATCGCCATCAGTCTT
>CABUBH010000099.1 GCA_902489775.1 uncultured Collinsella sp.
CGGCAGGTGCACGAGCTTGCCGTCGCGCAGCACCTTGGACTGCGCCGCGCTCATTTTCTGCAGGGCCTCGAGGGCCTCCTCGCTCTTGGCCTCCTGGACCACGCCCAGCACCGAGTTGACGATAACGACGAACATGATAATGGCGACGTCGGCAAAATCGGGCTCGCCCTTGACCATGCCCGTAAGTGCGCTGATAACGGCGGCAACGATCAGCATGATGACCATGGGGTCGGCCATCTGCTCAAAGAAACGCTTCCATAGCGGCGTCTTCTCGGCTTCCTCGAGCTTGTTAGGGCCTGTCTTGGCGAGGCGCGACGACGCCTCGTCGTTGCTCAGGCCGAGGTTCTCATCGACACCTTGGTCGCTGAGCACCTCCGCCGCGGCGGACAGGTATTCCTTTTGCATATAGAGTCCCCTCCTGGGATTCGGGCCACTCAGCAGATTGATGCCCGATCATAATTCCCAGGAGAAGGGCAAGGGCTCATCAAGGCTGCCGTGCTGAGCGGCAGTTGATAGTGGAGCTATGGTACCCCAAAGCGGCGCGTCTAGCCAAAACATTCCAATTGGAAACACGGCTCGAGTGCAACGATGCAGACCGTGTGATGCTCAACATTGATAAAACGTTTTTTCTTCGGCGCATCGTCAAACTGAAATATCGCCCAGATAGCAGCGGTCAGAACGGTTGGTAAAGATTTTTCATATACCGTTTTTACCGCAAAAAAAGAACTTCTAATTCGGCATACGGTCGATTTTTGAGGGTATTCGGTCGTCATTTCGTTATAATCATCTCAGTTTTATTTCTTATGGTTTATCTATCAGCGCAAGACGATGTCAGATGGAGGTCTGAATGTACAAGCGCACCAAGATTGTATGCACCATGGGTCCCGCCTGCGATAGCGACGAGACCATCCGCGAGATGATCAAGGCGGGCATGAACGTCGCCCGTTTTAACTTCTCGCACGGATCCTACGACGAGCACCACGGTCGCATCGAGCGCGTCCGTCGTATTTCCAAGGAGCTCGGTATGCCCGTCGGCATCCTGCTCGACACCAAGGGCCCCGAGGTCCGCACCGGCCTTCTGGTCGACGGCAAGAAGGTTGCCGTCAAGACCGGCGACAAGATCGTCGTTACTGCTCAGCCCACGACCGAGGATTTCCACGGCACCGCTGAGCACATCTCCCTCGACTACCTGGCTCTGCCCTCCGAGGTCGAGAAGGGCTCCCTCATCCTGATCGATGACGGCCTGGTTGCCCTTGAGGTCGAGTCCGTCAGCGGCCAGGACATGACCTGCGTCGTCAAGAATGACGGCCTGATCGGCGAGCGCAAGGGCGTCAACATGCCCAACGTCAACATCTCGCTGCCCGCCATCACCGAGCGCGATCGTCAGGACATCCTCTTTGGCCTGACCGAGAACATCGACTACATCGCCGCTTCCTTCATCCGTGACGGCGAGTCCGTCCGCGGCATCCGCGAGCTTTGCCGCGAGAACGGCGGCGAGCACGTGACGATCTTCCCGAAGATCGAGTGCGCCCTGGGCGTCGAGAACTTCGACGAGATCCTCGAGGCTTCCGACGGCATCATGGTCGCCCGTGGCGACCTGGGCATCGAGATCAAGCCCGAGCTCGTTCCGCACATCCAGAAGGAGATCATCGCCAAGTGCAACGCGGCCTACAAGCCCGTTATCACCGCTACGCAGATGCTCGACTCCATGCAGCAGAACCCGCGCCCGACGCGCGCCGAGGTTGCCGACGTTGCTAACGCCATCTACGACGGCACCGACGCCGTTATGCTCTCTGGCGAGTCCGCTGCCGGTAAGTACCCGGTCGAGGCCGTTAAGATGCAGGCCAGCATTGCTCTCGAGACCGAGAAGTACCTCCCGGCCCACGCTCCGCTCGAGGTTCCGGCCGACGCTCACGGCACCCGCGTCGTCAACAACGTTGTGGGTATGTCCGCTGTGAACATGGCCACCACCGTTGGCGCCAAGTGCATCACCGTGCCGACGACCACCGGTCGTACCGCCCGCCTGATCTCGCACTTCCGTCCCAACATGCCGATCTGCGCGTTCTCCCGCCACGAGTGGGCCGTCCAGCAGATGATCATGTACTGGGGCGTTATCCCGCACCAAGCCGAGATTACTCAGGGCACCGTCAACGGCACGATCGTCAAGGCGATCGAGACCGCTAAGGAGCTCGGCTACGTCGAGGCCGGCGATCTGACCGTCGCTACCGCCGGCGATCCCCGCATGAGCGTCCAGCTCGAGGATAAGGTCTCCTCGACCAACGTCGCTTACGTCGCTCAGGTGCGCTAAATCGTACTTGCAAGCAAATTTGCATTGCAAAGGGCCCGGAAGGCATTGCCTTTCGGGCCCTTTTTCTGTGCACCGATGCCTACCGCACGACATGGCACGCACCCATTTCATTACCAAAAGCGCGAAATCCGCCCTCCGAGGCCCAAAAAATAAGGCTCTGTTAGACCAGGATTGACATACATGTGTCCCCACGGTGCCATATCGTTGA
>CABUBH010000100.1 GCA_902489775.1 uncultured Collinsella sp.
TCGATGACGGTGGGAAAGCCGAGCGACTTGGCGTGGTTGACGATGGCGGTAAAGCCGGCGCGCTTGCAGTGGTAGCAGCGGTCGGCATCGTTGCAGGCTACCTGGGGGAGCTGCAGCTGATCGACCGAAAGATTGAGCACGGGGAGCTTAAAATGCGGTCCCTCATCGGTTTGCCCGTCAACGGACCGTTCAAACGAAGCCTGCTCGGGTGTGCCGATGAGCGGCGTGGTGAGATGGACGAGGAGGGTATTGGTAGGCATGATGCGGGCGCATACGGCGGCCAAAAAGCTGCTGTCAACGCCGCCGGAAAACCCGATAGCCACGCGCCCGTATGCCAAAAGCAGCTGTTCGAGCGCCGATAGCTTGTCTTGAAGCTCCTCTGCGGGTGCCGTGGTGTCTGAAAACATGAATCAATCCTTACCAATATGTACTCGGTCGAAAACTATAATCCTACTGGACTGCTTGTCATAAGACTTCTATCTATGTAACGAAAGTGCAATATGGTATATACGTTATATACAAGTTGCCAAATGCGGTAGAGTTGCGGCAATGCGATAGCGAGAGTCGATGGGGGACCGATATGATCAAGGCTGTTATTTTTGACATGGACGGAACGCTGGTCGATACCGAGCGTTTGGGCGTCAAGGCGTGGAAGGTGGGCGCTGCCGAGCTGGGGATCGCGATTGATGAAGCACTGATCCATCAGTTTATCGGTCGCACGCTGCCCGATGTCATGGGCATCCTTGAGGAGCATTATGGCAGCAGCGAAACCGCCGAGGCGATCTATGTCCGCCACAAGGAAATTCGTGACGAGATGGTCAAGACCGATCTGGAGCTTAAGGCCGGCGTCGCCGAGTGCCTGGATGAGCTGCTGGCCGCGGGCTATCACGTGGGTCTTGCGACGTCGTCGCGCCACGTTACGGCCGAGCGCAACCTTAAGATGGTCGGTCTCTTTGACAAGTTTGAAACGGTGACCTGCGGCGAGGACGTCGTGCACGGCAAACCCGACCCCGAGATGTACCTGCTCGCCTGCGAGCGCGCGGGCTTTGCCCCCGAGGAATGCGCCGTGGTCGAGGACTCTCGCAACGGCTGCGTCTCGGGCATCACGGCCGGCTGCCATGTCTTCGCTGTCCCCGATATCGTGCCACTGCCGCAGGACGTGGTGGATGGCTGTGAGGCCGTGCTCGATACGCTGTTCGATCTGACGGCGGCGGTCAAGGCCGTGCTCTAAAGGTAGGCGCCCAGGTTGATGGCGGTGGCTTCGGCCTGGGCGCTTGCTTGAGTGCTGGCACGCTCGAGCAAGAACGGCCGCACGAGTTCTTGGCGGTTGATGTCCTCGATGGCTGTGACCGCGGTGACGGTGCGCGCTGCAGAGCCGATGCGGACGTGCTTGGTCTTGGCGGCGGGCTTGTTCCCGATCTGCTCCATGAGCAATTGAACGCCCTTGCGGCCAATTTCGTAGCCCGGCGGCGCCACGGTGGTAAGGGGGACCGACCCACTCCAGGCAAGCGGATTGCCGTCGCAGCCGGCCACACGGACCTGCTCGGGAACGGAGATGCCTTTGTCGGCCAGCGCCGAGATGATGCCAGACGCCAACACGTCGGTCAGGCCGATGACAAAATCGGGGCGCTCGTCGCCGGAGCGCTCGGCAATCTGGGCGCCGATGCCGTAGCCGTCGGCAGCGGTATTCCATTCGCCGGCGTCGATGACTTCGATCTTGATATCGGGGTGCAGGGCAAGGGCCTTGTGGATGCCAAGTACGCGCAGGGTGAGCTGCATAAATGCCGCTCTGCCCACAACGGTGATATGGCGTGCGCCACGGGCAACGGCGAGCTCGGCGATAATGCGCCCCTGCGCCTCGTTGTCGGCGGCTACGTAATAACCGGGTTCGGAACAGTGGATGTCCAGATGGACAATCGGCACGGGCATCTTGGTCATAGCGGGGTGCCAGTCGGGGGACGCCATGGGCTGAACCATGACGCCGGACATCTGGGTGCCCATAAAGTAGCGCAGGTAATGGTCCTGGAGAATGCCGTCGTTATCGGCGTTGGCGATGAGCAAGTCATAGCCGTGCTTGCGTGCCTCGTTGTGGGCACCGCTGGCAATCTGGAGCGAAAAGCCGTGATCGAGACGGGGGAGGACCAGGCCAAAGGACTTGGTGGTGCCGCCGGCCAGCTGGCGAGCGCTTTGGTTGGGCAGGTAGCCCAAGCGATTGATGGTCTCGTTGATGAGCTTGAGGGTCTCGGGGCGCAGCTTTTCGGGATGGTTGAGCGCGTTGGAAACCGTGCCCAACGAAACCCCGGCCTCGCGCGCGACGTCGCTGATTTTTACCTTCGCCATAGCGGCCCCTTTGATGCGTTTCAAGTACAAGCCAGATTGTAGCATCGCCC
>CABUBH010000101.1 GCA_902489775.1 uncultured Collinsella sp.
ACTGGGACATCGCCGGTAAGCGCCAACTCAACTCCACGAGCGACACCAACCGTTACTACATCATGCGCAACCGCGGCTATCTGGCCCGCTACATGCAGATTTACGGCGACTATCACCCCGTGCTGTTCCGTCTGGGCAACGCCGCGACCTTCTGCAAAGAGTTCATCCGCTTGGCTGCGGTCGACAAATGCTTTAAGACCGGTATTCCGGCGCTGCGCCGTGGCATGAAGGACGCCCGCAAGATCATCAAGGACCCCGACTGGAAGCCCATGCCGCCCATGAAGGACACCGAGTAACGGAAGCCGGAAACACCTCGGCGCTTAAAGCCGCTGGCACACCGTAGCCACATGCTGCCCATCAAAACCGAACCCCCAGCGCATGCGACCCACGCCGGGGCGCGGTACACGGATTTCGTCGATGCCGTCGCGCTCTATGTCGAGTAGCGACTGCACGGCCAGCAATTCCAGTCCCAGCGCATCCACATCGGGGTCATACATCAAGTTAATCGTTATCAGCGGGCGCTCGTCCAGCATGCCAATCGTATCTGCTACGTCGAACACAGCACCCGTAGGGAAAACCTGGATGTCCCAGCGACCTGCGCCACACTTTCGCCTCGAGGCAGGATTGGCATAGCCCGGTAAGCCAAAGCAGAGCCCCTGCAAGAGCAGATGATATGGCAGCGACTTATCTGGGTCGGTCTCACCGATTCCCGCATCCCCCAGGATGCGGCTTAGCGCCCGCCTCACGGTATCCTCGTTCCCACGGCACAGCCCGTCGCGAAACGCATCGACGTCTCGAATGTCTTCGGCAGCGCACTCAAACCACTCAACAATCACTAGACGCAAGGCCTGTCGAAGCTCGTTATTGGGCAATCGCAAAGCACGGAGGCGATTGCCGTGCTCTGGCTCCTCAGTCATATCCGTCGTGAGAAAACCGGACAGATACAGCGCTGTCCACATGCCATCGTCAGGCGAGACATCTGGCTCTGCAGTGCCCAAACAAAGCGAGACCTCAGCGCACCCATGGGCCTCGAGCAAATCAAACAAGACCGAAAGGCGGTCGAGATTCCACCCGGCAACTACCCTACTCAGGCAATCGGCATATCCATACAGATCGGCACGCACGGGCGCCGTGCAGCCTCGGTCCAGAAAACCGATCACGCGCGCTGGACCCGAGCAATAGGCCCTGCCAAACCGATATCCCTCGAGCCATTCACGCGCATCATTCAGGTATTCCTCGCGCCCAGCATGATTCAACAGAGCCTGGACCTCGGCATCCGAAAAGCCGAACCAACGATCACACCAGGTCGAAAGCGGCGTCGACAGACAATACGAGCAGTCATGCAAAGAAAGCGCCGCTTCGGCGGGACTGGGATGCTCCCCCATCAGACACGTCAGCCGCAACGAATCGCGCGCAGCGGCAATGGCGTCGAAAAGCACGCGATCGAATAGCCCTGCCGGATCAGCACCGGAAGCGCCCCTCGCGCTTGCACGGCCCAACCATGCCGCATCGTACCCATCAACGAGCAATACAACCTGCTCATCGCAGGCCATCTCCAGCAGCTCAATGAGCACGCCAAGCACCGAGGCGACCTCATCCTCGCTCGCCGCGCCACGCGCAACGAGTTCGATGTGACGTACCTTGTCTCGAGCTAAATCCGGAGCCTCCAAAAGCGCCAGCAGGCGAGCGCACTCGTCCGAAAGAGCATCGCGCACGACGTCGGCAACATCGGTGCCACGCCTCGCAGCGCCAGAAAAGTCCAGCGATATCACCGGATAGCAAGCATACTCATCCCGATAGCGCCCGCCGTCTGCATCCCAAATCTGAGCATCGGCAAACAAACGCTGACCAGCGCGACCGACCGCTGGACGCTCCAGAAAAGCCCTGAGCATCGACAAGTTCATGCTCTTGCCAAAACCCTCGGGTCGACAGCACACCACAACGGACGCGTCGCAGTCCAACACATCGGCAATAAACATGGTCTTGTCAACCAGCATGCAGCAACCAAGGGCCTCCGCATAGTCGTGCATGCCAATGGGCAAAGCCGCATCGTCGGCACAGCCGATCAAACGCACGCCAAAGCCGGCAGCACAACCATTATTTGCCTGTTCAGACACCAAAACGTTCCCCCTAAATCGATCGCGTCGAAAATGTTGGTGTAAGGGTGACGCCCTAGCGCCCGTTTAACGAAG
>CABUBH010000102.1 GCA_902489775.1 uncultured Collinsella sp.
TGCCGGCGGGTTTGCGCGCGGGGCCACGATCGCCTCGAGCGTGCGTGGGGGGCTGCTTGGGCGCATTGCCGTTTGCCTGGCGCTGCTGACGTTGTTGACGCTGCTGTCGCTGTTGGTTCGGGCGTTGGGAAGCGTTTGCTGCACTACGCTGCTGACCGTGGCTCGGCGCGATAGGACGCGGTGACTGAACGCCGCCGGTGTGCCTGCTCGGCTGCTGCGGATCGGGAATCAGTTGAGTTCGATCGTTTTGCGACATCGTATGCATATCCTTCGAATTTCGCCTTATGGCTCATCGTGTTTTACTGGGCTTGCATTATAGCGATTGCCTTGCTGTTTGTGGTACGGAAACGGTGGCATTCAAAAGAGGTGGGACATTTGTCCCACCTTTGAGTCATTCTTTGCCGCTATCCGCACACGCCGCATTTTGCACAGGCCGAAAGTGCTGCTGGAGCCTGCGCGATGCCGCCCTTTGCCGTCTCGCGCAGCGTGGCCGGCAACGCGTGGCCCACCGAGAGCATCACGTGCGCCATCTGGTCAAACGGCACCAGGCTCTTGATGCCGGCGAGGGCGAGCTGCGCCGAGCTGAAGGCCGCGGCCACGCCGATGGCGTTGCGGTTTTGGCAGGGCACCTCGACAAGGCCGCCGACAGGGTCGCAAACGAGGCCCAACAGGTTGCTCAGTGCGATGGAGCTGGCGTCGAGCGCTTGCTCGGGCGTGCCGCCCATCATCTGGACCAGCGCGGCGGCGGCCATGGCGGCAGCGCTTCCGACCTCGGCCTGGCATCCGCCCTCGGCGCCGGCGACGCAGGCGCTCGTGGTGAGATTGAGGCCGATGGCGGCGGCACAGTAGAGGGCATCCATGACCTGTTCGTCGTCGAGCTGCAGGTGGTCGGCGAGCGCCAGCACGCAGCCGGGCACGACACCCGCGGAGCCGGCCGTGGGGGCGGCGACGATCACGCCCATGGTGGCGGAGCGCTCGAGCACGGCCATCGCGCGGGCCACGGCATCGGTCTGAACGGGGCCCATCAGGCTTGCGCTCAAATCGTTGCGGCAGGTGGCATCGACGAGCTTGGCTTCGCCGCCGATAAGGCCGCCGAGCGAGCGCTGTGGATTTGCGATAGGGGTCGTGGTCTCCTCGCGCATGACGTCGAGCACGCGGCGCATGGCGGCGACGGCGTGGGCCTCACCGGTCAGACGTGTCTCGCGTACGGCCATGACGGCGCCGATGCTGAGCCCCAGTTCCTCACACGCATCGAGCAGCTGCTCGCCGTCGTCGAAGATCTCCTTTGCCGAGACACCGGGGGAGAGCGATGAGGCTGAGCCGGGAAGCTCGATAAAGGTCGCGTAATCGACATTGTCGAGCTTGCGTAGCATCGGGATAACGGTGTCGTCGGGCGCGCCGTCGGTCTCAAAGACGGAGTAGGCCTGGCCGCCCACTTCGGTGCGGTAGGTGCGGCAGAAGGCGATGTTCACGTGGGCGTAGGCGAGCAGGTTGGTGAGCGCGGCGAGCACGCCGGGGACGTCGTAGTGCGCCACGAAGAGTGTGGAGTACATACCCGAGATGTCGACGCCGACGCCGTTAATGCGGCTGATGCGCATCTTGCCGCCGCCCAGGCTCTCACCGCGGACCTGTGCCGTGGCGCCCGTGTCGTCGACCATGTCGATGTCGACGGTATTGGGGTGGATGGAGGCGTCGTCGCCCTTGATGTCAAAGTGATATTCGAGTCCCTGCTCGCGTGCGAGGTCGAAGGCCTGCTTGATGTTCTCGTCGTCGGTATCGAGGCCCAGGATGCCCGCGACGAGCGCGCGGTCGGTGCCGTGGCCGCGGTAGGTGTGGGCGAAGGAGTTCCACAGGCCAAAGGTGACCTTAGTGATGCGGCCCTCGAGCAGGCTGGCGGCCACCTGGGCGCAGCGTAGAGCGCCGGCGGTGTGCGATGAGCTGGGGCCGACCATGACGGGCCCCAAGATCTCGAATGCCGAGGTCGTAGCTAGTGTTTGCGGCTTGCCTGCCATGGCTGCTCCTTATATCCGTCCCGTCGTTCCGAGGGCTTT
>CABUBH010000103.1 GCA_902489775.1 uncultured Collinsella sp.
TGGCGGTGGGTGTCGTACTCGTGCTGTTTGTCGGCATTGCGATCTCGCTGTTGGGGCAGTTTGGACAAGGCGTTGAGGATGAAGCGGGTCACAGGGGGCTGGCGTTTGCCACCGACGATCTTGGCGTGAGCCGTGCGCCCGAGCAGACCGACACGGTGTCCCTGGAGACACCGGAGCTTTCGTTTGACGATCGACTCGACGGTTTTGTAGCCGCCTTTGGACTTACCAAGCGCGAGCGCGATGTACTGGAGGCGCTGGTCGTATCGGACGACAGCGTGCAGGACGTTGCGGCAGCGCTCTTCCTTTCGCGTTCTACGCTCTACCGCCATATCGCCTCGATCAACAAAAAGACCGGTGCCGCCTCGCGCGTGGCCCTCATCAATTTCTTCTGGTCCTGGACACCCCAAGACTAGCCAAAACCACCACGAAGGGGACAGGCACCTTTGTGGTGGTTTTACCTGCAAAAATATGAATATGAGACATTTGTCACCTGCCGTTTTGGCGCTCAAAGGCATATGAATGTGATGTTGAGCGGAGCAGAACGGAAGGGGTGGGCCTATGGCGTCTCGTGGTTGCTCGTCTAATAAAATTGCGGGCGCGCTTATCGCCGTGGTGGTCCTTGCTGCGGCGGTGACGCTTGTGCGGGCATACGGCTTTGGTGCCCGCGCCATTCAGGGACAGACCGCCGCGCAAGCGTTGCTGAACGATTGTGCCGCCGATCCGGTGGCGGTCAAGCTTATCGAGAACGGCGAGGCGCGGACGGTCTATGAGACCGACGATGCCGAGCTGGTCGCGTCGACTTTTGCCGCGCTCGACGATTGCACCGTGGGAGGTGCGGTGGATGAGCGGATGAGCGATGCCGGTCGCACGCTCGTCTTTGTCTATGAAGACGGCTCGGAGCAATCGGTGGAGTTCGAGGGCGGGAATATCGTGCTCGACAAGACGGCATATCGCCTTGACGGTGCCGATGAACTGTGGCGACGGCTAGCCGCCATCAAGAACAGCCAATGAAATGAGGGGTGTACGGGATGAGTGATTTGAGATTCTGCCCGGCGTGCGGGATGCAGCTGCCGCGGGTCGTCGGCGTGCCGGTGCGATTTTGCCCGGGCTGCGGTGTTCGGCTTGAGGACATTGCATGCGGCCCGGATGCCACGGGGTCTGTGAATGATGCGGCTGACAATGATGGCGCGGGTGAAGGTTGCGAGCCGAGTGTGGCCGTGCCGGCAGATGTGCCAACGCGGAGTGCCGAGGCGGCGTCGCCGTCTGGCGGTACAGCCTCGGCGGATGCTCCCCGCGCCGGCGACCTTGAGCTCCATACCGCATGCGATGCTTCTGGCGGTCAGGCGCTCGCGCAGGTGGCGTTGCCGCGGGGCTGGCGTATCGAAGAGGCGCATCTTGAGCGCAGCAGTAGTTTCGACTGCCCGATTTCAGTTGGCGTGACGGCGGCGGGCCTGGCGGGCGAGCGGATTGTGTACCGCTCCGAGCTCTGCTACGTGGATGCGGGCGCCGTTGCCAAACGTATCCCCACGCAAACCGAGCGCAAGGCGTTTATGCACGTGGAGGCAGCTTGCGACGAGTTGGCCCAGGCCTGCGCAGCACAGCTGGGCGCGCGGGCGGAGGTTGTGGCCGAGCAGCCGTACCCATCGAGCGCAGCGGTCGATATCGAGCACGAGCGTGCCCGCGTAAAGCGCGAGGCGGCAAACGACTTTGCGATTCAGGGCTTTTCGATGGAGCCGAGCGATGTGGTCTATGAGTGCCGCATGCGTCGATATCGGCTCGCGGGCGCCCCGGCGCCTACCGAGCTTGCGGTGGCTGCCAAAGTCGAGGGCTATGTGGCCTCGATCGGCGGAGTCGCGGGCTCTATGGGTAAAGGCATTGCCGCTGGGGCCGAGGCGCTGCTGGGCGCAGGCCTTTCGAGTGGGCTGATCGGCGGCGTTCTGGGCAAGCGCCTGCGCGAGCGTCAGGCGGCTGCGGCGGCGGG
>CABUBH010000104.1 GCA_902489775.1 uncultured Collinsella sp.
ACCGCGTTGAGGTGTGCGTCGCGGCGCGCGATATCGATGTGGGCGAGACCCTCGACGAGACTAATGTCATAACTCAGGAATGGCTGGCCAGTCTGTTGCCGCGTGATGCGGCGACCGAGCTGCGTCAGGTGCGCGGCGACGTGACGACCTCGCGCATTCCCAAAAACGCCGTGATTTGCAATGTCTACACCAAGGCCGAGAGCCACAAGCTCGAGGTGCCTAAAGGCAAGGTTGCCGTTTCGGTGGCGGTCGATGCCGAGCACTCGGTCGGTGGTGCCACGGGCGTGGGCAGTTATGTGGACGTGTACGTGCAAAAAGATGGCGTGACCGATCGTTTGTGCGGCGCGTACGTGATCGATACCAGCGAAGATGTCGGCACCACGCGTGAAGGCAAGATCGAGTGGGTGACACTGGCGGCAGACCCCGAAGATGTCAAGGAATTGCTGGGAGCCTCGGGAAAGGGAACGGTCAGCTTGACGATTCCCGCCACGGCGCGCGGCAAAAAGAGCGGAGGCGACGAGTGATGAAGGCGATCTGGCTTGCGTGCTGCGCGTGCGGCGATTACGGGCTGCTACAGCAGGAAGTCGAGGGTCGCGATGTGGGCGCGCAGGTGCTTCGCGTGGGCGACCTGGACGGGCTGGTATCCATGGCGCGGGCGTTTCCGTCGCGCCGCGGTGCCGCCATCATCGCGGCGTCTCTGTTCGATACCGAAGACGTGCGGAAGACCGTTGCGCGCCTGACGGCCGAGGGCCGTGTGAGTCGTGTCGTCGTGTTGATCGAGACGCTCGACCCGTCGGATATCGAAGGGCTGTTTCGCGCAGGGGCGACCGAGGTCATCGCTGTGCACAGTTTGTGCGGCAACGGGCGCGCGGGTGAGGGAACGGTTGATTCCGATCGGCGCATGACGATTGAGCCCGATGCTTTTGCTGATAGGGAACCCGGGGCGCCTCGCGCTACAAGAGGCCCGCGTGTTGATGAATATGGAAAAGCGGAAGCCGAGCATGGTCGGCGCCCCCGGGACCCCCTTGCATACGATGACGCTGGAGGGCCGGTACCGTATGGCGATGACGTTCTGGCTGAAGATATGGGATACGTGCACGGCGTAAATCTGGCCGATGAGCTCGACGAGGTCGAGGGTTTTGCCGGGGCTGGCGAGCCGTGTGCCGCTGCGTCTTTGGCTTCGGAACCGCAGCCCGGGCAGCCTGCCATGCCGGCTTGGGCTCAGCGCGTGACCGCGGCGGGGGAGACGGGGATGTTGTCGCCCGCGTCCGTGTCGCCGGTTCCTGCACCGTCAGCCCCCGCGCTGTCGGCGGACGCTTCGGTTCCGTCGCGTCGGGCACCGGTCGTCTGCGCCGTTTCGGGTTCGGGCGGTTGCGGCAAGTCGACGATCGTTGCCACCATGGCGCATGCGGCGTCGCTGTTGGGTTTGCGTGCCGCTGTGCTCGACTTGGACCTCATGTTTGGAAACCTATACGATCTGCTGGGTGTCGATGCCCCGCACGATATGGCGACGCTTATCGGGCCGTCGGCGGCGGGCGCGCTTGCCGAGCCGGATATCGTGGCCGCATCGATGCGCGTCGCCCCGGGCGTCACGCTCTGGGGACCTGTCGCGGCCCCCGAGAAGGCTGAGCTCATGGCACGTCCGGTGGAGCTATTGCTCGATGTTTTGCGCCGCGAATCCGACGTGGTCTTTGTCGACACCTCGGTCTTTTGGGGCGATGCCGTGGCCGCCGCGGTGGCGGCGAGCGGCCGTTGCCTGGTCGTAGGCGATGCGGCGGTATCGTCCGCGATATCCGCTTCGCGCGTCATTGAGCTGGCGAGCCGTGTGGGCGTGCCGCGCACGCGCATGAGTGCCGTGTTCAACCGGTTTGGTGCGCGCGGTGCCGACGAGGACGTCGCCATGCGCTTTGAGATTGCCTGTGCGTTGAGCTCCAAGATT
>CABUBH010000105.1 GCA_902489775.1 uncultured Collinsella sp.
TCCTCGCCACAGGTCACCGTTTCAAACTTGTCAAAGAGGCCGACCATCTTAAGGTTGCGTTCGGCCGTAGCGAGGCGCGACGACGTCGCAAGGCCCACGTGATAGCCCGCAGCCAGCAGCTCGTCTATGCACTCGGCGGCGCCGGCCTTAAGCTCCAGTTCGGTCTTGACCATCTCGTCGCGAATCTCCTTGTGGCGGGCATAGACCGCCTCGGTGGTTTCGTGGCTGCCGTAATGCTTGTCGAGGATGTCCATGACATCGGGTAGGGTGCGACCGATAAACTGATGGATCAGCGCTTCATCAATCGCGACCCCCAGCTCGGCAGCGCCCGCCTTCCATGCCTTAATGCCCAAACGCTCGGTATCGACCAGCGTTCCGTCCATGTCAAAAATTACAGCCTTGATCATATCGGTCCCCTCACCGGATTGCGTTACTGACACTCTACCGCACTTTACAAACTTGTATATAACGTATATAGCATATTGTGCCTTCATTACATAGATAGAAGTCTTATGACAAGCAGCCCGATAGGATTATAGTTTTCGGCCGAGCACATATTGGTAAGGAACGTTTCATGCTTTCAGACACCACCGCACCTGCAGAGGAGCTTCAGTACAAACTCGCAGCACTCGAACAGCTGCTTTTGGCATACGGACGCGTCGCCATCGGCTTTTCCGGCGGCGTCGACAGCAGCTTTTTAGCCGCGGTCTGCGCCCGCATCATGCCTGCCAGCACGCTTCTCGTTCACCTCACCACGCCGCTCATCGGCACGCCTGAACAGGCTTCATTTGAGCGGTCCGTTGACGGGCAAACCAATGAGGAGCCGCATTTTAAGCTCCCTGTGCTCAATCTTTCGGTCGATCAGTTGCAGCTCCCCCAAGTAGCCTGCAACGATGCCAACCGTTGCTACCACTGCAAGCACGCCGGCTTTACCGCTATCGTCAACCACGCCAAGTCGCTCGGCTTTCCCACCGTCATCGATGGCAGCAATGCAGGCGATCGCGGTGACTACCGCCCCGGCATGCGTGCGGCAGAAGAGCTCGGCGTGCGCTCGCCGCTTATGGAGGTCGGCTTTACCAAGGACGAGGAGCGCGAGCTGCTGCGTGCATGGGGCTACCCCGTCTGGGACCTGCCGGCAGGCGCCTGCTTGGCCACGCGCATCCCCACGGGCGAGGAGCTTACGCGCGAGAAGGTTGATTTAATCCGCGCCTGCGAGGATTACCTGCACGATCTTGACCTGACACAGGTCCGCACACGCCTCGTCGGCGGCTGCATGCATATCGAGGCCGCGCCGGCAGATGTCGCAAAGATTGCTGCCCTCGGCGGTACCGCCGTCGACGACAAGGGCAAGACCCCGCTGCCTGCCGCTATCGAGTCCGCGCTGCGCGAGTTGGGCTGCGGCCACATCTCCCCCGAAGTCACCCCCTACATCCACGGCAACATGAACTTGTAGGTTACGCCGTTTTACAAACGGCGTAACCGCTCGGCGCTGCGCAGGTTCCGGGCACGGCACATTCCTCGGGAGCAAAGCCCGCGCGCTCGCAGGCGAGCAGGTAGATCTCGGGATCGGGCTTGCCGTGCACGGTATCCTCGCCGAAGATCACCGTTTCAAACTTGTCAAACAGGCCGACCGTCTTAAGGTTGCGCTCGGCTGCAACGCGGCGCGACGATGTCGCAAGGCCCACGTGATACCCTGCGGCGTCTCCTGCTAGACTGGTAGATTCCCAACCGTCCATCCAGGAGCCTCCATGTCGCGCAAATCCGCCTACAAACAAGTACTTTCCATCGGCACCGCCGTGGTGCTGGGGTTTGCGCTGTTCACAGGGTCGCTCGATGGAGCGCCCAAGCTGTTGTCGCCGCAAAGCGATGAGCAGGCGGCGGCTCTGGCCG
>CABUBH010000106.1 GCA_902489775.1 uncultured Collinsella sp.
GTGGCGAGCAGCCGCTCTATCCCGTGATCTTCTCGATCGAGTAGGCAACTGCCCATGTCCGAGCTGTGCTCCGTGCCGCGCGTCTCGGAGCGCTTTGCCCAGAGCAATGCGCTCGACGAGGATATCGCGCGACTCAAATTTGTTTCGGGTAAACGTGAGGAGGCCCTTCGCCGTCTGGGAATTCGGACGGTGGGGGACCTCCTTCTCCATATCCCTCATCGATACCTCGACTTTACCCGTCCGTGGTCCATCGAGATGGCGCCCATCGGTACCGTGTGCACCATCATCGCCACGGTCGACCGTATCGTCCAAAAGCAGCCTCGTCCGCGCATGCAGGTGACCGAGGTCTCACTCGTTGACGAGACGGGCGTGCTGCAGGTCGCCTTTTTCCGTCAGCCCTGGATTGCCCAGCAGCTTAAGCAGGGCGACCGCCTGGCCGTGATGGGCAAGGTCGAGTTTGCCTACGGCTTTAAGCAGATGGCCTCGCCGCACTTTGAAAAGCTCGAGGAAGGGCGTGCCGCGGGCACTATCCTGCCGGTCCATTACGTGAGTGATGGCGTGAGCCAGGCGTGGATGCGCCGCATCGTAAGCGGCGCGCTCGAGGTCGTCGGCAATCCCTTTGATCCCATTCCCGCGCCGCTGCGCGCAAAGCGGAAGCTCATGAGCAATGCCCGCGCGTTGCGTTCGATCCACTTTCCCTCGAGCATGGCTGAGCGCGACATCGCGCGCGCACGGCTTGCCTACGAGGAGTGCCTCTACCTGCAGCTGGCGCTGCGCCTGCGCAACGACGGCGGCCTGGTCGATGTGGTGCCCTATGCCCACACCGCGGGCGAGCACCTGGCCGCGCTCAAGCAAGCCCTGCCGTTTTCGCTGAGCGACGAGCAGGACGCCGCGTTCCAAGACATCCTGCATGATATGTGCGATGGCGGGCGCGTGATGAACCGCCTGCTGCTGGGCGATGTCGGTACCGGTAAGACCGCCGTTGCCGCTTGCGCGCTGGCAGTGGCTGCCGATAGCGGCACGCAGGCCTGCGTTATGGCGCCCACGGGCGTTCTGGCGCGCCAATATGCCGATAAGACCGGCCCCTTGCTCTCGCAGGCCGGTATGTCCTGGGCGCTCCTGACGGGTGCCACGCCGGCGGCCGAGCGCGAGCAGATCCATATGCAGCTGGAATCGGGCGAGCTTGATGTGCTCTTTGGAACCCACGCGGTCCTTTCGGATGACGTTACGTTCAAGCATCTGTCGCTCGTGGTCATCGATGAACAGCACCGGTTTGGCGTCGGCCAACGCAACTCCCTGCGCGCGAAGGGCCCCGGTGCCGATCTGCTCGTTATGACGGCAACGCCCATCCCGCGTACGTTGGCGCTCTCGGTCTACGGCGACCTGGACACGAGCATTATTCGCCATCGACCTGTTCCGGGAGCGGGCGTTACGACACGCGTGCTTACCGAGTCGAGCCGCGACCTGGCCTACGGCGCTATTCGCGAGGCGCACGAAAAGGGCCAGCAGGCCTATGTGATCTGTCCACTTGTGGAGCCGAGTGATTCGGCTGACGAGCTCGAGGACGTACCCGGCATCGCCCGCGACGACGAAGGCCGCGTGACGGTGCCCGTGCCGCTGCATGATACGGCGACCGA
>CABUBH010000107.1 GCA_902489775.1 uncultured Collinsella sp.
GGCCAAGCCGGTGTTCGACGCGCTGGGCGCTGACGTGCGCGTGATCAACGCCGCGCCCGATGGTTTTAACATCAACGTCGACTGCGGCTCTACGCATATTGAGCGCCTGCAGCGCCACGTGGTGGAGCAGGGCCTGGATGTGGGTTTTGCCTACGATGGCGATGCCGACCGCTGCCTGGCCGTGGACGAGCGCGGCCGCGTGGTCGACGGTGACCAGATCCTGTACGTGTGCGGTGTGTACCTGAACAAGCACGGGCGTCTCTCGGGCGGTACCGTGGTGCCGACGATCGCCAGCAACTTTGGCCTGATCAAGTCGTTGGAGCTTGCCGGCCTGAGTGCCGTGACCAGCGGCGTGGGCGACCGTCACGTGTATGCCAAGATGCGCGAGGGCGGCTACAGCCTGGGCGGCGAGCAGACGGGCCATACGATCTTTGGCGATATCGAGCGCACGGGCGACGGCATTATGACCTCGCTGCGCGTGATGGAAGTGATTCGTGCCGAGCGCGAGACGCTCTCGCAGCTCACGGCTCCGTGCAAGCTGCTGCCACAGGCGCAGGTGGCCGTGCACGTGGCGGACAAGGACGTCGCGCTCGAGAATATGGGCGTGCAGAACGCCATCGCCGAGGCCGAGGCTGCGCTGGCAGGCGAGGGCCGCGTGCTCGTGCGCAAGAGCGGAACCGAGTCGGTTATCCGCGTGCTGGCCGAGGCGCCCGACCAAGCATCCGCCGATGCCGCCATGAAGCGCATCGCCAACGCGCTCGAGGCTTTATAGCTACGCGGTTTTACCAAACCGCGTAGCTGCTCGACGCTGCAAACGGCCCCAAGCGGCAATCTGACGTTCAATTTCAAGGGCGCGACCAGAAGGTCAGCGCCCTTTCATTTCACGTCACCTTGCTCGCTTGGGGCCGTTTTCGCTGACGTTGCCAAGACATTAGCGTCAACGAACTAGTCATTGGGTACCTAGTTATTGGGTGAAAAAAGGGGACGCTGCGGATTGGTTCCGCGGCGTCCCCTTTGCGTTGGCGTGTCGGTTATGCCTTACAGCTCGTAGAGCGTGGTGAACTTGTCCTGCAGGTAGCTGCAGTAGTAGCGGGCATCGAACGCCATGCCGCACGCGCCCTTGATGAGCTCCGGCGCGTCCTTGGCGCGGCCCCACTGCCAAATGTGCTCGCCCAGCCAGGCGCGGACGGGTGTCAGGTCGCCGCTCGCGCAGGCGCCGGTAAGGTCGACGCCGTCGCGGCACATGGCCGGCACAAACATGGCGTCGTAGGCGCTGCCCAGCGCATAGGTGGGGAAGTAGCCAAACGAGCCGCCGCTCCAGTGCGTATCTTGCAGGCAGCCGCGTGTGTCGTCGGGAACGGGAATGCCCAGGTACTCGTCCATAAAGCGATTCCAAAGCGCGGGGATGTCCTTGGCCGTGGCCTCGCCGGCAAACAGCATGCGCTCAATCTCGTAACGCACCATGATATGCAGCGGGTAGGTGAGCTCGTCGGCCTCGGTACGGATCAGCGACGGC